>JBCCYG010000372.1:0-1569 GCA_039190145.1 Pseudomonadota bacterium | reverse complement strand
ATCGCGGGATCGCAGCGCGGCAATTCCAGCGCTCTTTTGTGCTGGCGGAAGGTGTGGACGTGGGTGAGGCACAGATGGAAAACGGGCTTCTTCACATCGATCTGAACCGGGCGGTGCCCGAAAAGGTCGTGCAGACGATAAGTATTAAGAAAGGCTGAGAGCGATGGATACGAAGTTCGAATTCCCTGAAAGCGCCAACGCCCTTGTCTATGTGAAAGAGGTCGATGTGGCGGATCTGCCGTCCGAGGTTCGGGCTGAGGCGGGTGATCTGGAGTTTCTTTACGCCGTTCACAACGCCGAGGGTGAGCAGCTCGCCCTGGTGGCTGACCGCAAGCTCGCGTTTATCCTCGCGCGGCAGAACGATCTGAGCCCTGTTACCGTTCACTGACGTTTTTCTACTGAGCCGAAGGCACTACTGATGCGCCGATTTCTGCATCGGCGCATCAGTTTCAAGTCGAATTTTAGGGTTGCTCAAGCGCAAGTCACGCGGCCGTGGCTAGTCGGCGGTAGGGCTCAGCGCTAGGCTCATGGACATACCAGGAGATTGTCCATGATCAGAATTGCCCTCGCTCTCATTTTCACCGCGACGCTTACCTATGCCCAAGAAGCGACGGACGAGCCGATGACGGCGCCCCGTGTTGCGGCCATTGCGGAAGCGCTGGATCCTGACGCAAAAGTCATGGGCAATGGCGTCCAGATGACCATCGCGGATGTCCCTGTTCTTATCGTCATGGACCCGGTGGCGGACCGGATGCGGGCGATGGTGCCGATCCGCGATGCGGCGGCGATGACGGCGGAAGAGCTCGCACGCGTGATGCAGGCCAATTTCGATACGGCCTTGGACGCGCGCTATGCCATCGCGCGGGGGCGGCTTTGGGCCGTGTTTATCCATCCGCTTTCGCCGCTGGAGCGCGATCAGCTCATCTCAGGGATCGGCCAGACAGTGAATATCGCGCTCACCTATGGCAGCGTCTATAGCGGCGGGGCCATGAGCTTTGGCGGCGGCGATAGTGGTTCGCTGCTACTTGAAGAGCTGCTGAAGCGCGGGCAGGAGCTTTGAGATAGGCCCAGCTACGGGCCGCGGTGCGTCGGTCCGAGGGTTGTTCGGCGCACTTTATGGCTGCAACCTTGGCCGCTTCGCCCCTGCAATGCGCGGATGGTGGCGTACCGACGTGCCGGGGGGCGGCCCGTCGCTGGGGCGGCGCGCTGCGCGCTTGATTCCGCCCCGGCCCTTCGCTGGGGCTTTCGTCAGTTTCCGTAGGCGACCGATGGGAGCCACGTCGTCAGCCAGGGCATCTCAAAGACAATGAACAGCCCGAGAAGCTGAAGCAGCACAAAGGGCACCACGCCGCGATAGATATGGCCGAGGTTCACGCCCGGCGGGCAGACACCCTTCAGGTAGAAGAGGGCAAAGCCCACAGGCGGCGTTAGGAACGAGGTCTGCAGCGTCACCGCCACGAGGATCGCGAACCACACCACCTGCGCATCGGTGATCGATCCGTAATCGGGCACGGCCAGCTCGAGCCCCTGAATAATCGGGAGCATCAGGGGCATGATGATCAGCGTGAT
>JBCCYG010000371.1:0-1571 GCA_039190145.1 Pseudomonadota bacterium | reverse complement strand
GTGGCAGCCACTTCGGGGACGACCCCGAGCGAGGTGAACGGCGTGCGCAGCTTGGCGGTTTCGTCCATGACCGTCACATCACCGATCCCCGCCACGGTGGCGCCAAACCCGATCCCGATGCCGTTGACGGCGATGATCAACGGTTTGGGGAATTTGATGAATTCGGCCACCATGATCGGCAGCCGCTCGTAGAGCATCCGGTGATTGTCGGGCTCGTTGCGCTTCAAAAGGCAGCCGAGATCGACACCGGCGGTAAAGATCGAGCCCGCGCCGGTGAGGATCATCACCTTCACCTCCGGGTCCTCGCCCGCGGCGCGCAGCGTGTCGATGAGCCCGTCGGCCACGGCGGGGTTCACCGCGTTTTTCACCTCAGGGCGGTTGATGGTGACAGTTTGCACAAAGGCGTCTTTGGTCACGGTCAGCATGTCAGGTGCTCCGGTAAGGGGATGTTCAAGCGGCATGGAAATTCAACTTGTTGCCATCGGGATCGCGGAAATAGGCGCAGTAGAGCCCCGCCGGTCTGCGGCCGGGCTTGCCTTCATTCTCCGCGCCGAGTTCGAGGGCTTTGGCGTGCAACTTGTCGACCTGCTCGGGGCTCTCGAGCCGGAGCGCGACCATACCGCCATTGCCGACATTGGCCTCGTTGCGGTCAAGCGGCGTGCAGATGCAGAAGAAGGGTTTGGACATATCCTCCCCCCAAGCGGTGATGTGCATCACCTCAAAGAGCCGTTTCACGCCGATTTCCCCGAATATCGCGTCGTAAAAGGCTTCTGCTTTAGGGCGGTCATTGGTGCCCAGCATGACATAGCCGATCATCGGATTACTGCTCCATGCTGTCTTTGTCGCGCTCAATGGCGCTGTTTGCCGCCATGGAGGCGCCGAGCTTGGCGTAGCGAGCCTTGGTGTCGCCGCTCCACTGATCGACCTCTTCCTGGGCCATGCCGTACTGCAGGCCGCGGTCGACGGCGGGGCGGGCGCGTATGCGTTTGACCCAGGCCATGATGTTCTCATGCCCAGTGATGTCGATCTTCGACCATTTCCAGCCGCGCACCCAGGGGTAGATGGCGATGTCGGCGATCGTCATATCGGCGCCAAAGAGATAGGGCTTGTCGCCCAGCTGCTTGGCCATGACGCGGAGCAAGCGCTGCGCCTCATTTCCGAAGCGTTCCAGCGGGTGGGCGCGGCGCTCTTCGCTCACATCGGTGAGGTAGCGCGTGTAGCTGAGTTTGTTGCCAAAGACGGGTCCCAGATTGGCCGCCTGCCAATAGACCCAAGGCAGCACCTCCCATTTGCGCGCGTCGAGCGGCAAAAGAGGCGTCGGGTACTTTTCGCCGAGATATTGCAGGATCGCGCAGCTTTCCATGAGCCGCAGATCGCCGTCGACGAGGGCGGGTATCTTGGAGTTCGGGTTCACGGCCACGTAGTCGGCCGTGAATTGCTCTCCATTCATCAAGTCCACGGTGCGGACGTCGATATCGGGGAGGTCCACGCCGAATTCGCGCAGCTCCTCGATCATGATGGAAACCTTCCAGCCATTGGGCGTGGCGGCTGTGAAGAACTGCATCTCTCTC
>JBCCYG010000370.1:0-1589 GCA_039190145.1 Pseudomonadota bacterium | reverse complement strand
GGCCAGGCGGATGTCGATGACGTTGACGAATAGACCCTTGCAGGGGCGCGGCGCAGCCTCTAGGTACGCCCCGTTCTGAGAAGAGGCTCAGCCGCCATGGAAAATGTGATCCTTATCGTCCTCCTGCTGCTCGCGGTCGCGTTGATCGCAGTGGTGCTGTTGCAGCGCTCAGAAGGTGGCGGATTGGGGATCGGTGGCGGCTCCGGCGGTGGCATCCAGGCGCGCGGCCAAGGCAACGCGCTGACCCGTCTGACATGGATCCTCGGCACCGCCTTTATGGTCGCGGCCCTCGCGCTTACGCTCATCTCGGCCCAAAATGCTGGGTCATCCTCGGTTCTCGATGGCAGCGGCGACAGCCTTTTGCCGCCAGCGACGACGGAAACCGGCCCAAGCGGCGACGAGCTTCTTCCGCCGTCGCTCGACGACGAAGAGCCGCTTCTACCCATCGCAGAATGACCACAACAAGTTGCGTGCGCAATTTCTGGGCGCGCTTCATGTAGCGCTGGCCATGGACAGCCCGCTCCGAATCTCTTATTTCTTAAATCCCGTGGTGTAGCGGTTCTGGAGCTCGCCAAACACGACGGGAGAGCCTCTTGGCACGGTTTATTTTCATCACTGGCGGCGTTGTTTCATCCCTCGGGAAAGGGCTGGCATCGGCTGCGCTTGGCGCATTGCTGCAAGCACGCGGGTATTCCGTCCGTCTCAGAAAGCTTGACCCCTACCTCAATGTTGACCCCGGCACGATGAGCCCGTTCGAACACGGCGAGGTTTTCGTCACCGATGACGGTGCCGAAACCGATCTCGACCTTGGCCATTACGAACGCTTTACCGGTGTTGCCGCGCGCCAGACGGATTCAGTGAGCTCCGGCCGCATCTACTCCACGGTGCTGGAGAAAGAGCGCCGCGGAGACTATCTCGGCAAAACCATCCAGGTCATCCCCCACGTCACCAATGAAATCAAAGATTTCATCTCCATCGGAGAAGACGAGGTGGACTTCATGCTCTGCGAAATTGGCGGTACCGTGGGCGACATCGAAGGCCTGCCTTTCTTCGAAGCGATCCGCCAATTCGGCCAGGAAAAGCCCCGCAGGCAGTGCATTTTCATGCACCTAACGCTCCTACCCTACATCAAAGCCTCCGGCGAGCTTAAGACGAAACCAACGCAGCACTCCGTCAAGGAACTCCGCTCCATCGGCCTCGCGCCCGATATCCTCGTCTGTCGTTCCGAGGGCCCGATCCCAGCGAAGGAGCGGGAAAAGCTCGCGCTTTTCTGTAACGTGCGCGCCGATAGCGTCATCGCCGCCCAAGACCTCAAATCGATCTATGAGGCTCCCCTCGCCTACCATCGCGAGGGCCTCGACCAGGCCGTCCTCGACGCGTTTCAAATCGCGCCTGCCCCGCGCCCGGACCTGTCGACCTGGGAGGACGTGGCCGACCGCATCTACAATCCGCAAGGCGAGGTAAAGGTCGCCATCGTCGGCAAGTACACTCAGCTCGAGGACGCCTATAAATCCATCGCCGAGGCCCTCACCCATGGCGGCATGTCAAACCGTGTAAAGGTCAGTGCGGAGTGGATCGACGCCGAAATC
>JBCCYG010000369.1:0-1622 GCA_039190145.1 Pseudomonadota bacterium | reverse complement strand
GGCTTTCTTCTTCGTCCCCGACGGCCAGTTGCGGGCTTTTACGCAAGGCAGAAAGGGAAGAAAAGGCCCCGACCCTAATCCCTAGCGTCAATGTCAAAACGATCCGTTTCACCTGCCGCAAAGCGTCTGAGAACCTGCACATACAGGAGATGCTCTTGCACAAGTACGCGCTGCGCCAGAGCCTCAGGCGTGTCTTCCGCTCGAACCGAAACGCGCGCCTGGCCAAGGATCGGTCCAGCATCAAGTTCCGGCGTCACCAGATGGACGGTGCAGCCATGCTCCTTGTCTCCCGCATCGAGGGCGCGCGCATGGGTATGGAGGCCCCGATATTTGGGAAGGAGCGACGGATGAATGTTAAGCATCCGTCCCGCCCAGGCGGCAACAAAACCAGCGGTAAGGACCCGCATGAACCCCGCAAGGCAAATGATATCCGGCTCATAGCCCGCAACAATCTGCTGAACTTCGCCCTCAAAGGCAGCCCGATCTCCCGCGAACGGCTTATGGCTCAGCGCCTCTGTCGCGACGCCAGCTTCCTGGGCCCTCTTGAGCACGCCCGCTTCGGCATCATTCGAAAAGACGAGGCAGGGTCTGGCCGGATGGTCTCCCTTCATGGACTCAATGAGCGCTGCCGCATTGGAGCCGCCGCCCGAGGCAAAAATCGCCACGCGTTTGCTCAAAGAAGCGCGCCCTTGTAGGTCACGCCTTCTCCGCCAACGACACGGCCTATCTCAAATACGTTGTGCCCTTCGCTACCCAGCGCCGTCTTGGCAGCATCGACGCCATCGGCGCCCGCCACCGCAACGAAGCCAATGCCACAATTGAAAGTCTTCAACATTTCCGTCTCTGCAACGCCGCCAGTGTGAGCAAGCCACTTGAAGACCGGCGGCATGGGCCATGCGTTGAGTTCGATCTCCGCACTGAGGCCCTCAGGCAGCACGCGCGGCAGGTTTTCCGTGATGCCGCCCCCCGTAATATGGGCAAAACCCCGGATGGCGCCGGTTGCGAGCGCAGCTAGAGCAGGCTTCACATAAACCTCTGTCGGCGCAAGCAGAGCGCCTCCGAGTGACCCCTGAGCCCAAGGGCAGTCAGCCTCCCAGCCGAGGCCGGACACCTCAACAATGCGCCGAACGAGCGAGTACCCGTTTGAGTGCACACCGCTAGAGCTTACGCCCAAGAGGATGTCGCCCTCGGCAACGCCATCAGGCAAGCTCTGCCCCCGCTCCATCGCCCCGACGGAGAACCCCGCCAAGTCATAATCCCCGGCGGCATACATCCCTGGCATCTCTGCCGTCTCTCCACCGATAAGCGCGCACCCAGCACGGACACAGCCCTCGGCTATGCCTTCCACCACAGTGGCCGCCGCTTCCACGTCAAGCGCGCCCGTCGCAAAGTAGTCTAGGAAGAAAAGCGGTTCCGCCCCCTGGCAGACCAGGTCATTGACGCACATCGCCACGAGGTCGATCCCTACGCTGGCGTGGTTCCCCGTATCGATTGCAATCTTGAGCTTGGTGCCAACCCCGTCAGTGGCGGCCACGAGGATCGGGTCCGTAAACCCAGCGGCCTTGAGATCAAAAAGGGCGCCAAAGCCACCGAGACCATCCATGACACCAGGGCGCGTCGTT
>JBCCYG010000368.1:0-1648 GCA_039190145.1 Pseudomonadota bacterium | reverse complement strand
GTCAGGTCAAGCCCGTAACCCAACAGCTCCAGGAGCCCGATCTCCCAACGCAGATAGGCCAATGGCCACGCATCGGTCACCGCCATAAGGTCGAGAAGGTTTTGCGTCTCCCCGTAAAACTCCCCCACCGGCTCCCGCTCCGGCAGTAGCGCGGAAAGAAGGGCGGTTGCCGATTGCAGCCCCGCCAGCGCCCGCGCATCGCTCAAAAGCCCCGCCGCCCGGCTCCGCACTGGCTCCACCTGATAGGCGCCCAGATGCTCTTCCAGGCGCGCCTTCCATGTCACATCGAGCTGCGCCCCAGCCTGGAGATGCGGCGCCATCTTCCGGCTCGCTCCGCCGCGCACGACGCCGGGCGTCCGCCCATGGGCCAGGGTGAGCACATCGATGATCGCCGAGCCCTCTCCATGGGGCCGCATGGCCAAAAGCACGCCCTCGTCGCGCCACTCGATCATTCCGACAATCCTGGCTCATCAAGGAGGTGCCGCCCCTCGCGATCCTCCACCTCGATCACCCAGAGGTCGGGGTCAAATCCACGCTGGCTTGCCACAGTGGCATCAACCTCTGCCTCAGGACCGGTGCAAAGCTCCATCCAGCGCCGGGCGCCGGTCATGAGTTCGAGCGAACGCTGATAGCAGGTGGCCCGCCCATCGAGCGTGTTGAGCTTCACGAGCACCGCGCCGGCCGTCTCATCTCCCCGGCTCACCACAAAGGCCGGGATATCAGCGAGACGCAGCCGTTGGAGGTAGGCCGCCACCCAAATGCCCGTGGCGAGCCTCATCCGTCCCCGTCGCGAAAATCGAGCCCCATCTCGGAATAGCGCTCCCGCTCCTCCAGCCAGCCCGGCCGCACCTTCACCTGCAGGAACAAATGTACCTTGCGGCCCAGAAACTCTTCGAGTTCCGCGCGCGAGGCTTGGCCGACCGCCTTCACCGTCTCGCCCTTCTTGCCAAGCACGATCCCCTTATGGCCGTCGCGAGCCACATAAATCACTTGTTCGATCCTGGCGGAGCCGTCCTTGCGCTCCTCCCATTGCTCGGTCTCTACAGTGAGTTGATACGGCAGCTCCTGATGGAGGCGCAGCGTGAGCTTCTCTCGGGTCATCTCTGCCGCGATCATCCGCAAGGGCAGGTCCGCGATCTGGTCTTCGGGATAGAGCCAGGGCCCCTCCGGCATCTCCCCCGCGAGCCAGGCCTTGAGATCCGCGCAGCCATGACCGCGCTCTGCCGAGATCATGAAGGTTTCCTCAAACTCGTGCTGCGTATTGAGCTCTTCGGCCAGCGCCAGGAGCCGCGGCGCCTCCACCCGGTCAATCTTATTGATGGCCAGCGCGAGCCGCCCAGGCTTGTCTTTCAAAGCCTCAAGGATTTGCGTCACCCCGGGCGTGATCCCGCGATGCGCCTCGACCAAAAGCACGGTCATATCCGCATCGGCCGCGCCGCCCCACGCCGCCGTCACCATGGCCCGGTCGAGCCGCCGACGCGGTTTGAATATCCCCGGCGTATCCACAAAAACGATCTGCGCGGCCCCCTCGAGCGCCACGCCCCTGATCCGCGCCCGCGTGGTCTGCACCTTGTGGGTCACAATCGAGACCTTCGCCCCGACCATCCAGTTCAGAAGCGTCGACTTCCCGGCATTGGGCTCCCCAATG
>JBCCYG010000367.1:0-1651 GCA_039190145.1 Pseudomonadota bacterium | reverse complement strand
GCAGGCGGCGCTCTGCTTTGAGAACTGCGAAAAGATCATCGCGGAGGCGGGTATGGGCAAGGCCAACGTGGTGCGCATTGCGGCCTTTGTCACCGACCGAGCCCATATGAAAGCGTACATGGCCGCACGCGACGCCTGGCTTGGGGAGGACGGGCCCCTGCCCGCCTCGACCCTTGTCATCGTCTCAGGCTTCACGCGCCCCGAATTCCTCGTCGAGGTAGAGGTTACCGCTGCGGCGCCCTGAACCGAAACGCGCCCCCCGGCCCCTTGGAAGCTGCGACAAACTGGCCTAAATGTCGCAACGTCAACAAGACGAACCGGGAGGAAATAATGAAATTTGTAAAGGTTCTTGCGGCCACCGCGGTGCTTACCGCTGGCCCCGCTCTGGCGCAGACCCAGCTCTCTGTCGCGACGGGCGGCACGGGCGGCGTCTACTTCCCCATGGGTGGTGGCGTCGCTGAGGTGATCAACAACCATGTCGACGGCTTCTCCGCCACGGCGGAAGTGACGGGGGCATCCGTTGAAAACATGGGCCTTATCGCGCGCGGCGACGCGGATATGGGCCTTGGCCTTGCCGACACGGTGAAAGCGGCCCATGCCGGGATCGGCCGTTTCGACGGTCAGCAACTGCCGATGCTGCGTGCCATGGCCTCGATGTATGCCAACATGATCCAGATCGTGACGCTCGAGGGTTCGGGCATCACCGGCCTTTCCGACCTCGCGGGCAAGCGCGTCTCGGTGGGCGCGCCGGGCTCCGGCACGGAGGTAAACGCCGAGATCGTGCTGAGCTCGAATGGTATCACCTATGATGACATCGACGAGCAGCGCCTGAACTTCAATGAGACCGCGGACGCGCTCGGCAATGGCGACATCGATGCGGGCTTCTGGTCCGTGGGTGCGCCGACCTCCTCGATCCTGAACCTCGCGACGACGCAGGACATCGTGATCATTGAGCTCACCGAAGAAGAGTTTGCCAACGCGCTTGAGGCACAGCCTCTCTTTGCGCGCACAACGCTTGCCGGTGGCACGTATGAGGGCGTAGGCGACACGGCTGTACTCGGTGCGGCGAACGTGATGACGGTTTCCGAAGACATGGACGAAGAGCTCGTCTACAACATCACCAAGGCGATCTTTGAGAACATCGACGATCTGCGCGCGGTCCACCCGGCGGCGAACCAGACGACGATCGACTTCACGCTCTCGGCCACGCCGATCCCGCTCCATCCGGGCGCGATCCGCTACTATGAGGAAGCCGGCGCCACCGTGCCCGACCGCCTCAAGTAAGCGTGCTGAAGAAATTGGGAGGGGGGCTTTTGGCCCTCCTCCTCGCCGCACCCGCGGCGGCAAAAGACCTGACAGCGACCGTCCTGAACGGGCCTGAAATTGCCCGTTTCAACGTCCCCGATGGCACCGAATGGTGCGTGCTCTGGCGGCACTCCGTCCAGGGCTTTGAAGTCTCTGACTGCTATGAGAACCGCGCGGGGCGAATGGTGCTGACCTGGTCCCACCTGCCCGACTTTGCCGCGGGGCTGGGCCACATCCCCGGGCGCGGCAGGCAGGTCTCTGACGGGCAAGGCGGCTATCTCATCCTCGACATTGACGAACCGGTGCCCGGCAATGCCTATGTGCTCAGGCCCGGTCGTGGCTTTGT
>JBCCYG010000366.1:0-1652 GCA_039190145.1 Pseudomonadota bacterium | reverse complement strand
CCGCCGGGCGCATGATACTGCGTGATCTTGCCGGGGCGTGGTGCGAAGCCAGGGAACGTCTCAGCGTTGATACGAACCTCAATGGCATGACCGTTGATCGTCAGATTGTCTTGGCTAAATGATAGCGGCTTTCCTTCCGCGACGCGTATTTGCTCGCGGACTAGGTCGACGCCAAAAATGGCTTCAGTAACGGGGTGCTCTACTTGCAAGCGCGTGTTCATCTCGATGAAGTAGAACTCGCCCTTCTCATAGAGAAATTCGATTGTGCCCGCGCCAATGTAGTTGATCTTGGCGACCGCATCGGCACAGGTTTTGCCGATCCGCGCACGTTCCTCTGGTGATATCGCTGGGCCCGGGGCCTCTTCAAAAACCTTCTGGTGGCGACGTTGCAGAGAGCAGTCTCGTTCGCCGAGATGGACGGCGTTGCCTTTACCGTCTCCAAAGACCTGGATTTCGATGTGGCGCGGCGTCGTGAGATACTTCTCGATGTAAACCTCGTCGTTGCCAAACGCGGCCTTCGCCTCGGTTCGGGCGGTGCGAAATGCGGTTTCTAGCTCCTCGGCTGAGCGCGCAACTTTCATGCCGCGCCCGCCGCCGCCTGCCGTGGCTTTGACGATAACCGGGTAGCCAGCTTCCTCGCCGACCTTGAGTGCTGCCTCAACGTCCGGAACGCCACCGTCTGACCCAGGCACGCATGGCACGCCTAGTGCCTTCATCGTGTCCTTGGCAGTGATTTTGTCACCCATGACGCGGATGTGCTCGGCCGTGGGACCGATGAATGTGAGCCCGTGATCTTCCAAAGCCTGGGCGAAGCCCTCGTTCTCGCTGAGGAACCCGTAGCCCGGATGGATCGCGTCTGCACCGGTGATCTCTGCGGCAGAGATAATAGCCGCAACGTTGAGATAGCTCTTGGTCGACGGGGCAGGGCCTATGCAGATGGCCTCGTCGGCCATGCGCACATGCATCGCGTCAGCGTCAGCGGTCGAGTGAACTGCCACGGAAGCAATGCCCATTTCACGGCAAGCACGGATAACGCGGAGTGCGATTTCGCCCCGGTTGGCGATCAGGATCTTCCGAAACATTACTCGATGATCATCAGCGGGGCACCGAACTCGACCGGTGCGCCGTCATCGATGAGAATACGCGTGACCGTCCCAGAGCGGGGAGCCGGGATTTGGTTCATCGTCTTCATAGCTTCGATAATGAGGATAGTATCACCCTCCTTTACCTTGGCCCCTTGGCTCACAAAGGCCGGTGCGCCCGGCTCGGACTGAAGATAGGCCGTGCCGACCATCGGAGACGTAACGGCGCCAGGGTGTTCTGCCGGATCCGCTGACGCATCGCTTGGTAGAGCGGTTGGCGTGGCGGCTGCTGGAGCCGGAGCTGCCTGGATAGCCACCGGCTGGGGCGCGGGCATCGGAGCGGCAACGGGGGCGGCGCGGCTTACGCGGACATTGAGGCTGTCATCCTCGCCGTACTCGCGCATGACCTCCAGCTCGGTAAGGTCATTCGCTTTCAGCAACTCGGCCAGCGCGCGGATGAATTCCACGTCACCGTCATGGTTTTTTTTGGTCATTGCCCCTCGCGGATTGTTCTTCGCTGTTGGCTCTAGGTGGCTACAGCGCGGTGATAGAACAAGGCTTGCGCGAGGG
>JBCCYG010000365.1:0-1656 GCA_039190145.1 Pseudomonadota bacterium | reverse complement strand
GGCGATTTCTGCCCAGACGAGATCGATGGACAAGTTTCCGACGCCCGTGGAGATACGGAATCCCATACCGCGCGTCGGAGAGCCAAAATATTCAGCAACAATCGCGCCGATTAACGCCAGGGTTGCAGAGATCTTGAGGCCGTTAAAAACAAATGGCATCGCCGCTGGCAGACGGAGTTTCAGCAGCGTCTGCAAGTACCCGGCGGCGTAGGTGTACATGAGGTCACGTTGAAGGACGTCGCTTTCTCGCAGACCCTGCACTGTGTTCACCAACATAGGAAAGAACACCATCACCACGACGACGGCTGCCTTGGACTGCCAGTCAAAGCCGAACCAGCTTACTAGGATCGGCGCGATGCCCACGATGGGAAGGGCCGCGACGAAGTTGCCGATCGGCAAAAGTCCCCGCGTTAGGAATGCGCTCCGATCGATCAGGATCGCTATGGCAAAGGCCGCGATAATGCCCATGGCAAAGCCCCGCAGCGCGCCTTTGAGCACTGTTTGAACGAAATCGAGCCAAAGGATATCGGTGGAGGCACCAAAGGTAGCCGCCACCTGGCTCGGGGCTGGCAAGATCACGGGACTAACCCCAAATCCGCGGACCACGCCTTCCCAAAGAGCGAGAAGCGCGACGCCGAAAATGACGGGTACTGCGACCTTGGCCGCACGGCTGCCTGCAAGGCTGGAATTCGCGATCCAGGCATTGATTGCCCAGGCGGCAATCCAAAAAGCGATGGCACCGAGTAGCCAGCTCATGACGCGAACCCCATGCGCCGCAAGGTGACCCGCTGAACGAGGTCAAGCGTCGTCACGAGAATTCCGGCGAGAATGGCCGCCGCAAAGAGAGCTGACCAGATTGCAAGTGGCGTCCCGAACTGATCCCCAATGAGAATGCGCGCCCCGAGCCCGCTAATCGCACCAGTGGGAAGTTCTCCCACGATTGTGCCCACCAACGCCGCTGCGATCCCGACCTTTAGCGCCGTGAAGAGGTAGGGAACACTCGCGGGCAGACGCAGCTTGAGAAAGCTCTGCATGCCGCTCGCATTATACGTCTTCAGCAGATCGAGCTCGGAAGGCGTGGGGGATCGCAACCCTTTAACCATGCTCACCAGCACTGGAAAGTAGCAGAGGTACGCCGAAATAATCGCCTTTGGCACGCCACGCCCCTCAATGCCCACCTGGTTGGAGAGCACGATGATCATAGGTGCCAGAGCTACGATAGGGACGGTCTGACTGATAATCGCCCACGGCATCAGCGCCATATCCACGACCCGTGAATAGACGATGGCGACCGCACCGAGCAGGCCGAGCGAAGTGCCCAAGAGGAAGCCCCATAAAGTCGACTGAAGGGTGATCCCAGCGTGATAGAGGAGCGAGCGCTTTGAGAAAGCCCGACCGCGCTGCACCATCTCACCGGTCGTTTTCCAGAATTCCTGACCCACTTGGGTCGGCGTGGGTAAACGCGGCCGATCAAGGCTGTATCCGGCCGCAATGTGCTCGGTGTTCCGAGCCATGAGGCGCCATACGCTGACCTCTGTCCGGGCACGCGATGTCTCTGGCACCCCAACGGCCCCGCCCCGCTCTGCCACGTCTAGCGAAACGCGGATGTTCATCGGCGCGTCCGCCGCCCACCAAATGCCGACGATCAAAAGGAGC
>JBCCYG010000364.1:0-1661 GCA_039190145.1 Pseudomonadota bacterium | reverse complement strand
CTTTCACCGCGCGCATGATCGGCGTCACGCCCTCTGCGTTCTTGTAGACGCCCACGCCGAGGTCGATCTTTCCTTCGCGTGGGTCCGCCTTGAAGGCGCCCATAAGGGCAAGGATTTTGTCTGCGGGTTGGGGTTTCAGCGCGTCGAGCATCAGGCCTCTCCAGTGGCGACGTTGAGCGTGGGGAATTGGCCCCATTCGGACCAGCTCCCATCATAGAGCGCATGATCGGTCTTACCGATGCGCTCCAGGGCGAGCGACAGGATCGCAGCGGTGACGCCTGATCCGCAGCTCGTTATGACGGGTTTCTTGAGATCGACGCCTGCCGCCTCAAACACGGCGCGGAGTTCGTCAACGCCCTTCATCGTTTGGTCATCGTTCAACAATGTCGGGAACGGTACGTTTTTGGAGCCGGGAATGTGGCCCGAGCGCATTCCCTCGCGGGGCTCAGGCACGTCGCCGCGAAACCGATCAGCGGGCCGCGCATCCACGATTTCATAGTCACCGAGCTTTGAGGCCATGGCGACTTGAGTGACGTCTTTGACCAGGTGGTTCTGGCGGGTGGCAGTCATATGGCGGTCGCGGATGACGGGCGGCATATCCTCTATCGGATGCGCCTCCGCCTGCCATTTGGGGAAACCGCCATCGAGGACCGCCACGTCCTTTTTTCCCATGAGCTTGAAGAGCCACCAGACGCGCGCGGCTGAGAACATTCCCATACCGTCATAGACCACCACCTGGTGGCCGTCGCCCACGCCCATGGCGCGCATACGGCTCATGAACTTTTCCACTGGTGGCACCATGTGGGGCAGCTCGCTGCGGTGGTCGGAAATCTCATCGATGTTAAAGAAGCGCGCGCCGGGAATGTGCGCTGCCTCGTACTCTGCTTTCGCGTCGCGATCCATGGCCGGCAAATACCAGGACGCATCCAGGATTCGCAGATCAGGGTCCTTTAGATGGTCTGCCAACCAGAGTGTGGAAACCAGCTGTTGCGGATTGGAATCTAGGGCCATCGCTTATGCTCCGTTCGCGGGAGCCATACGCCTCAAGCCCGAGCCTCGCAAGGTGACGGAATGGACCTATTCACCGCAAGCCTAGTGGATCAATTCTCCCTTAGGAGCCGCGCCTTCTGCCGTTGCCAATCGCGCTTCGCTTCCGTCGCACGCTTATCGACGTTCTTTTTACCTTTGGCCACGCCAACCTTCATCTTCACCAGACCGCGATGGTTGAAGTACATCACCAACGGCACAATCGTCATGCCCTTGCGCTGCGTTGCGTTCCAGAGGTCAGACAGCTCTTTGCGTGACACAAGCAGCTTACGCTTCCTGCGCTCTTCATGGCGAAACATTTTGGCCTGCTCATAGGGCGCGATGTAGCTGTTAACGAGCCAGAGCTCACCGCCATCCACTTCGGCATAACTCTCGGCAATGTTTGAGCCGCCCGCTCGGAGAGACTTCACTTCAGATCCTTCGAGCACGACCCCAACCTCAAGGTCTCGCTCAATCGCATAGTCATATCGAGCACGCCGGTTCTCGGCGATCACCTTGTAGTTTGGATTGTCGTCCTTCTTTGCCCTCGCGCGGAGATAGGCGCGGCGGACCGGGTGGGGCAAGATGCGCACCCCACCCGAACGGAGCCTTCACAGGTAAATGCGGGGAGACTG
>JBCCYG010000363.1:0-1662 GCA_039190145.1 Pseudomonadota bacterium | reverse complement strand
GAGGCAAATGCTTCGAGAGTGCCTGGGGCACGGGGCCCTCCGGGCGATCCAGCTGAGATGTTAGCCGGGTGGTCCGAAGCGTGGCCCTGTTTTGGGCCTTCCGACATAATTGCCTTCCTCCCGGCCACCGTATCGGCGCTTTGCCATCTGGGCACAAGCTTTAGCCTAACTGGACGGGTTGTCGCAGTCTCACGTACTCCCGGTTGAATGTCAAAGTTATTTGACAACTGATCATCCCTTGTGCGGTGAGCGGCCTCTTCTTTAGGCGCGGTTGGGCGTTGCCTTGTTGGGCTTGGTTAACGTCAACGACGACGGCCCTTGCTTGCAAATCTAGGGCAAGTGTCAACTTTTCAAGTGTAAGCTTTGCTTGACACTCTGCTGGCCTGACCCTAGCGTGACCTTGCACGGCCTGTCAGGGAGTCGGAGCATGTCAGCACAGGGTCAAGTCCCTGGCGGACGCCCAAGTGAGGGGGTCCGCCGCCAGCGACCGCTATATACCGCCGCCGAACGCGCGCGGCGCGATGCCACCGTTTGGACGGTGGTGCAGGGGGTTCTCGCACCGCTACAATTCCTCGTTTTTCTTGTCTCACTGGTGCTGGTCATCCGCTATCTGGCGACCGGCGCAGGCTATGAGATCGCAACGCAGTCGATCTTAGCGAAGACCGCGCTTCTTTATCTGATCATGGTCACCGGCGCGATTTGGGAGAAGGTCGTCTTTGGCCAATACCTTTTTGCGCCAGCATTTTTCTGGGAGGACGTGTTCTCCTTTGCAGTGATCGCGCTCCACACGCTTTACCTCTGGGCGCTCTTTACGGGCGCGGTGGGGCCGACGGGGCAGATGGTCATCGCTCTTGCGGCTTATGGGTTTTACGTCGTCAACGCCTTTCAATTCCTCTGGAAGCTCCGCCAGGCGCGGCTCCAGGGCGAAGTGACCTCTGGCCAAGGCACCATCATCCTCACCGTGGACAAGGTGGCGGGATGAAAGACCACGCCACCCTTCCCGAAGCGCGCGGCGGATGCCGTGACGTGCCTGTGCTCAAGGAGCGCGGACAACGGGAGGTTTTCTGTGGCCTGACGGGGATCATCTGGCTCCACCGTAAGATGCAGGACGCGTTCTTCCTCGTCGTGGGCTCGCGGACTTGCGCGCATTTGCTGCAATCTGCGGCCGGCGTGATGATCTTTGCCGAGCCGCGCTTTGGCACGGCCATTCTGGAGGAGCAGGACCTCGCCGGAATGGCGGATGCCCAAGACGAACTGGATCGTGAAGTTGAAAGGTTACTGTCAAGGCGGCCTGACATTCGGCAACTCTTTCTCGTGGGCTCCTGCCCCTCTGAGGTGATCAAGCTCGATCTGGCGCGTGCCGCGGAGCGACTCAGCGGGGTGTATGCGCCGAACGTTCAGGTCGTGAACTTCACCGGCTCTGGAATCGAGACCACGTTTACCCAGGGTGAGGATAGCTGCCTCGCTGCTTTGGCGCGGGACCTGCCCGAGACCGACGACGAAAACCTCATCATCGTGGGCGCGCTGCCTGACGTGGTGGAGGATCAGATGCGCGGGCTTCTCGAAGGGCTGGGCATTCCGAATGTCTCTGTCCTCCCGGCGATGCGCGCGGGCGAGCATCCGGCCATTGGGCCAAATTCGCGCTTTATCCTGGTGCAGCCT
>JBCCYG010000362.1:0-1690 GCA_039190145.1 Pseudomonadota bacterium | reverse complement strand
CTTACCCTTCAAAGGGTTCACTTCGAGGTCATTGTCGCGGTTATGCTCGCCGAGGATCATCCCCTCATAGACCTGCTCCTGCGCGCCAATGAAGAAACGGCCGCGATCTTCGAGGTTCCAGAGCGCATAGGCGACGCTCACACCGGTTTCCATGGAGATGAGAACGCCTGCCCGGCGCCCGGGGATCGGGCCCTTATGGGGGGCCCAGCTGTGAAAGACGCGGTTGAGCACGCCGGTGCCGCGCGTATCGGTGAGAAACTCGCCGTGATAGCCGATGAGACCACGGGAGGGGACATGGGCGATGATGCGGGTCTTACCGGCCCCTGCAGGTTTCATTTCGAGAAGCTCGCCTTTGCGGGGGCCGGTCAGCTTTTCGATGACAGTGCCGGAATAGTCGTCATCCGCGTCCACGGTGACTTCCTCGACCGGCTCGAGGGCCTGGCCGTCGATGTCTCGAAAGATCACCTGGGGCCGTGAGATCGAGAGCTCAAAGCCCTCGCGGCGCATGTTTTCGATGAGAACGCCCATCTGCAGCTCGCCGCGCCCCGCAACCTCAAAGGCCTCACCACCGGGCGTATCTGTGATCCGGATCGCCACGTTTTGCTCAGCCTCTTTCATAAGCCGCTCGCGGATGACGCGGGACTGGACCTTTTTGCCATCGCGGCCGGCAAGCGGGCTGTCATTGATCCCGAAAGTGACCGAGATCGTGGGCGGGTCGATGGGCTGCGCCGGGAGCGGATCAGCCACTTCCGTGGCGCAGAGCGTGTCGGCCACGGTGGCTTTAGACATGCCCGCAAGTGTCACGATATCGCCCGCCTCGGCGGCATCGATGGGCTGTTGCGCAAGCCCTCGGAAGGCCAGGATCTTGGTCACGCGGAACTGTTCAAGCCGGTCGCCGGTACGCGAGAGCGCTTTGATGGTCTCGCCTGTCTTCAGCGTACCGCTCTCCACGCGGCCCGTGAGGATGCGTCCGATGAACGGGTCGGCACCGAGGGTCGTGGCCAGCATTCGGAAGGGCTCAGTGGCCTGGGCTTGCTGTTTTGGTGCGGGCACGTGGTCGATGATCAGGTCAAAGAGCGCGGAAAGATCCTGGCGAGGGCCGTCGAGCTCAGCGTCCGCCCAGCCGGAACGACCGGAGGCGTAGAGCGTGGGAAAGTCGAGTTGATCATCATCGGCGCCAAGGCCGACAAAGAGGTCAAAGCATTCGTCGAGCGCGCGGTCGGGTTCGGCGTCAGGTTTGTCGACCTTGTTGAGCACCACGATCGGGCGCAGGCCGAGCGCGAGCGCCTTTGAGGTGACGAACTTCGTCTGCGGCATGGGCCCCTCGGCGGCATCGACCAGCAGAACGACGCCGTCTACCATGGAGAGGATGCGCTCCACCTCGCCGCCGAAATCGGCGTGGCCGGGTGTATCGACGATGTTGATGCGCGTCCCGTTCCACTCCACCGACGTGGCCTTCGCGAGGATCGTGATCCCGCGCTCGCGCTCCAGGTCATTGGAATCCATGGCGCGCTCTGCCACGGACTGATTGTCCCGAAACGCGCCGGACTGCTTGAGGAGTTCGTCCACGAGGGTGGTTTTCCCGTGGTCGACATGCGCGATGATGGCGATGTTGCGCAGCTCCATGGCGGCGGCTCCTCAAAATGATTGCGCCCGCGCTTTAGGGGGCGCGGGCGGTAATGGAAAGCGG
>JBCCYG010000361.1:0-1705 GCA_039190145.1 Pseudomonadota bacterium | reverse complement strand
TGCCATACGCATGGCGAGGTTGAGAAGGCTCATGGTCGTCGTCGAGGCGGGGTACTGGTCGAGCACGGCCTCGTAGCAGCGTACGCGGGTGAAGTGGTCGATATCGCCCGGTTTCGTCATGCCCACGACGGGGTGAATGAGAAGGTTTGCCTCGGCTTCTTTGGCGGCGCGGAAGGTCAGCTCCTGGTGCGCCCGGTGGAGCGGGTTGCGCGTCTGGAAGGCCACGATACGACGCCAACCGAGCTTGCGGAAATATGCCCGCATCTCATTTGGCGTGTCGCGGCGAGCGCGGAAATCGTAGTGCACAGGCTGCTGAATGCCGGTGACTGGGCCGCCAAGGTAAACACTGCCCGCCTGATTGTGCAGGTAGTTCACCGCCGGGTGCGCGCTGTCGTCGGCACCAAAGACCTTTTCGGCCTCCTTCGCTTTGTTCGGCACCCAGTTGTCGGTGACGGTCATCGTGGCGAGGATGACCCCCTCCTGGTCGCGGAGAGCGATGTCCTGGCCCGCTTCGATCTTGGAGGCGAAATCCTCGGACACATCGAGCGTGATCGGCATCGGCCAAAGCTGACCGTCGGCGAGGCGCATGTTCTCGACGACGCCATCGTAATCGGCCTCGCTTAGGAAGCCTTTGAGCGGGTTGAAGCCGCCATTCATCAGGAGCTCAAGATCGCAGATCTGGCGCGGTGTGAGATCCCAGCTCACGAGGTCCGCAGCTTCCATCTTCATCTTTTGGGCGCTGTCGTAGGAGACAAATAGCTCCGGGATCGGGGCGAGGTTATTCTGCATGAGCTTAGTCCTGTCTTTAATGGGGGAAAAACCGGAGCTCGTTCCGGTCAATTCTGCATGGAGCGCGTCGTATTCTGCGAATTTGCGCGCAAGGAAGGCGTCGGTGAGGCGGTTCTTTTCCGCGCCGCCTTTGGGGGTGAGATCATAGGCAAAGCGCTTGCGCTTATCGGGGCCGTTGCGGTGAGAAACTTTGACAAAGCCCGCCTCGGTCACGACGCGCAAAAGCGCATTGAGGCGGCCCAGCGAAATGCCGAGAGAGCCCGCCAAGGCACGCTGGGACGCCTCCGGATCCTGATCCAGCTGGCGGAGCAGGCGAAACACCTGATCTTCGTCTTCTGCGCTGATTTTCACTTGGGCAACCATGGTACCGACTCAAAGTATGTTCACGAATGAACGCATGTCACATACTGCAGCCGCAGCAAAGCGAAAACTCTGTTCAGTCTTCGGAAACAGCCGCGTTGGGAATGAAAAGTGCTTCGCCTTCAAGCGTGTAGGCAGCGATCACACTTTGCCCCGGTCCGGTCAGCCAGTCTTCTAACCGAGCCACTGCCTCGGGCGCTTGGCGGCGTGTGGCAGGCAAAAGCGCGTATTGGTTAAAGAGCGCGGGGTCACCTTGGAAGAGGATTGCGAAGTCCTGCTTATTGCCAAATGTGAGCCAACTCGCCCGATCAGTGAGCGCATAGGCCCCCAATGCGACGGCGGTGTTGAGGGTCGCTCCCATGCCAGAGCCCGTTTCGCGGTACCAGCGACCGGATGCGTCCTGAGGATCGATCGCCGTCGACGCCCAAATCGCGAGCTCGGCTTTGTGCGTCCCGCTTTCATCGCCACGGCTGGCAAAGAGCGCCGTCGCTTCGGCAATCCTTGTCAGGCTTGCAGCAGCACTTTGGGCATCACTGACGCGAGCCGGGTCCGCCTC
>JBCCYG010000360.1:0-1727 GCA_039190145.1 Pseudomonadota bacterium | reverse complement strand
GTCATCGCCGCCTCCGTGGGCGAGGGACCCATGTTGGTCCCGCCGCGCTCCACGGGTTCATCGATGACAACGTTTAGATCGCGCACAGGGATCTCCGTGCGCGCATGCGTCGGACAGGCCGCCGTCGTCCGGTAGGTCACAACAGGCTTCATCTTGATGGCCATTGCGCCTACTCCTCAAGCGTAGCTGCAGACTTGCTCGAATTCGAAGCGCGGCAGCTTTTGGAAGAGCGCGGTCTCATCGGCGTAGCCCAGGTTGCAGAGGAAGTTTGATTTCAGGCTGGTGCCTGCGAAGAACTCCTTATCGACCTCTTCATTCGAGAATCCCGACATCGCGCCCACATCCAGCCCGAGCGCTCTAGCAGCGATCATGAAGTAAGCGCCCTGAAGCGTCCCGTTGCGGAACGCGGTATCGGCGATCATCTTCTCCTTGCCCTCAAAGAAGTGGCGGCGGTCCTCGTGCGGGAAGGTAAACGGCAGCTGCTGCCAGAATTCGAGGTCATATGCCACGATCGCTGTCACTGGCGCGCCCATCATCTTTTGCACATTCGCGGGCTTGAGCGCCTTGGCGAGGCGCTCCTTTCCCTCTGGCGTCTTCACAAAGACAAAGCGGGCAGGGAGCGTGTTCATGCTCGTCGCGCCCGCGATAGTGATCTCAAAAGCTTCCTGGAGCAGCTCATCCGGGACGGGCTTGTCGGTCCAGGCATAATGAGACCGCGCCTCCTTGAGGATGAGCGCGATTGCATCGTCGGAAAGCCGCCCGAGGCGCGCGCGCAGATCGCGATGATCTTGCTGAGCTTTCGCGCGTGCCGCGTCGAGCTCGGGTCCGGTGGGAGCATTCATTCTGCGGCGACCTTTGCGGGGATTTCTTTTTCATCGACAATGGGGCTCGCGCAGATGCCGATCCCTTCGATCTCCACCTCCACTGTCTCGCCAGGCTTGAGCCAGCGCGGGCCGGGCTTTTTGGCATGGCCGACGCCGGGCGGCGTGCCGAGCGCGATCATGTCGCCCGGTTCCAGCGTGGTGTAGCCTGAGATGATCGAGACGGCCTTCCGCACGCCCCAGATCATGTTGGAGGTGTTGGAACTTTGCAGAATCTCGCTGCCAACGCGGCTTTCGATCTTGAGGCCCGCGGCCCCGTCCGGCAGCGCATCCTCGGTCACCGTGAAGGGCCCGATAGCGCCGGTGCTGTCGAAGTTCTTGCCCGGGGTCCATTGGTGCGTTTTGCGCTGGTACTCGCGTACGGAACCGTCGTTGAAGACGGTGTAGCCGAAGACGTGGTCGAGCGCGTCCTCTTCGGAAATGTGGCGCCCGCCCTTGCCGATAATCAGCATCAGCTCCGCCTCATAATCGAGCGTTTCCGACGCGAGGGGGCGCACCATGGGCTGGCCGGAGGCCATGATCGAATTGCGGCTGCGCATGAAGAGAGCCGGGTAGTCAGGTATGTCGTAGCCGCCCTCTTTGATGTGCTCGACATAGTTTAGGCCGAGGCAAATGATCGTCGGCGGCGCGGCGACCGGAAGCGCCGGGGTGATCGATGCAACAGGCACCGTCGGCGCGCCTGCTATCTTACTGTCAACGCTCGCCGCAAGGTCGGGATCGTTGATGAGCCCCATGAGGTCGCTGCCCACCTCGGGCATGAGGGCGGTCAGGTTCACGGCGCTATCGCCGCTTACCGCGAAAACGGAGGTCCCGTTCGCTGCTTCCCCTACGAGGTACTTCATCCCG
>JBCCYG010000359.1:0-1737 GCA_039190145.1 Pseudomonadota bacterium | reverse complement strand
TGTCCTCAATGAGCAAGAAACGCACGGCCAGTCCTCCCTCGCGCTGGCGATTTCCTGGCGTGTCAGCTTTGTGTCAGCTTTTCCCGTCAGTGTAGAGAGACCTGAGCGGCGCAGACCGCTTTTGTCAAATGGGAGGAAAACATGAATTTTGTGATGGGCCGTCGCGCCCTAATGGCTGCTGCTGCAGCTTTCGCAATGGCAGGCCCGGCATCCGCAGGCGGCCACCAGGTTCTCGATGAAGTCCACTTCCTGATCCCCGGCGGCGCCGGTGGCGGCTGGGACGGCACGGCGCGCGGCACGGGCGAGGCCCTGACTGGCGCAGGCCTTGTAGGCTCCGCATCTTATGAGAACATGTCCGGCGGTGGCGGTGGGGTGGCCATTGCGCACCTCATTGAGAACTCAGAGTCCATGGGCAACACGATGATGGTGAATTCGACGCCCATCGTGATCCGCTCGCTCACTGGGGTCTTCCCACAGAGCTTCCGCGATCTGACGCTCGTGGCTGGCACCATCGGTGACTACGCAGCCATCGTCGTGAACTCCGACAGCGAAATCGGCTCCATGGACGACCTTCTGGCGGCCTATCGCGCGGACGGGGATCGGTTTGCCATCGGCGGTGGCTCGGTGCCCGGCGGCATGGACCACCTCGTGGCCGCCATGGCAATGCAGGCAGCGGGTGAAGACCCCACGGCCTTTAACTACATTCCCTATGATGCGGGTGGCGCAGCCATGGCGGGTCTTCTCTCTGGAGAAATTCAGGCCCTTTCCACTGGCTTCTCCGAAGCTGTTACGTTGGCTGAGCAAGGCGAAGTGCGCATTCTCGGCGTTACAGCCGACGAGCGCGTTGACGCCTTTGCCGATGCTCCCACGATGAAAGAGCAGGGGCTCGACACAACGTTTGTGAACTGGCGTGGTTTCTTTGCGGCACCAGGCATTGATGATGCCCAACTCGCGTCTTTCCAGGACGCGCTGGCCAAGATGTATGAGACGCCCGAGTGGGAAGAAGTTCGTGCCCGCAATGGGTGGGTCAACATCCACAACAATGGCGATGAGTTCCGCACCTTCCTCGAAGATCAGGAGCAGGTGATCGGCGACCTCATGCGCACGCTCGGCTTCCTCTAAAGCCTTCCGGCGCGGCGGGGAAAGCTCCGCCGCGCCCACCAAGAAAAATAGGGGAGGGGACCATGGCGCTCGATCGCTGGATCGCACTCATCTTCGTCGCGTTTTGCTGTATCTACGGCTACGCAGCCTTCTTTACGATGGATCAGTTGCTACCGCCCTTCATGCAGCGCAATCCGGTCTGGCCCTCGACCTTTCCCAAAGTGTTGGCGGTGATCGGCGCCATTGTCGGGATCATCGTGCTCCTCGGGATTGAGAAGACAGAGGAAACAACGAAGGAACCCTCCGCCACCGACATCAACCTCGCCAACCTGCGCGAGTACAAACTCGGTCAGGCCTTTGTGCTCCTTGCGCTCATGGTAGCATATGCTCTGGCGCTGCGACCTGCAGGCTTTCTCTTGGCGACGTCCGTGTTTCTCGTGGCCGGATCGTACGTACTCGGGGAGCGAAAGTTCCACGTGATGATCCCCGTCGCCCTGATCGCCACCGGGATCATGATCGCGATGATCGACATCGGCCCGAGGCCGGGCAACATCCCGATGAATGTGCCGATGAGGCAGCCCGCGATCACCATGAGCAGGTTTTGGATGGAGAAGGCCGCTTGCAGGCCGATGAGGA
>JBCCYG010000358.1:0-1768 GCA_039190145.1 Pseudomonadota bacterium | reverse complement strand
TCCTGACCCACTTGGGTCGGCGTGGGCAAACGCGGTCGATCAAGGCTGTAGCCCGCTGCAATGTGGTCGGTGTTCTGAGCCATGAGACGCCATACGCTGACCTCGGTGCGGGCACGCGATGTCTCTGGCACAACAACGGCCCCGCCCCGCTCTGCCACGTCTAGCGCAACGCGGATGTTCATCGGCGCCACCGCCGCCCACCAAATGCCGACGATCACACAGAGCACTGTTAGGACGGGAAGCACAGATCTCATGCGCGCCACTCCATGCGGAGCTCCGGCACGCCGTCTCCACGCCCTTCCTCCTTGCGCTCCACGGTCTCAAATCCCTCGCGATGGTAAAATCTGTGGGCGGCTCGGTTGGGCTCATGGGTCCAAAGCTGAAGGTAGTCGCGCCCGTTTTTGACGCGGTCAATGAGCGCCTTTCCAGCCCCGGAGCCTGGCTCTGCGGTATAGAGCCCGGCGATAAGGTGTTCATCTTCCTTTAGAGATAGATACCCCGCCACAGGCTCCCCAATCACCCAAAACTCCCGCTGCGGAATGCCCTCCGCGATCAGGCCGGTAAGCTTTGCGCGCGACGGCTTAGGCCCTGGCATCCAGTCCAGACCCTCTAGCCACGCAGAAACGATCGCCGCACAGGAAGCCGCGTCACTCACCACCGCCCGCCTGACGACGCTACTCATAGCTGTGCCCCGCCCTCAGCCCGTCTCGCACTCGGTGCGCAAGCTCGAGGAATTCCGGCGTGTCGCGGATCTCAAGCGGCCGCTCTTTGGGAAGCGGCGAGTCGATCACATCAATGATCCGCCCCGGCCGGGGCGACATCACCACGATCTTTGTCGAGAGGAACACTGCCTCCGGGATCGAGTGCGTGACGAAACCGATGGTCTTCCCCGTCTTCGCCCAGAGGTTCAAAAGCTGTTCGTTCAGATGGTCACGCACAATCTCATCTAACGCGCCGAACGGCTCATCCATCAGCAGGATATCCGCATCAAAAGAAAGCGCCCGGGCAATGCTGGCGCGCTGCTGCATCCCGCCGGAAAGCTGCCAGGGAAACTTCTTTTCAAACCCCGCAAGATCAACGAGTTCGAGAACCTGGCTCACCCGCCGATCCTGATCCGCCTTGTCATAGTCCATGATCTCAAGCGGCAGGCGAATGTTGCCACCCACTGTCCGCCAGGGATAAAGGCCCGCCGCTTGGAAAACATAGCCATAGGCCCGGCTCAAACGTGCCTCCCGGGGCGACGTGCCATTGACGGTAATGTCGCCTCCGGTGGGCTGCTCTAGATCGGCCATGACCCGGAGAAACGTAGTCTTCCCACAGCCCGATGGCCCAATGAAAGAGACGAAATCGCCCTGGCCGATATCAAGCGACACGTTGCTTAACGCGTGAACCGGCCCGTCCCCAGTCTGAAACGTCAAAGACAGGTCTTTGGCCACTATTACCGGCGCCACGCTTGCCGTCATGGTTCGGCACTCTCCAAGAAGGCGCCCGCCAGACGGCTG
The DNA here is from genome assembly GCA_039190145.1 of Pseudomonadota bacterium. Classification (GTDB taxonomy): domain Bacteria; phylum Pseudomonadota; class Alphaproteobacteria; order Rhodobacterales; family Rhodobacteraceae; genus Shimia_B. The sequence goes on along the minus strand of JBCCYG010000358.1, from coordinate 266 downwards.
TCGATTGCGCCGCCTTCAAACGTCTTTCCCCCAAGGCGTCCCCGAGCAAAGGCTGTGAGGCGCGTGGAGCTGATCTCAAAGCGACCTGACCGACCGTCTGGACACTCAACAACGCCAGTGCCCTTAGCAGGATTGGCCATTGAGTAAGTGCCGTCGCAGACCAAACCGGTCTGCGAAACCATGCGAAAAATCCCGCTCTGATCGGCGACACCGATAGCCTCACCGATGAAGCGCTCCCCGTCTTCCTCGCTGCTAATGGCAAAGGT
>JBCCYG010000357.1:0-1792 GCA_039190145.1 Pseudomonadota bacterium | reverse complement strand
TGTGGGCCGCCGACCAGAACGCGCGCTTCGGACGCTCGCGGAGACGATGGACGCGACTTACGTGCCACTCCCGCGCGCCGATGCCACACGACTGAGCGAGGCAGTCACCGGAGCGCTCGGCTAAATGGACTGGGCAAGCGCGAAGGATAGCTGGCCCCATGCGGAGCACAGCCGCTTTATTCCGACGGGCGGGATAGGGGGCCGCTGGCATGTTCAGATCATGGGCGAGGGCCCGGACCTGCTCCTTCTCCACGGCGCGGGCGGCGCCACACAAAGCTGGCGAAACCTCATGCCGGTCCTGGCAAAAGAGTATCGCTGCATCGCACTCGACCTGCCGGGTCAGGGCTTCTCACGGCCCCGCGTCGCGGGCCGCTACGGGCTCGATGCCATGGCCCAAGACATCGCCTCCCTCGCTTGGTCAGAAGGCTGGAAGCCCGAAGCACTCATTGGCCACTCCGCCGGCGGCGCACTCGCACTCAGGCTCGCGGAGGAAGGCGTTGCCGACACCGTCATCGGCATCAACGCAGCGCTGGGGAAGTTCGAAGGCGTCGCGGGCTGGGCCTTCCCCCTCGCCGCGAAGCTTCTGTCCCTGAACCCTTTCACCGCGATGTTTTTCGCCAGCACCTCCTCTTCAGGCACGACAGTAAAGCGCATTCTTGAAAGCACGGGGTCCGAGATCGATGACGGCGGCCTCAGGCTCTATCAGAAGCTCATCGCCAACCCGCGCCATGTGGACGGGACGCTCAGGATGATGGCCGCCTGGAACCTAGACCCGCTCCTCGGGCGGTTGCCCCGCAACTCAGCCAGGACAGTCTTACTCGCCGGGGAGAAGGACGTTACCGTGCCGCCATCGGTCTCCGCTCATGCCGCTGCGCGCATGCCAAACGCGCGCGTCATGCGCCTCCCGGGGCTCGGGCATCTGGCCCATGAAGAGGCGCCACAGATCGTAGCGGATCAAGTTTTCGCGGCGCTCGCCTCGGTCGAAGAGAGCCTGTAGGCCGCAATCCCCGCCACAAGGCCGATCAGCGCCACGAAAAGCATTGATAGCAGGAGCGTGAGGGCCGGTGGGCCCACCTCAAGCAGACGGGCGGATACAGCGGTAAAGACCGCCCCAAAGCCCAGGATCATCGCGCCCGCCAGTCCAGCCGCGCTTCCCGCAAGGGCAGGGTTCACCGACATGAGCCCCGCATTGGCCGAGGGGCTACCGATCCCATTGCCAAACCCGACAAGCGCCATGAGCCCAAAAAAGGTGATCGGATTAGAGAACCCGATGCTGAGCATCAGCAGGTTGAGGCAGATCGCTGTAACCTGGATCACCCGCCCGGCTAGCACCATGGGCCCAATGCCCACCGAGGTGGCGATCCGACCGGAAATGCCGTTCCCGACAAAGAACCCCATGGTGATGACCCCGATGGCAAAACCAAGCTCCGCCGTGGTGATGTCGAGCGCACGGTCTGCCACCAGCGGCGCGCCACTGATAAAAATGTAAAAGACGCCGATCCCGCAAACGACCGCGCCGGAATAAGCCCAAAAGGCCGGAGCCGCGAGGAGCGCAGGATAGTTCCGAAACTGCTCGCCAAAGCTCCTGGATTTGCGCGTGTTGGTCTCGGTCCAGTCATATGCGACGATGAGTGAGATCACGATGCCCATGCCGCTCAGAAACCAGAAAACCGAGCGCCACCCAAAGCTGGCGTCGAGCACCCCCCCAATCATCGGCGCGATCATTGGCCCCACGGCCATGCCCATCGCCACCCAAGAGATCCGGCTAGCGGCCTCCGCGGGTTCCGACGTG
>JBCCYG010000356.1:0-1799 GCA_039190145.1 Pseudomonadota bacterium | reverse complement strand
CGATGGCTTTCGATCAGCGTAGCGCGCGCCAAGCGTAAGCGGGCCCGCCGTGATCTGAAAGTAGTCGTAGTCCTTGGGCCGGTCGAAAGCGCAGAGATACTGGAAATGCAGGCGGAAATACCGGCGCTTGAGCTCGTCCCAGCGTTCCTCGCTCAGCGTCTGGGTGAAGGCAGCGGAGAAAACGAGCGGCCATTTTTTCGCGGGCGTAGCGACGCCTGAGACCGCGACGGGGTCGCAGAGCGCAAACGCGCACCCATCGCCCGGCGCGGTTACGTCGACCCAGGTCAGCTCATCTCGCTCGCTGAGAAATTGCAGGTCTGCTCGCAAGCGAAAAGCCTTGGGTAAGAAAGAGACCATCGGCACGACCTGACCGAGCGACAGGAAGGAGAGATCTGGCCCGCCCTCTGGAACACGGCCTTGGCGGATGAGGTCCGCCAGGATCGAGACCGCCAAATGCGCGCCAGAGGAATGACCTACAACGAGCACCTCATCGATATTCTCTTCCAACGCCGCGGCGATCATGTCGCCAAACTCCGACATGCGAACCTCAAGCTCGGGCGGGTTTGCGCCGCCATACTGCGCCGAATACGCGTAATCATGCATGAGGTAGTAGGCAAAAAGCTTGGCATCCTTGGAGCGGAACCACATCAGCACTGCGGGGATGGTCCCGAGCGCAAGGACGCTTACCCAGGGGTGGATCAGGCCGAGCACACGGGCAGCGAGGCCTGCCACGACAAGCGCAACGATCAGTTGAAGCAACAGCAGAACAATCGGGTAAAGCGCTGCAATAACTGGTCCCTTGCGGAGCCACATGAGCCGGCGCAACGCGCCTGAAGCGATGTAAACCCAGGAGGTCCGAATGAGTTGGAGATACGTGCCCACGATCCCTGCCTCCATGGAGCTGCGCACGATGTCGGACCAGACGAGGACCTCCACATCCGCGGAGACATCGGCGCCGTCGATGCGCCCCTCCACCTGCCAACCGTAATTGCCTTCTGCGGTCTTGGGTCTCAGCTTGATCTCATAGCCGCTGATCCCGGCCTGCATCGCGCCTTCCTTACGGTAGAGCTCGCGATAGCGACGAGGGTGGATCGGATCATAGCCGGGGATGTAAAACACCCGGCGGCGTTTGACGGCATCGTAACCCATGGCACCCTCCTAACGTGCGTAAACTAGCGCTGGAAAGGGGCAAAAGTGTGGTTGAGTAGGTGTAGAGCAGCCTACCCGATCGCGCCGAGAGCCGGGAATTGCTCGAGGAGCCACCAGCTGAAATCGGTAAATTGGCCGGTGACCATCATCAGGCCTACCGTCCAAAGGAGAAGGCCCATCGTCCGCTCGATCCGGTCCATATGCCGCTTCATCCAGTTCATGACGCCAGTCATGGAGGGAAAGAACGCGGCCACGAGCAGAAACGGCAGGCCAAGCCCGAGTGCGTAGAACGCCAAGAGAGCGGTGCCTCGGGCGGCGTCAGCCTCGGTGGCAGCGATGGAGAGAATAGCGCCCAGGATAGGCCCGAGGCAGGGCGTCCAGCCGAAAGCGAAAGCCAGGCCTAGGATGTACGCACCGAAGGCTGAGCCACCCTTATCGCCTGCATCCATACGCATCTCCCGATCCAGAAAGCCGATGCGGAAGACGCCCGTGAAATGAGCACCGAAGAACATGACGACGACGCCTGCCCCGATGACAAACCAGTCCTGGCCCTGGAGGAAGAAGCGGCCAAGCGCAGATGCTGTAAAGCCGAGCAGGAGAAAGACGGTCGACAGCCCGAAGACAAAGAAACCCGCCGCAATGAGCGCCTT
>JBCCYG010000355.1:0-1804 GCA_039190145.1 Pseudomonadota bacterium | reverse complement strand
GGCGGCCATCGCGGGCGCTTTTGTGCCGGGTGCCGTGGATGCCGACCTCCAGGGCGTGGCTGACCGTGTTGCGGCACGGCTCGATCTCATCGCCCTCGAATATGAGCGCGGATGGCAAGGACGGATCACACAAGATCGCGGTATCCGCCTGGCGCGTATCCTGCGCGGCGTAGAAGAGGTTCGCACGCTCGACGGCAAGATGCTCCGCTCCGGCGAAGCGAACCGCACGGGCAGCTTCACCCAGAGCCTGCAGGAAACCTATTCGCAACCTGCCACTCTCCTCCGCAAGGAGCGCCAGCAGCTCATCCTAGGTCCCCTCACCCTCCTCGCGGCGATCCTGGAGGAGGGCGAGAAGGGCAACCAGCTTCAGCGCTACAAGGGCCTCGGAGAGATGAACCCGGACCAGCTCTGGGAAACCACGCTCGACCCCGACGCCCGTACGCTGCTGCAAGTGAAAATCGACGATGTAGCAGAGGCCGACGACCTCTTTACCAAGCTCATGGGCGATGTGGTGGAGCCGCGTCGCGAGTTTATCCAAGACAACGCGCTGAGCGTCGCGAATTTGGATTTCTAGGGCAGTCGGACGTCTAGCGTGACCGGATGGTGGTCTGAGGCCCAGACCTCACCGGTTTTCCGATTAAAGACCTGGGGCTCTCCGGCCGCGAGGTTCGGGTCGCTCAGACCGATGTGATCGATGGCCCCGAATAGGTGAAGCCCGCGGCTCAAGTGAAAGGTCGCCCCTGGCACGTCGGGGAAAGTGATACCGACGTCTTCAAAGAACTGATGGATGACTGAGCCGCGCCGGGCATTGAAGTCGCCGAGCAAAATCAAGGTCTCGCCTGCGTCGATCCAGGGTTTGATGCGGCTGGCGGCAAGCTCCGCGGAGGCGACCCGATTCGTGCGGCTGAAGGCGTCCGGGTGGATATTCACCGCTCGGAAAACAGTGCCATCGGCGATGCGCTCAAACCGCGCCCAGGACGTGAAGGAGGGCGTTGCCCCGTCGAAACCCCGCGAGTAGAGCACATCCGGCGTCCGCGAAAAGAAAAACCACCCCTGATCCAACGGGCGAAGGACTTCTGGCCGATAGAAAATTGGCTGAGTGGACGGAAACCGACGCGCATCGCCCATGGCAGTGGCTGCATAGGCAGGATTGTTCTCCAAGAGCCAATCTCGTTTGAGATTGACGTTTCCGTCCCCCCCGCGTGCAAAGCTCTCCATCTCCTGAAAGCCGATGACGTCCGCTTCGAGCGCTTTGAAAGCCGCATCCATGGGCTCCTTACGTGCTTCCCAGCCTGAGAGACCCCAGCGCCCCTCTTCCTGCTCTAGCCAGATGTAATGCACGTTCCACGTGGCGAAGCGCAGCGCGCCGCTCGGCTTAGAGGAAAGATCTCCTGACGGGCTTAGGCGCACCTGCTGGCAAGCTGCGAGCACGAATGGCAACGCAAGGATAGCGACGAGCCAAAGGACCATACGTCTCACAAAAGCGCCCGGGACGAGGTCACATTGGAATTTCGTGGATTTCCGCGACTTCAACGCTCGCGCCGCTGCCGTCCGACACCATTGGGTTCTTAGCAGCTGCGGCGCATGCCGCCTCATAATCTGAGAACTCAAATATGCCGTAACCCGACGCCGGATTTGATCCACCACTGTCCTGATGCCCATTGGCGCTCACAGTGTGGCTATCGAGCACGGGGTTACCTGCATCAACGATCGCAGGCCCAAGGTCTTCAAACCACTTGCCCCAAGCCGCGAGCATCGCCTCGCCTTCCTCGGGCGTGTCAGGCGTCTTGCCCCCATGGTAGAT
>JBCCYG010000354.1:0-1811 GCA_039190145.1 Pseudomonadota bacterium | reverse complement strand
AGATACCGATTTTGAGCCCCGGTTCCGCGCGCTTCTATCTGCCAAGCGCGAGGACAGCCCGGATGTTGACGCTGCCGTGGCGGCGATCATTGCGGATGTTCAGGCGCGGGGCGATGCGGCGGTCATTGACTTCACCGCCGAGTATGACCGGCTCAACCTCGTGCCCGAAACGCTGGCCTTTGCACCCGAAGAGATCATGGCCCATTGCGCTACCGTGCCGGGCCGCGAGCGCGACGCGCTGGAGCTCGCCGCGGACCGCATCCGCGCCTATCACGAGCGGCAGAAGCCGGAGGATGCGCGTTGGGAGGATGCAACGGGTGCGGAGCTTGGCTGGCGCTGGACCCCGGTTTCAGCGGCGGGGCTCTACGTGCCCGGCGGTCTGGCGAGCTATCCGTCCTCGGTGCTGATGAATGCAATTCCGGCCAAAGTGGCGGGCGTGGGGCGGCTCGTGATCACGACGCCAACGCCGGGCGGGCAAGTGAACCCCCTCGTGCTCCTTGCCGCGCATATTGCAGGCGTCGATGAGATTTACCGCATCGGCGGGGCGCAGGCGGTGGCGGCGTTGGCCTTTGGCACCGACACGATCGCGCCGGTGGATAAGATCACCGGCCCGGGCAACGCCTTTGTCGCTGCAGCCAAGCGCCGGGTTTTTGGCAACGTGGGCATCGACATGATTGCCGGCCCTTCCGAGATACTCGTCATTGCCGATAGCGAGAATGACCCAGCCTGGGTCGCCACGGACCTGCTCAGCCAGGCAGAACATGATGAAAGCGCCCAATCGATCCTCATCACGACCGACGAGGCATTTGGCCGGGCGGTAGCGGCGGAGGTCGACGCGCAGCTCAAGACGCTGGAGCGACGCGCCATTGCGGGCGCCTCGTGGCGTGACTTTGGCTCGGTCATCACCGTGCGCGATCTGGCGGAGGCTGTGGCCCTTTCCGATCGCATCGCGCCGGAACATTTGGAGATCTGCACCGCGGATGCGGAAGAACTCTCCGAGAAGATCACCCATGCCGGGGCGATCTTTATCGGCGCGTGGACGCCGGAGGCTATCGGCGATTATGTTGGCGGGCCCAATCACGTGCTACCCACCGCACGATCGGCCCGCTTTTCATCAGGTCTTTCGACGCTCGATTTCATGAAGCGAACGACGCTCGCGCGTATGACGCCGTCTGCTCTCAAGGCCATCGGCCCCGCGGCGGAGACGCTTGCGCAGTCTGAAAGCCTTGAGGCCCACGGGCTTAGCGTGCGCGCCCGTCTCGACCGCCTTAACGAGTAGATTTGGACGCACCCCGCCCTTCGCCCTACCATCTGAACTAAGACGGAGGACATCATGGCCGTAAATTTCGCGATCCAACCTGACGCTAAAGCCCCGGCTCAGCGGGCTAAGCACCTCCTGCGCGTCGAGCGCTATGCGGAGATTGATGGGTTGGGAACGGTGCCAATTGCCTCCAGCCTGACCGGCGCGCCGCTTGCCCATGTCGATGTGGAGGTGAGCGAGTTGGCGGTCAAAATCGGCGACCTAGCGCTCACTTGCGATGTCGTGCGGCTAACCGATGAAGAGACGGTGCACACCGCAGGCCGCTACATCACGCGCCACGGCGCCCCCCATGCGAAAGGGGATTTCGCGTTTCTTGTGCCCAAGTCAGCGAGCCTCGGTGGGGAGCAATTGGACCCCGCCGTGCTTTTGACCGAGGGCGATGGCAAGCTGATGTCCTATGAGCGCAGCGCTGTTGATCATATGAACGATGACCATCTGGACGCGGTGAAAAACTATGCCGAAGTCCTGCTGGGTGCGGAGCAGGGCGAGT
>JBCCYG010000353.1:0-1838 GCA_039190145.1 Pseudomonadota bacterium | reverse complement strand
GAAGCTCGATGAAACCGGCGCTGACGGCCTCGTCCCCATCCGCGAGCTGGGGAACGAATACTTTCACTACGATTCCGAGGCGCTCACGCTGACCGGCTCTGATACAGGCCGCGAAATCGGCCTCGGGCAGCGCGTGACCGTGCGCTTGGCAGAGGCCACGCCCGTCACTGGCGGGCTCATCCTCGAACTCCTCGATATCGACGGCCAACGCCCCTCCAAAGGCCCGCAGCGGCGCGCCAAGCCACCCAAACGCAAAATGCGCGCTGGCAAGAAGAAGGCCGAAAAGGCCCGGAAAGTCACCCGGCGCAGGCGGTAACGCGCTGAGCCGCACAATTTCCCCTGACCTTCATCTGTGGCGCGGCTACGATCAAGGCATGCGTTTCCTTGCTTGTGTCATTTTCGCCTTTGCTCCGCCTGCCTTTGCCGCCACTCTGAGCCCAGAAGCAGAACCGCGCATGACCATCCAAGTCCAGGCATCTAAAGAGCAGGCATTCCAGCGCTGGGTCACCCAGTTCAAGTCCCGCGCCCGGTCGCGCGGCTTCAGCGATGGGCTCCTCGACCAGGCCTTTCGCGGTGTGAGCTACAATGAAGAGGTCATCGGCAAAGACCGCAACCAGGCCGAATTCACCCTCCCCATCTGGGACTATCTCGCCCGCCTCGTCTCGGAGGATCAGGTGAGCAACGGCCAACGCGCCTTACGCCAAAACCGCCGCGTGCTCGACCAGATCGAAGACCGCTTTGATGTCGATAAAGAGGTCGTCGTGGCCGTCTGGGGCGCAGAGACCCGCTATGGGGCCACGCGCGGCACGATCCCCGTTATCGAGGCCCTCGCCACGCTCGCCTTCGACGGGCGCCGGGGCCGCTTTTTCGAAGAACAGCTCTGGGAGGCCCTCCGCATCCTCGCCCGGGGCGACACGAGCCCCGCCAATATGCGCGGCTCCTGGGCAGGCGCCATGGGCCACACCCAGTTCATCCCCACCTCATTCCAAGCCTATGCCGTGGATTTCGACGGCGATGGCCGGCGCGATATCTGGTCTGACGACCCCACCGACGCGCTCGCCTCCACCGCCGCCTATCTCAACCGCTTCGGCTGGACCAAGGGCCAGCCCGTCGCCATCGAGGTCCGCCTGAGCGACGGCTTTGACAGCGGCAATGCCCGCCGAAACCTCACCATGTCCCCCGGCCAATGGGCCGCCCGCGGCGTCACCGGCCTCGATGGCAAGCCTGTCCCCAATTACGGCCAGGCGAGCGTCTTCCTCCCCGCGGGCCGCACTGGCCCCGCCTTCCTCATCTTCAACAATTTCCGCGTGCTTGAACGCTACAACGCCGCCGACGCCTACGTGATGGCTGTCAGCCAGCTCTCCATGCGCCTGCGCGGCTTTGGCCCGATCGAGGCCGTCTGGCCCATCGGCTCCCGCCCGCTCACCCCCCGCGAGGTCTCAGAGCTCCAGGAGCGCCTCACCCGCGCGGGCTTTGACACAGAGGGCGCCGACGGCCTCATCGGCCCCAATACGACCAACGCCATCCGCAACTACCAGCGCGCAAGCGGCCTCCCCGTCGACGGCTTCGCCTCGCTCGAGCTCCTCGAAACCCTGCGCTGACCCCACCTTCTTTGTTCTAGATACACTCCCGCCGGAGGCATCCCGGCCTCACCCAGCGGACACAAACTCCGCCTGGGAGTACCCCTGCAGGTAAAGCAGCGCCGTCAGGTCCCCATGGTTGATCCGCACATCACACTGCGCCTGAACGGACGGCTTGGCATGCAAAGCCACCCCGAGCCCCGCACGCCCCAACCTGCCCCGGTCATTGGCCCCGTCGCCAACCGCGACGGCCTCGCG
>JBCCYG010000352.1:0-1913 GCA_039190145.1 Pseudomonadota bacterium | reverse complement strand
GCGACCCAAAGGGCCGCCAATGTGACCGCGAAAACCGCGGCGGTGCGGGTCATCCAGCGCATGGCTTTCTCGTGACTGAGTATTCGCCATATATAGCCGCTTTCGATGACTTTCCGTCACAAAAAGGTGGGGCCTAATAGACGTCCCGCTGGTAGCGCTTGGCGTCGCGAAGATCGGCGAGGTAGCTCTCGGCCTCTTCCGCGCTTTTCCCGGCATGCTCTGCGATGACATCGAGGAGTGCCCGGTGGACGTCTTTGGCCATGCGCGTGGCGTCGCCGCAGACGTAAAGATGCGCGCCCTTTTCCAGCCAGGCGTAGAGCTCCGCGCCGTTTTCTCGGACGCGGTCCTGGACGTAGATTTTGTCTTTCTGGTCACGGGAGAAGGCGACGGAGAGCTTAGAAAGGAGGCCGGATTTGAGGTAGGATTGTAGTTCGACCTGGTAGAGGAAGTCCTGCGTAAAGTGTGGATTGCCGAAGAAGAGCCAGTTGTCGCCATCGGTCTCTTGTGCGTCGCGTTCCTGGAGGAAGGCGCGGAAGGGCGCGATGCCGGTACCTGGGCCGATCATGATCGTGGGCGTTGTGGGGTCTGCCGGCAGGCGGAAATTGGTGTTTTCCTCCACGAAGACCCTGATTTCGTTGCCTTCTTCGGCGCGGTGGGCGAGGTAGCCTGAGGCGCCGCCTAGATGGGGGCGGCCATGGGCGTCGTATTCGACAACGCCGAGCGTGAGATGCACCTCGTCGTCCATTTCGGCCTGGCTTGAAGCGATGGAGTAGAGCCGCGGCTGGATTTTCCTGAGACAGGATCTCAGGGCGTCGCCGCTGATTTCCGCGGGATGCTCGCGGAGGATGTCGAAGATTTGACGATCCTCGATATAGGCGCGGAGAGTGGCTTTATCCTCGGCGATCTTGGCGAGCGCTGCATTGCCAGTGGCCTCGGCATAGGCGGTGACGAAGCCCGGGTAGGATTGGGTTAGTTCGTAGTCTTCGATGAGTTCCTGGCGGAGCGTTTCATCATTTAAGTTCAGGGCCTTGAGCACCTCATCCACCTCCGCCGGATCGTTCAGGAAGTAGACGCCCAGCGCGTCGCCCGGTTGATAGGTGAGGCCCGAGCCGTCGAGCGATATCTCGATGTGGCGGACGTCTTTGGTGCTATCGCGGCCGGTGATCTTTTGCACCGTCGTGATTTCGGCCTGGTACGGGTTCTTCTTGGAATAAAGCGGGGCCGACGGCGCGAGCTGGACGACGTTGTTGGCGGGCGCTGCGGTTTTGAGATCGGGCTCGATGATATCGAGCGCACCCTTGATCCAGTCTTCTGCGTAGTCATCGTAGTCGACGTCGAGCAACGCTTTCTCGACGGCCACGGTGGCGCCGAGGGCGACGAGGCGTTCCTCAAAATCCTTGGCTGTCTGGTTGAAGAATTCGTAGCTCGTATCGCCGAGACCGAGCACCGCGATGTTGAGGCCCTCGAGTTTCGGGGCCTTCTTGGAGCCTACGAAATCATAGAGCTTTTGCGCGGGTTCGGGCGGCTCGCCCTCGCCATAGGTGCTCACGACGATGGCGAGATGCGTCTCGTCCTTGAGCTTGGCAGGCTTGTAGTCGGCCATATCGAGGAGCTTGGCATTCATACCACGCGCTTTGGCCTGCCCGGCCAGATCGGCGGCCACGTGTTTGGCATTGCCGGTCTGGGAGCCGTAGAGGACGGTGAGCGTCGCGGGCGCGGCCTCCACAGTCGCGGCCAGGGCCCCTGCCCCGTTGGCGGAAGCCGCGAAGTAGCCCGACACCCAGGCCTGTTGCAGCGGGGTGAGCTGGCCCATGAGGGCCTCCATCGTGGCCATTTGATCCGCGGTGAGCGGGGCGAGGTCTTGGGGGATTTGCTTCAGAAACAATTTCGTTTTCCGTGGCTTAGGAGGCTTT
>JBCCYG010000351.1:0-1918 GCA_039190145.1 Pseudomonadota bacterium | reverse complement strand
CGCACGGTTGCCGGGCGAGGCGGTCTACGCGGGGTCCTATGGGTGGGCCAGCGCAGGCCGTTTCCACCACGCGCAGAGCCAGCTCAAGCGGTTTCTGAACACGCAAAAGGGCTTTGTTAGGTCGACTGGGAATTACAGCTATGGCGCGGCTTTGGAGGCCATGCCCTACATCGTCGGCGGCTCCTTTCGGGATCATGTTATTGAGGCGACCCGCTTCAGCGTCATTGCCCAGCATACCGACCTCTTTGTAGCGTTTGGCGGACTTGCGGGGCGCAATTTACGGATATCGGACGGCGGGAATTCACGCCACGGCGTGCCCGGCGCGTTGAGGGAGTGCCATCAGCAGGGTGTGCGTTTTGTAAATGTGAGCCCTCTTCGCGGCGATATGGCCGGGGAGCTCGACGCAGACTGGCTGGCGCCGCGCCCGGGCACCGATGTCGCGGTCATGCTTGGTTTGGCGCAAACGCTGGTTGAGGAGGGGCTCCATGACCAGGCGTTTCTCGCGCAGTACACCGTCGGGTTTGAGCGCGTCGCGGAATACCTGGCCGGGGCCAAAGATGGCGTTGTGAAAGATGCAGATTGGGCGGCGGAGGTTTCGGGCTTGCCCGCTGACCGAATTCGCGGGCTCGCCCGAGAGATGGCGGCAGGACGCACGTTTATCACCTGCGCGGCCGCCCTGCAGCGGGCGGATTGGGGGGAGCAGCCGCCTTGGGCCTGCGTGACGCTGGCCTGCATCCTCGGCCAAGTCGGGCTGCCGGGCGGCGGCTATGGCATCGGGTACGCGGTCAACGGGAATATCGGCGCGACGGAACGGCCATTTCACTGGGCAGCCCTACCGCAGGGGGCTAACCCTGTCCGCGAGAGCGTCCCGGTGGCTATGGTGTCGGACATGCTGCTCAATCCTGGCGCGACGTATCGGTTCCAGGGACGAGACTGCACCTTTCCTGATATCAAACTCGTCTGGTGGGCGGGAGGAAATCCGTTTCATCACCATCAAGACTTGCGGCGTCTGTCGCAGGCGTTCCAAGCGCCAGAGACGGTGATCGTGAATGAGATCAACTGGACGGCTACAGCGCGCCACGCCGATATCGTATTGCCCGTGGCGGCCTCACTCGAGCGAGCGGATTTCGGGGCAGGTAAGTCGGACAATGTCCTTGTCCCGATGCCGAAGGCCGTAGAACCGCCCGGAGAGGCACGGACGGAGTATGCGATTTACGCGGCACTTGCCGCGCGGCTTGGCGGTGCTGACGGGTTTACTGAGGGTCTGTCGGAAGAGGGGTGGCTCGAACGGCTCTGGGCGCAAACGCGCGAAGGGGCGCGTCAGCACGGGTATGATGTCCCAGACTGGCAGGATTTCTTGGCGGGTGACGCGGTTGAGCTACCAGACCCAAGCCCGGAGCAGGTATTCCTCGAGGCGTTTCATGCGGACCCCGACGAAAACCCGCGTGCGACGCCTTCCGGCAAGATCGAGCTGTTCTCAGAGGACGTGGCCGCGATGGGGCTGGCCGAGTGCGCGGGTCATGTGACCTGGAATGCGCCGCGGTCACGGTTCGAGCCGGGGTCCCTGGCGCTCTTGTCCGGGCAGCCGGGCACGCGGCTCCACTCTCAGTATGACAATGGCGCGCATAGTTTGGCAGAGAAAGTGGCGGGGCGGGAGCCGGTGCTGCTCCATCCTGCGGATGCGGGTGCGCGGGGGATCGCGGAAGGCGATGTGGTAGAGCTTTTTAATGAGCGCGGGCGATGCCTGGCCGGGGCGCGGCTTACTGACGGGGTGGCGCGGGGCGTGGCGTTTCTATGGACGGGCGCCTGGTATGACCCCGATGACGACGGGAACTGTCGCCATGGGAACCCGAATGTGCTGACCCATGATCTCAGGAGCTCGGAGTGGAGCCAATCGACGGCGGCGCATTCCGCGCGG
>JBCCYG010000350.1:0-1924 GCA_039190145.1 Pseudomonadota bacterium | reverse complement strand
CGATACCCAGTTTCGCGCCTATCTCCTGGATCGGCTTCTTAGAGGCCTCGCGCGCGATTTCGATGTCGGTCTTGTAGCCCATGGGCGGCGTCTCCGGCGGTATGCATTCGTCTACACCCGCCGCCTATCGCGGAATCGCCGGCAGAAGGGACCCCAATTCCGACATGATCACGCCCGCACGCGTCGCGCGCCGCCGCCGAATGCTCACAATAGGAAACTAGCGTCGCGCTTCTGTGGGCCAGACTGCGACAGCGAGGAGGAGGCACACAAAGAGGGCAAGCTCTCCCGTTTCCTCCGTGACGCTAGCGATCACAGCGCCCAGATCAGAGAGGTTCGGCCCCATGCGGGCTGGAAGCCCATCCAACGCGACAGAAAGGCCAGCGAGCGCCACGCCGAGAAGAACAAGAAGCGGCCAGCCTCTCCGCTCCCGCAGCGCTTTGAGAAGCGGACCCGTGCCCCGCCACACAAGCTGCGCTAGCACAAGAAGGATAAAGAGCATCACCACGCCAGAGACGAGCTTGTGCCAAAGCGGCGCCGGCGAGGTGAAGATCGCCATGTGAAGCAACCCTGGCTCAAACCACCAATCATGGAAATCGAGCTCGCGCAGGGCAAAGAGCGCCAGCACCATGGGCACGGCCAGGATACCCCGAGCGTTGCGCACCATGAGCGCAAGGGCGAGCACAGCGGCAAATATGGCCGTGTAGAGAGAGGCCCGTTCCACGCCGCCGCTTTCCTTGCGAAGCGCGATCTCCCAGCCCTGCTGAATAAAGCTGATTACGATCAACACGGCCATGGCGACGAGAAACACGTAAACAAGCTGCAACGCCCGGTTTTCTCGCGACTGATAGGCAATGGAAGACAACATGATGAACGCTCCACTTCGGCGCGGAACCTAGCCACCGGCGCCCCCAATGTGAAGCGAGCGGGCCCGCGTCACTTACCCGCGCCGCGCCTCTTCCAAATGCGCCCACGCCGGCTGGTCCGGGACATGGAGCGTAAGCGTATCTCCAAGGCTCAACGTCCCTTCCCGCTCAACACTCACCGTCACACCGCGCAGGCCCTCTGCGGCGGCGCGAAACTTTCCACCAAAGCCGGGCGTTGTCTCGTCGATGACGCGTGCGGGCAAATGACAAGGCCGGTTCTCCATATCGACAATGAAGGTGACACCGCTCGGCCCCTGAAGTCGCGACGAAGGGGGGACATGGGTAAAGTCCGGAATGCCGCGAAGCAAAAGCGACGCGCCCACCTGACGCGGCTCGAGGCCATCGACCCCCATCTTGGCGGCAATCTGGCCGAGCTCTTCTTCGCTCAGCACTGACAATTGCCGGGTGTTTCTGATCTCTGTGCCCCGCTTGTGCTGGGACTTCACCCGACTGCAAGAGGCGCGCGTGAGCCCGCCATGGGCTTCCCCAGCGATACCAGCAAAGGTGATCTCAGCGGCCTCGAGCGGCTCGGACGCGAGCGAGGCATCCCGGTCGGTCACGCGCCCGATCCAGAGGACCTCCGCTTCAAAATGTGTCGGTTTGAGTGCAGGCACGACATCTCCTCGGGGCCAAGGCGCTTCGAAGCGCCTTAAGCGATTTCGAAATCGCTTGCTGGCGCGGGTTTAGACAACGGGTCTTTAGCTCGTAAAGAAGTGCCGACGGAAGGGAAACCGCAGGCTCGCGTTCTCCTGACCTGCCATGCGCGCGTGCCAGACAGACGCTTTAATCGAGCAACAGGCCGAGGCACCGAAGTGCGGTCCCCAAAAGAAAACCCCCGCCGAAGCGGGGGTCTCGAACTTAGGTAGGTTCTGGCTCCAGGTCCCCACCGCTCGGTGGGGCGTCCTTCTTGGGCCGTGAGGCTTTCGGGATCGACGTGATCGAAGGCGTGCCGGTCGTATCCTGGTCATCCTCGTCGTCATCGCGGTTGAGCGGCTCGCCGT
>JBCCYG010000349.1:0-1977 GCA_039190145.1 Pseudomonadota bacterium | reverse complement strand
CGTCGTTTCCTTTTTCCAGAATGGCGCGCGGGATTTGAGGTAATCCATGAGGAAATCTGCGGCTTCAAAAGCAGCCTTGCGGTGCGCGGAGGCCGTGGCGACCATCATGATGGGCTCGCTCGGAGTCAGCGCGCCGTGGCGGTGGAGGATTAGCACATCCAGAAGAGGCCAACGCTCGGTTGCCTCCTTTGCGATTTTGGCCAGCGCCCTTTCGGTCATGGCGGGGTAGTGCTCGATCTCCATGGTTTCGAGTGACCCGTCCAGATCGCGGACAAGGCCGGTGAAGCTGACAACGGCGCCGGCGCGCTGCTGGCGGGAGGTGAACGCGGAGAGGACCTCACCGGGTTCAAACGGTGCGCTTTGGATGCGGATATCCACCGCGCTAACCGCCGGTCATGGGCGGGAAAAACGCCACTTCGCGGGCATCGCTCAGCGTCGCATCAAACTCGGTGAGTTCTTGGTCGATCGCGACGCGGAGCGCCGTTACATCGGCAAAGGCGGCCTCGTAATGCCCGCCCCGCCCGCGGAGCTCTGCGATGAGTTCGCTAGGCGTCGTAGCCTCGGTTTCGACCGCTTCGCGCCCAATGCCGATGCGTTCGCGCACCCAAGCAAAGTAGAGGACATCGATCTTCATTTCGCGCCCTGCAGATGCGGTAGCGCCTTACGGAAGTAGTCATAGCCCGTGACGAGCGTGAGGATGGCCGCGAGCCAGAGCAGGGCCACGCCGCCCCAGCGGAGGACGTCGAGCGCCGCCAGCCGCCAGCGGAGGCCGAGCACGTCTTCCTCAAGACCGCCGATAATCCGGTCATAGAGCACGTCATCGAGGCCTACGATCCGCTCAAAGAGGCCGTGCTCGACGATGCCTTTTGCTAGGAGCACGGTGATCGCGACCATCTGGATCGTGGTTTTCCACTTTGCAAGTTGGGTGACCTTGAGCGTGCCGGCGACGTCGCCCAAGAACTCCCTCAAGCCACTGACAAAGACCTCGCGGAAAATGATCAGCACCGCGGGCAGGAGGATGAAAAAGACCGGCTGCCAGATCGCCGCCAAGACTAGGAGAGCACTGAGCACGATGGCTTTATCCGCAATCGGATCAAGCATCGCGCCGAGTTTCGTCTCCTGCTTCCAGGCGCGAGCAAGCTTGCCATCCACCCAGTCCGTCAGCGACGCGCCAAGAAACAGCACTACTGCCGTCCAATCTGCATAGGGGCGCGGAAGAAGGAGAAACGCCAGAACGATGCCGGGCGCCGCAAGGAGCCGCAGGATCGTCAGGAGGTTGGGCAGGTTCAAGGTCATACACTTCCGGCTTTTGCCGAGATTTCATCTAAATGCCAGAGGCTCACCGGCAATTTATACATGGTTCAGCTCTCGTGAAAGAAGCCGTATATCTTCTCGGCAAGACCCTCGCTCACACCGTCAACGGCTTTGAGATCAGCGAGATTGGCGCGACTGACGGCCTTAGCCGAGCCGAAATGAGAAAGGAGCGCGCGTTTCCTCGTGGCACCCACGCCCGGAATGTCATCGAGCGGGTTCTTTGACATGGCCTTCGCCCGTTTGGCGCGGTGCGTGCCGATGGCAAAGCGGTGCGCCTCGTCGCGCATGCGCTGGACGAAGTAGAGCACGGGGTCATTGTGGCGAAGCGCTTTGACGCCCTTGCCCATGCGGTGAAACTCTTCCTTGCCCGCATCGCGGTCGATCCCCTTCGCCACACCCACCATGGTGATGTCATCGACGCCAAGTTCGGTCATGATTTCATGCACTGCGCTCACCTGACCCTGACCGCCATCGATGAGGAGGAGGTCGGGCCACATCTCTGTTTCGCGGTCGGGGTCTTCCTTGAGCAGACGCGTGAAGCGGCGGGTGAGGACCTCTTTCATCATCCCGAAGTCATCGCCCGGGGTGAGCTCTTCGCCCTTGATGTTGAACTTACGGTATTGGGATTTGAGGAACCCATCGGGCCCCGCGACGATCATGCCG
>JBCCYG010000348.1:0-1999 GCA_039190145.1 Pseudomonadota bacterium | reverse complement strand
GTGTCATGTTTTCCTCCCTTTTCGGCCCATTTCAGCCGACTCTTTTGCCGATTTAAGCATAATATCGATTTTTCTGGTAGCCTGTATGTCAACCTTCTCTGACAGATCGAGGTCCACTCTCCTAAGTGCTCGGGGCCAGGACAAAGTCGTGGATCACTTCGTAGAAAGGGCCGTCTGCGCCTTCCTCCGCGATACGTGCGGGGTCGTCGATCAGGTCGAACTTGGCGAGCAGGCTTTCCTTCACCCCAAACACTGCATCCGTGTCTATGTACGCGTCGTCGGGGTCAAAGATGTGTGTCACGAGCGTCTCAAAACCGTCAGCCTCAAGAATGTAGTGGAGATGCGCAGGGCGGAAGGGATGGCGCCCGAGCGAGCCCAACAACTGGCCTACCGGCCCATCATCCGGGATCGGGTAGAAGCGCGGCTTGGCGCCCCAAAAGTGGTAGCGTCCATCAGCACCCGTGCGAAACACGCCGCGTAGGTTGAAGTCCGGCTGGATGCCCTTTTGCTGGACGTCGTAGAAGCCGTCATCGTTGGTCTGCCAGACATCGATCTTTGCGTTATTGATCGGCGTGCCGTCGGTGCTCAGGATCCGCCCCTTGATGAGCATCGGGTGGCCTTTACCGTCGAGGCAGATATTGGCGCCCATGGGCAGCTCCGGCACATCGGGGATGTGGAAGGGGCCGAGGACCGTGCTCTCGGAGGCGCCGCTTGGCTTGCGGTTGTTAATCGCGTCCACGAGCATGGAGACGCCGAAGATATCGGATAAAAGGATGAATTCCTGCCGCCAATCATCTGATTTATGGCCGGTTTTTGTGAGAAATTGGATGGCCTCGAACCACTCGTCCTGCGTGGGTTCGATCTCTTTTACAGCGGCGTGGAGGTGCCGTGTGATCGCAGAGACGACCTCAGCCAAGCGGGGCTCGGTGGTGGGGGCGATGCGAGAGACAACGACCTCTGCAGAGTTTTCTTCGGTGAAATAGCCATTTGCTGTCTTTGTCATGGAGCCGTCCATCCTTAGCGGGCCATAATCGCGGTGAGCACGCGGGTGAGCTCGGATTTCGGGTTTTCCATCATCGCGTCCGCCCGCCAGCAGACGTGATGATCGGGCCGCACGAGGAGGCAGCCGCTATCGCCGATTTCGCGGCTGCGCGCCCAATCGCCGGTGTGGTCCATGTATTCCTGTCGCGGGCCGATGAGGTGGCAGACGAGGTCGAGCCCGAGCTCCGCTGCCACCGCTTTGGCGGCCTCGCACCAAGCCTCCCCGCCGAGGCCGGTGAGGAGAGTGAAGTGGCCATTGCCGGTGATGTCGAGCGTGCTGTGCTTGCCGCCGGAAGCCGTGAAGAGCCAGGAATGCGGGATGCGCGCGCCGGGCCAGGTTGTGGGCTGGTAATGGAGGTCGGCATCGAGGGCGAGGTCGGGCTCCATTTGGCGGTCGGTGACGATCGCGTCGGATTTGTAACGCTGGTTCATTTCCACGCCGTGGGCGTCGAATTCGTACTTTTTGAACGCGATGGCTGCGTTGAGGGCGGCGCGTTGCGCTTCCGCCGCTGGGCTTGCGCCGCAGCGGGCATCCATGTTGGCTTTGATGGCCTCGATATCGTCTCCGCCGGTCATGCCGAGCGCTTCAAAGATTGGCCCGAACTCTTCGATAGACTGGTTCGCGCGGGTCACGATCTGTTTGGCGACGGGGGCGCGTTCGGCGGTGTAGCTGTCGAGGAGCGCTTCCCCGGCCTGGCCTTTCAGTACCGCGGCGATCTTCCAGCAGAGGTTGAAACTGTCCTGGATCGAGGTGTTTGAGCCGAGCCCGTTCGAGGGCGGGTGCCGGTGCGCCGCGTCGCCCATGATGAATACGCGGCCGTTGGACATGCGTTCCGCGTAGGCGTCGTTTACCGTCCAGGTATTGGCGCTCAAAAGCTCGATCTCGAGCTCTGGGTCGCCGACGAGCTGGCGTGCGACTTCCGTGGCCAGGGCCTCGTCAACGTCGGGGGCCGGTTCG
>JBCCYG010000347.1:0-2004 GCA_039190145.1 Pseudomonadota bacterium | reverse complement strand
GGGGGAAGAGCCCGCCATGAACTGCCAGACATGGGGCATCTTGCGGACCTTCTCGAGCGTCACATCCGCGCCAAAACCGGCCAGGCGGGCGGCGATTGCATCGCTGTCTTCCTCAAGAAACTCGCGCTCAACGCATTGAATGAGCGTGGGCGGCGCTCCCGCATAGTCGCCTTTGATAGGCGAAAGACGCGGGTCTGTCGGGTCGGCTTGCCCCGCATAGGCCTCCGCGATCCGGTGGAGGATGCTCTCCGGAAAGAGCAGGTCATCTGCCTTTGGGACCGGGCGAGCCGGGTCGATGATCGTGGCGGGACTAAAGAGGATGACACCGGCAGGGGCACGGCCTGCTGTGAGCAACTGGGCCAGGGCTACAAGGGCCAGACACCCGCCCGCGCTGTCGCCGCCGAGGAGGCAGGGGCCAACATCGCTTCGCCATTCAAAAGCCGCGTTGACGGCTTCCTCCACGTCGTCAGCTGCCGAGGGGAAAGGATGCTCCGGCGCAAGCCTGTAGCGCGGTGCGATGATCAGCGCGTTAGCCGCAACAGCCAGATGGCTGAGCATCACAAGATGGGTCTCTGGCGAGCCCACAACGAAGCCGCCGCCATGGATCCAGATGATCCGCCTCTTCGGGCGCTTCGGAAAGATCTCCAACGCTCCTTGAGGGCCCAGTGAAACGCTTCGATAGGTAGTCTCACGTGCCCGGCTCATGCGCCTGAGACCGGCGGCAATCCGAAAACCGCGGCGGTGAGACGCCCATGTCGCCGGGGAAGCCAGCGATGGTTGCGCGATACGGCGCGCGCCCCATGCGATGACGCGGTCGCGCCAGTGCCGTTGCGTGCTCTGCCAGGGATAAGTGGCGACCGTCACGCGGCCTCCTCGCTGCTCGCATCAAGCCCTTCACCCTCGAATTCTGTCTCGACGATGGCCGCGTCGTAGCCTTGGCTTTCCAGCCAGGCGCGAAAGGCAGAGGTGTAACCATGGGTGACAAAGATGCGCTCGGCCTCGGTCTCGGCGATGGCCGTGTTGAGCCCGGTCCAGTCTGCATGGTCTGACATGACGAAGCCCCGGTCGGCCGCGCGCCTACGGCGCACGCCTCGGAGCGCCATCCAGCCGGACGCAAAGGCCGAAGACGCCCCAGTAAACCTCCGCGCCCAGGCGGAGCCAAGCGCCGAGGGCGGCGCGACGACCAGCGCGCCAGGAAAGTCCTTGCCCTTGGTATCGGGCGTCACCAGCGTCGTATCTGGGAGTGCGTAACCCTGCCGTCGGAGGACGGCATTCGTGTTTTCCACGGCGCCATGGGTGAGTATCGGGCCGATGGCGGGGTCCACAGCGCTTAAGATGCGCTGCGCTTTCCCGAGCGAATAGGCTCCTATGATCGATGGTCGCCCCGCGGCGGCGTTTTTCGCCCACCAGGCATTGAGCGCCCCGCGCGCCTCCGCTTCCGGGGTCCAATTAAAGACCGGCAATCCAAAGGTACATTCGGTGATGAAGGCGTGGCATTTCACGGGCTCAAATGGCTCTGAAAGCCCGTCATTGACGACCTTGTAATCGCCAGAGGCCACCCAAACCTCGCCGCCCACTTCCACGCGGATTTGTGCGGATCCCGGCACGTGGCCGGCCGGGAAGAAGCTCACTTCCGCATCCCCGATGCGGCGTACTTCGCCATAAGCCACTGTTTCTAAGTCTATATTGCCTAAGCGATAGCGGATCACCGGCGCGGCCCCATCGGTTGCCAGGTAGCGCTTCATCCCCGGTCTCGCATGGTCGGCATGGCCATGGGTGATGAGTGCGCGGTCCACCGGGCGCCACGGGTCGATGTAAAAGTCGCCCGCCGCGCAATAGATGCCGCGCTCTGTGAAACTCAATACCATGGGCAGGAGCCTAGCGGATGCGCGCCGCTTGCCAAGGCGGGCGGGGCGTGATGCTCTCCCGAAAAAGGGAGGTCCCCATGGGCATAGCAGATTTTAAATCCCGGATGCTGGCGGGAGAGATGCTCGCGGGCACGTT
>JBCCYG010000346.1:0-2050 GCA_039190145.1 Pseudomonadota bacterium | reverse complement strand
ATTGATCGGGGCATCAAAGCAGCGGCTCTTTCCATACTTGGCCTGAAGGCCCGCCGTGCAGCGGAAGACACCGCCGAAAAAACCCACGTCTTCGCCGAACACGACGACGCGGTCATCTGCGGCCATAGCCGCATCATGAGCTTCGCGGATCGCCTCGATCATGGTCATCTGGGCCATCAGTAACCGGCCTCCTGACGCTGGCGAATAAGATGCGGTGGCATTTGTTCGAAAACCTGCTCGAACATGTCGCGCGCGCTCGGCTGATCCCCCGATTGCAGCGTGCCGTTTGCCTCGGCCGCGCGTTGGGCGGACTTTACCATGTCCATTATCTCCGCTTGGGCCTGAATGTGGCGCTCTTCGCTCCATTCCCCAAGTTTGATGAGATGCGCCTTGAGCCGCTCCACCGGGTCGCCGAGGGGCCATTCCTTTGCTTCCTCAGTAGAGCGGTAGGCGGAGGGATCATCTGAGGAGGAGTGCGCGCCTGCACGGTAGGTCACGTATTCAATGAGCGTGGGCCCATGGCCGCTCCGCGCGCGCTCTGCGGCCCATTTCGCCACGGCGTAAACGGCAAGATAGTCGTTTCCGTCGACGCGGATCGAGGGGATGCCAAAGCCGTGACCTCTTGCCGCGAAAGTGCCTACGCCGCCCCGCGCGATGCCCTGGAAAGACGAGATCGCCCATTGGTTATTGACTATGTTGAGGATCACCGGCGCGCGGTAGGTCGAGGCAAAGACCATTGCCGAGTGAAAGTCGCTTTCTGCCGTGGAGCCATCGCCGATCCAGCCCGCCGCGATCTTGGTATCGCCCGCAATGGCGGAGCCCATGGCCCACCCGACGGCTTGGATAAATTGGGTGCCGAGATTGCCGGAGATCGTGAAGAAACCGTGTTCCTTTGAGGAGTAGCAAATCGGGAGCTGGCGGCCCTTGAGCGGGTCTTCCCGGTTGGAGAAGATTTGGTTCATCATCGTCTCGAGCGGATAGCCCGAGGCTACGAGAAGCCCCGCCTGCCGGTAGGTGGGGAAGTTCATATCGCCCTTTTGCAGAGCCTTGGCGAAGGCGCAGGACACCGCCTCCTCTCCCAGATGCTGCGCGTAGAAGCTGGTTTTGCCCTGCCGCTGGGCAGTCATCATGCGTTCGTCATAGGCGCGTAGCGTGAGCATGTCGCGGAGCCCGTCGCGGAGGTCATCTGCCGTGAGCGCGTCGGCCCAGTCCCCCACCGCTTTGCCTTCCTTGTTGAGCACGCGAACGATGGAAAACGCCATGTCGCGGATGTCGTCGGGATCAACCTCTACGGGGGGGCGCGGGACAGCTCCTGCGCGCGGGATTTCGAAGTCGGAGAAGTCAGGCGTGTCGCCCGGCCGGCAACCGGGCTCTGGAACGTGGAGCGCTAGGGGCGGTGTCGCGTCGTCCATTTTGGTCCTGTGGCAGTGGCGGCAGACGTTATCTAAAGCTTATTGCTCTTGGCTGGTTGAAAAAGACGTGCTTGGTTGCGAACGCGGCTAAAATTTAGAGGATTTCACCTATTTGAAGGGGTTTCGAAGTGAATATCACTACAGATGAGATTGATCGCGCGATTCTTCGTGCTTTGCGTGAAGATGGGCGCATGTCTCTGGTTCAACTCGCGGACCGTGTCGGCCTGTCTCCCACGCCGTGCAAACGACGCGTTCAGCGGCTTGAAGAAAGCGGGATCATCTCAAGCTATGTCGCTCGGATTGATCGCAAGGCTGCGGGCTACGACATCACCGTGTTTGTGTCGGTCGAGCTGGAGCGCCAGGACGCCGAAGAGGTCAACCGTTTTCAGACAGAGGTGGCACGCTTTGAGGAGGTCGTGACGGGGACGCTCATCACGGGTGGGCAGGATTTCTTGCTGGAGGTTGTTGTCGGCAGTCTCGAGGAATTCGAGACATTCCTTCAGACACGTCTCCTAAAGATCAAAGGCATCCGGGCCGTCCGATCGCGATTTGCGCTAAAGAAGTTCATTGAGCGGGCTCGACTGCCCTAATCATCGTGCCGCTGCGCTTTCAGGTTTGCCACGTATGCGGCCTACAGT
>JBCCYG010000345.1:0-2056 GCA_039190145.1 Pseudomonadota bacterium | reverse complement strand
TGGCCCAGAAGCGTGCCGCGCGGGGAGTAGACATTTTGCGAGTAGCCGCCATCGGGGCGGGCCTGCTTGCCGCCGATATAGAGTTTGGGCGTGCGGTCTATCGTGTCCTCTGGTGCGCCGGTGCCCTCATGGGGGGCGATGGGTTTGGTGGGTTTGCCACCCGTTTTGGGCTTGGTGTAAGCGAGGAGCCCCTCCCAGCCGCCCTCGCGACCATAGCCTGACTCACGGACGCCGCCGAACCCTGCCGCGGCGTCGAAGAGGTTCGTGGCATTCACCCAGACCACGCCCGCGGCCAACTTTGGGGCGACGTCGAGGGCGAGGTTGATGTTTTCAGTCCAGAGCGTCGCCGCGAGCCCATAGCGGGTATTGTTCGCGATCTCGACGGCCTCTGAGGGCGTGCGAAACGTCGTTGAGGCGAGGACGGGGCCAAAGATTTCCTCCTGCATGAGGGGGGAGGCGGAGGAGAGGCCCGTGATCAGCGTCGGCGGGTAATAGCAGCCATTGGCCGGGAGAGGGCCCGGCGCGTGGTGTGTTTCACCTTCGCTATTGGCGTCGACCATTGACTTGATCGTTTGCAGCTGAACCGGGTCGACGATGGCGCCGATATCGATCGATTTATCGAGCGGATCGCCCACTCTCAGAGTGGCCATGCGCGCGCGGAGCTTGTCATAGAAGGCTCCCGCGATGCCCTCTTGCACCAGAAGGCGGGAGCCCGCGCAGCAGACTTGACCCTGGTTGAACCAGATCGCGTCGACCAGGCCCTCGATGGCGCTGTCTATATCGGCGTCGTCTAAGACGATGTAAGGGCTTTTGCCGCCGAGCTCGAGCGTAAGCGGGATGCCACGGCCTGCCGTCGCCCCGCGGATGGCACGGCCCACGGAGGTGGAACCCGTGAAGGCTATTTTGTCGACGTCTGCCGCAGTGATCATTTCGCCCACGGCACCGTCGCCTGTGACGATGTTTACAACGCCTTTGGGGACGCCCGCATGGCGGCAGATATCGGCGAAGAGGAGCGCGGTGAGCGACGTGTATTCCGCAGGTTTCAGCACCACGGTGTTGCCCATGGCGAGCGCTGGCGCGACTTTCCAGGCGAGCATCAAGAGCGGGAAATTCCACGGGATGATCTGGCCGCAGACGCCGAGCGCCTTGCGGTTTGGCAGCTCGGTTTCCATGAGCTGTGCCATGCCCGCGTGGTAGTAGAAATGCCGGTGGACGAGCGGGATGTCGATATCGCGGCTCTCGCGGATCGGTTTGCCGTTATCGAGTGTCTCCAGAACTGCAAAGAGGCGGGCGTTTTTCTGGATGAGCCGGGCCAGCGCATAGAGCACTTTCGCGCGTGTATGGCCGTCTTTGGCCCAGGCCGCTTGGGCTTTGCGGGCGGCATCAACAGCGGCGTCGATGTCGGACTGCGTCGCTTGGGAGAGCGTTGCGAGTACGTTGCCGTTTGCGGGGTTTTTGCTTTCGAAATCGTCGGTGGGCTCGGTGAAGGCGCCGCCGATGAAGTGACCGAAGCGGGAGCCCTGATCCACTAGCCAGGCGAGCGCCTCCTCGCGGCTTTCGGGGGCGGGGCCGTAATCCATTGTGCCGAAGATTTCTTTGATCGTCATGGGCCTATCCCATCGGGTGCCGGTAGCCTGCCGAATAGGCGCCGGTCACGTGGTGTTCGAGTTGGCGTTCAATGTCGCCCAAAAGCGAAGAGGCGCCGAAGCGGAAAAGGTCGGGCTCGAGCCAGCGGTCGCCGAGCTCTTCCTTGATGAGCGCCAGGTAGACTAGCGCGTCTTTGGCTTTGGAGATGCCGCCCGCGGGTTTGTAGCCGACGCGGAAGCCGGTGGCCGCCTGGTAGTCGCGGATGGCGCGGATCATGACCAGGGAGACGGGAAGCGTGGCGTTGACGCTTTCCTTGCCGGTGGACGTTTTGATGAAGTCCGAGCCTGCCATCATGCAGATCATCGAGGCATGGGCCACGTTGCGGAGGGTGGAGAGCTCGCCCGTGGCCAGGATCGCTTTCATATGCGCATCGCCGCAAGCCTCGCGCATGGCTTTGGTCTCCTCATAG
>JBCCYG010000344.1:0-2080 GCA_039190145.1 Pseudomonadota bacterium | reverse complement strand
CACGGATGAACACGGCACGCCTGCTGAGCTCGCCGCCGCCAAAGCGGGCAAGCCCGTGGACGAATTCTGCGCCGAAATGCACGCCGTCCAGGCCGATATCGGGGAGCGTTTCGGGCTGAGCTTTGACCATTTCGGCCGCTCTTCATCGGATGAAAACAAGGTCCTCACCCAGCATTTCGCGGGTGTCCTTGCAGACCAAAACCTCATCGCAGAGGTGGAGGAGGAACAGGTCTATTCCAACGCCGATGGCCGCTACCTCCCCGACCGCTACATCGAGGGCACCTGCCCCAATTGCGGCTATGACAAAGCCCGCGGCGACCAGTGCGAAAACTGCACCAAACAGCTAGACCCAACCGATCTCATCAATCCGCGCTCGGCCATCTCCGGCTCCACCGATCTCGAAGTGCGTAAGACCAAGCACCTCTATTTGCGCCAATCCGCCATGCGCGGCGAGCTGTCGGACTGGATCGACAGCAAAAGCGACTGGCCCGTCCTCACCACCTCCATCGCCAAGAAATGGCTCAATGACGGCGACGGCCTCCAGGATCGCGGCATCACGCGGGACCTCGATTGGGGCGTCCCCGTCAAACGCGGCGCGCAGGACTGGCCGGGTATGGAGGGCAAAGTCTTCTACGTGTGGTTCGACGCGCCCATCGAATACATCGCCTGCTCCCAGGAATGGGTGAATGCGGGAAAAGGCGATGACTGGGCGCGGTGGTGGCGCACTGACGTGGAAAACGGGGGCGCGGATGACGTCACCTACTACCAGTTCATGGGCAAAGATAACGTCCCCTTCCACACGCTCAGCTTCCCCGCGACGATCCTCGGGAGCCGCGAGCCCTGGAAGCTCGTCGACTACATCAAGTCCTTCAACTACCTGAACTACGACGGCGGCCAGTTCTCCACGTCCCAAGGGCGCGGCGTGTTTCAGGACCAAGCGCTCGACATCCTCCCGGCGGATTACTGGCGCTGGTGGCTCCTCTCCAACGCACCAGAAAGCTCGGACTCAGAGTTCACCTGGGAACGCTTCCAAGAAGGGGTGAACAAAGACCTCGCCGATGTGCTGGGCAACTTTGTGAGCCGCGTGACCAAGTTCTGCCGCTCAAAATTCTCCGAGGCGATCCCCGAGGGCGGCGCATTCGGCCCCCGCGAAGACCAACTCGTCGCTGACCTCTCGAAACGCATCCGCGCCTACGAGGCCGCCATGGATGCCATTGAGGTGCGCAAAGCCGCCGCCGAACTGCGCGCCTGCTGGGTGCTGGGCAATGAATACCTCCAAGAGGTCGCGCCATGGTCGACCTTCAAGGAGGACCCAGATCAGGCCGCGGCGCAAATCCGCCTCGCGCTCAACCTGATCCGCGTCTACGCCGTCCTCTCCGCGCCCTTCATCCCCACGGCCGCCGCCTCCATGATGTCAGGCATGAACACCCTCGACTGGTCCTGGCCCAGCGACGCGAGCAGCATCATGGCGCTACCAGCAGGTCACGCCTTCACAGTGCCCGAAGTGCTCTTCGCTAAGATCACCGATGACCAGCGCGCAGAATGGGCAGAGCGTTTCGCCGGGACACGCGACTAAATCCCTTCGCAGGCCCGCCTTATTCCGCTAGCCTTCCCGCGTCAGAGGAGGCTCCCCCATGCGCCTATTACCCGCTCTCATCTTAGCCGTCGCGCCGCTCGGCCTGAGCGCCGCTACCTGCATCACCGACAAAGGCAGCTTTGGCGCCTACAAAGCGCGCTTCGCCGCCGATGCCCAAGCTGCAGGCGTCGGTCAAAGGGGCCTCCAGGCACTTGCCAGCGCGGGCATGTCCGACATCACCTGGCGCTTTGAATCTCGACCCTCCACGCAAACCGGAACTTTGCAATCTGACCCAGCGGAATTCCTCGCCAAACGCTCCGGCTCCACCGCCGACGCCTTCATCAGCCGCACACGACAAAGGATCGCGCAAAATCCCAATACCTTCGCCACCATCGAGGGCCATTTCGGCGTCCCAGGCTCGCTCTTGGCCACGATCTGGGGCCTTGAGACGAGCTGGGGCGGCTATACCGGCAATTCGCCCATCGTGGGCTCTGCGGTCACACT
>JBCCYG010000343.1:0-2159 GCA_039190145.1 Pseudomonadota bacterium | reverse complement strand
GGGCTTCCCGAGAAGCTCCGCCAACCCGCGCCCAAACTCGCGGTACATCACGACATTGACGTCCGCATTGACGAGGTTCCGCATCTCCGCGACATGCGCGCCGAGCGGATGAACCATGTTGATCTCTGCCCCGATGCCTTCGATGAGGCGCCGGATTTCTGCGAGATCGGAGGGCATGTTGAAGGTGCCATACATGGGCCCCAGGATGTTCACCCGGGGCTTCTGACCTTCCACACGCTTGGCTTCGCGCGGGAGCTGGCCCCGCGTCATGCCGTATTCCGTAAAGATCCAGGTCATGGCGCGATCCGCGCATTCCCACTGATCTTCGTCGATTGTC
This sequence comes from Pseudomonadota bacterium, assembly GCA_039190145.1. Taxonomy (GTDB): domain Bacteria; phylum Pseudomonadota; class Alphaproteobacteria; order Rhodobacterales; family Rhodobacteraceae; genus Shimia_B. The sequence goes on along the minus strand of JBCCYG010000343.1, from coordinate 1,822 downwards.
CGCGGCAAAAACCGCTGGATATTGGTGCCCTGGGGCGTGACCCCACCGCCGATCATTTCAGCGATGGAGCCGGTGACGACCACTGCTGGGAGGACAGGGTCGAGCGTGCCCCAAGCGCGCTTCATCGCGCCCTCGGTACCGTCGCGGCCAAGCTCTTCCTCACCGAGGCCTGTGACGACGATGGGCAGCTCATGGGGCGGCAGCCCATCTGTGTAGTGAAGAACCGAAGTCACCGGCAGGTTCTCACAGCCCACCGGCCCGTCGATGACGCATTGAAGCCCTTTGACCGCGCAGAACGCGTAGACAGCGCCCCAATAGCCACCGGCCCGATCATGGTCCTGCACTAGCATCGCGCATCCCCCTTCATCTTTCCGAAATAACTCCGGGGGGTCTGGGGGGCTGGCCCCCCGGCCATGGTCGCAGAGAAGATCATACGCCGATCTCCTCTTTCTCCGCCTTGGCCTCTTCGGCCTTCTTGGCCAGTTTCTTTTCTTGGCTCGCGCGGAAATCAGGGCGGATGTTCGGCCCTTCCTCCCAGACGCCCGCCGTGTCACCGCCGCCCACGCCTTCAAAGAACTCGCGCATGTGCTCCATGCGGTGCTTGTTCTTCATCGCGGCGTTGATGACCGTGGCGAGAGACCCTGCTCCCGCTGGGCCCATGAGCGGCCGCGCAGAAATCAGATTGGTGTAGTAAAGCCCTGGAATAGCGAGCTCTTTCGCCTTCTGGACGACCGGCGTCGTGCCAATGGCAAGGTCCGGCTGGAAGGCCTGCATCGCCTGGCAATCGTCTTCGAGCGACGCGCGGAATTTAACCCGCACACCCTTATCCTCGAGCCAGGCGGCATCGTCTTTGGAATAGTCTGTCTTGGCGCAAGCGGAGCCGACATAGGCCACATCCGCACCGCTCTCGATCAGGAGCCGCGCCACGAGGAGCTCGGAGCCTTCGTACCCGCTTAACGTAATGCGGCCTTCAATGGGCGTCGCTGCAAGCGCACCCTTAATGGCGGGAAGGAATGCATTTTTAGCCGCATCCACCTGCGCCGCCGGCAACCCGAACGCATCGCCGATGTTCGTGAGCCACGCCTCAGTGCCTTCATAGCCCACCGGTGCGGAGCCGATGATCGGCTTTCCGGCCGCCGTGAACTCGCGCATCGCGGCGGAGTAGAATGGATGGATCGCGGCCACCGCGCCGCAATCGAGCGCGCTATAAAGCTCCCGCCACTCGCGGCAGGGAACCGTTGGACCAATCGCGAGGCCAAGAGGCGCAAGCATCGCGCCGATCATCATCGGGTCGGCCGGGAACATCTCACCCAGAAGCGTGACCGTCGGGCGACCGTCCTTTTCCTTCACGGGGCTTGGAACCGGTCCTGCCTCGATCTCCTGGCGGGCAAAGTTGAGCATCGCGCCAGCGAGGACATCCTTGGCCTCCGCATGGGTGGGGATGCCAAAGCCCGGAACGTCGATCCCGACGATGCGCACACCATTGATTTCATTCGGCAAAAGCCGGAGCGGCACGCCGGATGCCGTCGGAACACAAAGGTTGGTAACGACGATGGCGTCGTACTTGTCGGGGTCCGCCATAGCGTAAACGCTGTCACGGATGTCCTCAAAGAGCTTGCCGGTGACAAGCGTCTCGGAGTTGAACGGCACATAGCCAACGGAGCGGCGCGCACCGTAAAAATGGCTGATAAACGTGAGCCCATAGACGCAGCAGGCAGAACCAGAGAGCACGGTTGCCACCCGCCGCATCCGGAGCCCTACGCGCAAAGACCCAAAAGCCGGACACATGCTTTGCGGCTTGTCATGGGGGCCTTGCGGGTAG
>JBCCYG010000342.1:0-2187 GCA_039190145.1 Pseudomonadota bacterium | reverse complement strand
GGGGGGCGTATAGGCCGCCCGTTCCAGCCAGAGCGGAGACGACATGCAGGGTTCGGCCAATCTCAACGTCATGATGGAGACCGCCATGAAGGCGGGGCGCTCGCTCGTGAAGGATTTTCGCGAAGTGGAGCAGCTTCAGGTTTCCTCCAAGGGGCCGGGTGACTTTGTGTCGAAGGCGGACCTGCGTGCGGAGGAGATCATCCGCGAAGAGCTGACGCGGGCGCGGCCGACCTATGGCTGGTTTGCCGAGGAGAGCGGTGAGGCCCCGGGCGAGGACCCGACCCGCCGCTGGATCGTGGACCCGCTCGACGGCACGACGAACTTCCTCCACGGCATGCCCCATTGGGCGGTGTCCATCGCGCTTGAGCATAAGGGGCAGGTGGTGGCCGGCGTCGTTTATGACGCGGCGAAGGACGAGATGTTTTTTGCGGAGAAGGGTCTCGGCGCCTATGTGAATAACGAGCGGCTGCGCGTCTCTGGCCGGCGCTCGATGATCGAATGCGTTTTTGCTACGGGTCTGCCCTTTGGCGGGCGCCCTGATCTGCCGGAGACCTTGCAGGACCTCGCGCGGCTTTTGCCGGCCACGGCTGGCGTGCGGCGCTGGGGGGCGGCTTCGCTTGATTTGGCTTATGTGGCGGCGGGTCGCTACGATGGCTATTGGGAGCGGGGGCTGAATGCCTGGGACCTTGCCGCGGGGCTGATCATCGTGCGCGAAGCAGGTGGGTTTGTGGAGCCTTTGACGCCGGGCGCGGACATCCTTGGCGGTGGATCTTTAATCTGCGCCAATGACGCGATTTTTGCGAGCTTTGCCAAGGTGATCCGCAGCTGAGCGGTGCGCCTGCGGCGCGCGTGATTTTATTATGCTCGGGCCGCATGGGCCTTGGGGCGCTGCCCCAAACCCCGGAGTATTTCTGGAACAAAGAAGCGGTTAGCCGGTGCTCGTTGGGATGGCTTGGCCGTCGAAATAGGCGAGCGGCTCCAGCTCAGCGGGGTTCACGCCTTCCAGACAGCCGATATTGATGCCGTAATCGCCGTGTTCATCCGGGATGCGGCGGCGGTGGTGGGTGTAGATTCCGCAGGTTCTGCAAAAGAAGTGCTCGGCTGAGGCGGTGCCCCATTGGTAGCTTGCGAGCGCGTCTTTGCCTTTGAGAATTGTGAGGTCGGGGGCTTTGACGCCGACCGTTGCCGCGGCGCGGCGTTTGCAGAAAGAGCAGTCGCAGCGGCGCGCCAGCGATAGCGGGGCATGGGCGGCGATCTCAAGCTCCACTGCGCCGCAATGGCAGGTGAGGCGGGTGCTCATCTTTTGTCCCAGGGTGATGCACGGCGCGGGCGGCGCGGCACATGTGGAACGGTGGATTTCACGAAGCGGTATTCGGCATCCGGGTGGGGCGGATGGCCGTCGATGGCCTCGTAATCGGTGCCGGTGCGGCGCATCCAGAGGGGCAGGGTGAAGATGAACCCGGCGACGAAGCCGCCTGCATGGGCCCAATAGGCGACGCCACCACCTGCGGCCTGGTCGGCCACGCCGGCGATGATCTGAAACCCGAACCAGAGGCCGAGCATGACCCAAGCCGGGATCGGGACAATCCGGAAGATAATGATGAAGAAGAAGAGGATGTCGACCTTGGCGCGCGGGTAGAGCAGGAGGTAGCCGCCCATCACACCGGCAATGGCGCCGGATGCGCCCACCATGGGCACGAAGCTGTCGGGGTTTACGGCCACTTGGGCCACGCCCGCGGCGACACCGCTTGCGAGGTAGAAGATCAAAAAGCCCACATGGCCGAACGCATCTTCCATGTTATCGCCAAAGATCCAGAGGAAGAGCATGTTGCCGATGATATGCATCCAGCCGCCATGGAGGAACATAGAGGTGAAGACCCCGCCCATGTTTTGGCCAGCGGTGAACTCTGCCGGGACGAGGCCGTAATCCTGGAAGAAAAAGAACAGCTGATCTTCATCGCCGAAGAGCGGCAGGTAGCTCAGGAACACGACTGAATTGATGAGGATAAGCGCGTAGGTGACGAAGGGGAGCTTGTCAGACGGATTGTGGTCACGGATTGGAAACATGGCTCCTAACAATGCTTTGAGTGCGCGCGCGTCAAGGGAAGCTTGACGCGGGGCTGGTGAGGCTCACTCTTTGGGCATGCGTTTTGCTCTTCCTTTGATCTTTCTGGCCGCGCCTGCCCT
>JBCCYG010000341.1:0-2194 GCA_039190145.1 Pseudomonadota bacterium | reverse complement strand
GGCCAAATACCTCTGCGAGACGCGCAACTTTGACGGCGATGTGCTGGTAATCTTTCAGCCCGCTGAAGAGGGCGGAGGCGGTGGCAAAGAAATGGTGGATGACGGCATGCTCGACCGCTGGGGCGTCGAGGAGGTCTATGGGATGCACAACTGGCCGGGGATGGAATCCGGCAAGTTTGCGATCCGCTCTGGCCCATTCTTCGCGGCGGCCGACCAGTTTGAAATCACAGTGACGGGCAAGGGCGGGCACGCGGCAAAGCCGCAGGAAAGCGTTGATACAACGGTGATTGCCTCGCACATCGTTATTGCACTCCAGTCTGTGGTGAGCCGCAATGTGGACCCGGTAAAGCAGGCCGTGCTGTCCGTGACGTCCTTTGAGACCTCCTCCAAAGCGCATAACGTGATCCCCCAGACGGTAACACTCCGCGGGACGGTGCGGACGCTTGATGGGGAGGTGCAGGACCTTGTCGAGGCGCGATTGAAGAGCGTGGCGGAGACGACGGCGCAAGCATTTGGAGGGGTTGCGGACGTCAATTTCATGCGCGGTTACCCCGTGATGGTGAACAGCGATGAGCAGACGGATTTTGCTGCCGAAGTGGCCACAGCGGTGTCAGGGGATTGCGCGCCGGCCCCCCAGGTCATGGGCGGCGAGGATTTTGCGTTTATTCTGAACGCGCGGCCCGGAGCTTATATCCTAGTGGGGAATGGTGATACCGCGTCAGTTCATCACCCGGAATACAATTTCAACGATGATGCCATTCCGGCTGGGTGCAGCTGGTGGACGGAGATTGTCGAGCGCCGGCTGCCGTTGGCCGGGTAGGGCTGGCCTTAGAGATCGAGAGCGCGGGCAAGGTCTTTCTCAATCTCTTCTAACCCCTGGCTTTGAGCGGCGGCCACTTTGCGTGCTGCTTCCCGGCGGACATGCATGAGCGGCGGGTGGCTGAGGAGGTTGCCGATCTTGTTTGCGAGATCCTGCGCATTTCCAACGCTTTGCGCGGCGCTGCTCGCGTGAAACTCCGCGAAAGCATCGGTGAAGTTATCCACATGCGGACCACTGATGACGGCGGCCCCGGCTTGGGCGGGCTCATAGGGGTTATGGCCCCCAACAGGGACAAGCGAGCCGCCGAGGAAGGTAATCGGTGAGGCTTCATAGAGGCTGCCGAGCTCGCCCAGCGTGTCGACAAGCCAAACGGGGCCTTCCGGGCCTTTGCCCAGGCTCCGGCGCGGCGCGGGCCAATGACGTTTTTCGATCAGTTGAGCGACATCATCGCCGCGCTCTGGGTGGCGTGGGACGAGGATCAGAGTGAGGTCAGGGTGGTGTTCGAGAAGGATCGCATGGGCGTTAAGGATGATCTCCTCCTCGCCCGGATGCGTCGAGGCCGCGACCCAAGACCTTGGCGGTACAAGCGCCATCAGCGCCTCATCTGAGGGGAGCGGCGGGGCCATGGATTTGAGGTTTTGGGCGGCGCGCGTGACCGGAGCGCCAAGATTGTGTAGCGCGCCCGCGAGCTTCTTCGTTTGGGTGAGGATGAGCTTGAAAGGCTCAAGCAGCTCCCGCGCACTATCGCGGCGCTTTTCCCACCTCTCCAAGGACGCGTCAGAAAGCCGGGCGTTCACAAGCGCCGTGGGCGTGCCGCGCTTATGGAGGGCTGAAAGAGTGTTAGGCCAGAGCTCGCTTTCAACGAGGAGGCAGGCATCGGGTTTCCAGTGGTCGAGAAAGCGGGTCACCGGGGCAGGGGCGTCGAGCGGCGCGAATTGATGCTGGACGGCTGTTGGCAGCCTCTGCGCCATTAGCCTAGCCGAGGTCGCGGTCCCGGTTGTTACGAGGATATTGCAGCGTTCGGCAAGGCGGCCGATGAGTGCAAGGGCTGACAGGCTCTCGCCTACGGACGCGGCGTGGATCCAAAGGAGTTTGCCCTTCGGTCGCACTAGTCCGGTCTGTCCCAGCTTTTCCGGCAGCCGATCTGCCATCCCGGCTTCCGTCAGTTTTCGACGCTCGCGGCCGGCCACAAAGTGTAGGGCGATCGGCGCCAGCGCCGCATAGGCGCGCAGGAGCGCGGTCACCCCTAGCCGCCGGTATGCGACATGTGCCGGGTCATTTGCCCGTCGGCCACGCCGCGCGAGTAGTCAAAGTCGTGGCCACGGGGCTTGAGCCCGATAGCTGCGCGGATGGCTTTTTCCAGCACCGCGTCGT
>JBCCYG010000340.1:0-2206 GCA_039190145.1 Pseudomonadota bacterium | reverse complement strand
TGATCGTCTCTGGCTTTTTGATCTCGCCGTAGGACCACGACAGGATGCGCTCTGGCGATGCCAGCGACACCTTGATCTCGTCGAATTGCTTCGGCGGGGTCATCGGGTTGAACGGGTTGTTGGTCAGTTCCTGGTTCATCTTACAACCTTCTCGAGGTTCGAAGAGCGGCTCACCGCTCAGGATTTATGTTTGCGCGTCGGTCTCAGGCGGCGGTTTGCGGTGTCTCGGCTATGTCGGCGAACTGGCAATGGCTGCCGACAAGCTTGCGGTAGACCCCGATATTGGCCTGAAGCATGATCTGCAGCCGCATCTCGTCGTCACGCACCACCGGCTTCGCGAGCACCTGTTGGGACCGGTCGAACAGCTTCTTAACCGCCCTGCGGTCGGCCCGGGCCGGATCGAGTCCGAGATGCTCAAACAGCCGGTCGGCGTTGGCCGCGCTTCCGAAAAAGCGCTCATAACTCAGCACCGTGACGGGGCGACCAGCCTCCACCGCGTCGAGCGTCTTTCGCACTGACATGTTCCAGCCGCGTAGCGCGCTTTCACCCGTCATCGACCATTTGTCGTCGGGGTTTGCGACGCGCGCATCGAAACTCTCGGCGACGGAGATCGGATTGCGTACAATATAGAGCACGCGACAGCCCGGAAAATTCGACCAGAGCATGTCATACACCCGGTAGATCGGGGGGATCTTGTCTCCAACGATCCAGGCGTTGTCATACCTACTTGCCCACTCCTCTCGCGGCGAGAAAGCGTCCTGTTGCTTTTCCGCCGTATCCTCGAGCGTCACGTCGAGAAATCGATCCTTCTCGAAATGCGACGGGTCGATGCCGGTCTTGTTCCAGAGTCGCTTGTAACGCTCCTGACCGATCATCGTATCGGGATGTAACGTCAACAGCGCCCGCAATGCGGAGGTGCCGCTGCGCGGCATTCCCCCCACGAAGAGGAAGGATTTCTCCGACATCATTCGGCAACCTCTTCCTCAACGTCAAGCAACTCCATGTTAAGGCCGAGGCCCCGTACCTCTTTGACGAGAACGTTGAACGATTCCGGCACGCCGGCCTCGAAGTTGTCCTCACCTTTGACGATCGACTCGTAGACTTTCGTCCGGCCCGCCACGTCATCGGACTTCACCGTCAGCATCTCCTGCAGGGTGTAAGCCGCGCCGTAGGCTTCCAGCGCCCAGACTTCCATCTCACCAAATCGCTGACCGCCGAACTGGGCCTTACCACCGAGCGGCTGCTGAGTGACGAGGCTGTATGGGCCGGTCGACCGGGCGTGGATCTTGTCGTCCACGAGGTGGTGAAGCTTGAGTAGATACTTGATCCCCACGGTGACCGGGCGAGCAAACTGCTCCCCCGTGCGACCGTCAAAGAGGATCGACTGGCCGCTCTCTGAGAAGCCAGCGCGCACCAGCGCGTCGTTCACATCGGCCTCTTTCGCGCCGTCAAAGACCGGCGTTGCGATCGGCACACCGCGCGTTACGTTGCCCGCGGCCTCGATGAGGTGATCCTCATCCATGCCCGCAATGCCCTCTTCATAGACATTGTCGCCATAGGCGATCTTCATCGCGTCGCGCACCGGCGTCAGGTCACCCGAGCGGCGATACTCCTGCAGCGCCTCGTCGATATGGAGACCGAGACCGCGCGCGGCCCAGCCCATATGCGTCTCAAGGATCTGTCCCACGTTCATCCGCGACGGCACGCCGAGCGGGTTCAGAACGAAGTCGACAGGGGTACCGTCGGCAAGGAACGGCATGTCCTCCATGGGCACAACCTTGGAGATCACGCCCTTGTTGCCGTGACGGCCGGCCATTTTGTCACCGGGCTGAAGCTTGCGCTTCACGGCGACAAAGACCTTGACCATCTTCATGACACCCGGCGGCAGGTCGTCGCCGCGGCGCACCTTCTCCACCTTGTCCTCAAAGCGGGCATCGAGCACGCGCTTCTGCGCCTCGTACTGCTCGTTGAGCGCTTCGACGATCTGCGCGTCAGCTTCCTCTTTCAGAGCAAGCTGCCACCAGTGCGAGCGCGGCAGGCTTTCCAGCATCTCGCTATCGATGGTCGCGCCGGACTTGATGCCCTTCGGACCCTTCGCAACGGTCTTGCCTTCGATCATGGAGCGCAGGCGCGCATAGATGTTGCGGTCGAGGATCGCGAGCTCGTCGTCCCGGTCCCGGGCCAGACGCTCAACTTCCTCGCGCTC
>JBCCYG010000339.1:0-2226 GCA_039190145.1 Pseudomonadota bacterium | reverse complement strand
ATGCAGATCGTGACGCGCGCGCATTATGAGACCTTTTTGGACGTGCCGGGGGCGCTCTTGGCCGATATGGCCAGGCTTGGGCAGCGGATTGGGCGTCTGCAGAAGCGCCGCTACCGGGCGCCCCGGATCGGTTTTGTGTTTACCGGCAACGAGGTGCCGCATGTCCACGCCCATGTCCTGCCGCTTTATGCGAGTGACGACATCACCTCCGCGCGATTTCGCACCGGGGAGGCCAGGTTTATCTCGGCCGCAGAACAATCCGAGACGGCGCAGGAGCTTAGGGACCTCATGGAAGGGCGGGGCGATGGGTGAGCTGATCATCCGCCCAGCGACGCCCGCCGATTCGGGCGCCGTCGACGCGCTTTTGCAGCGTAGCTACCCGCGGCTGTTGAAGGCGGATTACCCGCCGAGCGTTCTCGTGGGTGCGATCCCGGCGATGACGCGGGCGCAGCCGAAGCTCATGGCCTGCGGGACGTATTTCCTGGCTATTCTTGACGGGGCCGTCGTGGGCGCCGGGGGCTGGACGCGGGACCGCAAGGAGCGCAGGCGCGGGCACATCCGCCATGTTGTTACCGATGACCGGCAGCTGCGGCGGGGCATCGGGCGCGCGATTATGGAGCGGAGTTTTGCCACCGCGCGGGCAGACGCCATTCGCAAGATGGAATGCTGGGCGACGCTGACAGCGGTGCCGTTTTACGAGGCGGTGGGGTTTGAGAAAGTGGGGCCCATGGTTGTGCAGCTGCAGGGGGCGATCGATTTTCCGGCCATGCGGATGGAGCGGGCGCTGTGAAGCGGGTGATGGTCATCGGGCAGCCGGGCGCTGGTAAGTCGACCCTTGCGCGGCACCTCGGGGAGCGGACGGGGCTGACCGTTGTGCATCTTGATCACATCCACTGGAAGGCTGGCTGGGTGGCGCGGCCGCTGGAGGAAAAAATTCCTTTGGTTCGTGCTGAGGAGGAGAAGGAGACCTGGATCATCGAGGGCGGGCTGTCATCCACCTGGGAGACGCGGCTTGCGCGGGCGGATACCCTTGTTTGGATCGATGTCGGGCTTATGCGCCGGCTTTGGCGTGTGCTGGCGCGCTCCTGGCGCTATCGAGGGCGTTCGAGGCCCGATCTGCCCGAGGGCTGCCCCGAGCAATTTAGCAGCGAGACGGTGGAGTTTGTTTGGTTCATCTTAAGCACGTGGCGGCGGGGGCGGGCGCGGATGGGGCGCGAGTTTGACCGTTTTTCTGGCGCGAAGATCAGGCTGACGTCGATTGCAGAGACCGAGGCGTGGCTCGCGTCGTTATGAGGGTTGTCGTGCGGCGCTCGGCTTTGCCATCGCCCCGCCCGCCGTCCCCTTTGACCTGCTGCAACGAAAAAGGCCGCCCTGTGAGGCGGCCTTTGTTTTGTTGCGTTTCGCTGAGACTACTCTTGCTGTCCGAGGAAGAAGAGCAGGAACTGGAACATGTTCAAGAAGTTCAGATACATGCTCAGCGCGCCATGGATGGCGCTTTTGTCTAGCCACTCTTGATCGCCGTACTGGGCGTGGGCCACATACTCGCTCTTGATGTTCTGCGTGTCGTAGGCGGTGAGGCCTGCGAAGATCAGCACGCCGATGGCGGAGATCGCGAACATAAAGGCGGGCGACGAAATCCCGAAGAAGGCACCCAGCACGATATTGAGGATCATCGCCACGATGAGGCCGATGAGGCCCATCATGAGGAACGTGCCCCAGCCGCTGAGATCTTTCTTAGTCGTGTAGCCGTAGAGGCTCAGACCCGCGAAGGCGATGGCCGTCACGAGGAAAGTCTGTGTGATCGAGAACGCCGTATAGACGATGAAAATCGAGCTCAAAGACAGACCAATGAGCGTCGCGAACACGAAGAAGAAGAGCTGTGCCCCTTGAGCAGAAGCGCGGCGCATAACCGTGCCCATGCCGAGGAAGAGCACTGCCAGCGGTGCAAACATGATCACCCAGCGCAGCGGAGAGAGGTAGATCGCGCTCCCCAGAGCGGTGAGCAGCGTGCCGTTTTGCAACTGGACAGCTGCGTTTGCTGGATCGGTCGTCGTTGCCAGGCCAGAGATGGCCCAGGCCACGAGTGCCGTGATCAGCATGCCCACGGACATGGTGCCGTAGACTTTATTCATGTGGGCGCGAAGCCCTGCGTCGATCTCAGCCGTCCGCACTCCGGCGGATGAGCGGATCGTTTGATAGTCTGCCATTTACGCCTCCAAAAAGGTT
>JBCCYG010000338.1:0-2233 GCA_039190145.1 Pseudomonadota bacterium | reverse complement strand
TGTTCCGATCGCTTTCTCCAGAACCTTCATCGACACTGGATCACCTCCTTTCTGTATGTTTCGCCTAGGCTTATGAGAAAGGCGGCGGAGGCGAAAAGTCAACAAATTGCTTTAAGCAGGCTCTTCTTCTCTCCGGCGGCTTTGCACGATGAGCCTGAACGGGATGAGTGCGATTAGGGCCAGCGTCAGCTTGACCGCCCAGTCCGCGAGCGCGAGCGACACCCAAAGCGGCATCACCTCGCCAAGGCCGAGCAGGGGTACGCCCTCCTGCGCCCAAAGTGGGACGTTCTCAGGCTCCATTCCGTTCAAGAATGCGGAGAACGCGATGGTGAAGAAGATCGCCGTATCCACAGATGAGCCGATGATCGTGGAGGCCAGCGGTGCGCGCCACCACTTTCCACCGCGCAGTCGGTCAAAGATCTGAACGTCGATAAGCTGCGCTGTGAGGAATGCGAGGCCCGAACCAAGGGCCACACGGAAGCTCACTAGCGGGCCAAACTCGCCCATGATCTGCGTGCCTACGAGAGAGCAAAAGATACCTACGATGAAGCCGACGATCACAACCTGGCGGGCGGCCTTTGGCCCATAGAAGCGGTTCATGAGGTCGGTGACGAGGAAGGCGAGCGGATAGGTGAATGCGCCCCAGGTCAGGAAAGCCCCGATCCAGGGCAGGCCATCGCCGACAACGAATTGAACGAGAATGTTTGAGGCCAGCACAATGGCTGCCATGGCAAGAATGCCGGGTATATGTGTGCGGTCCATTTTTTAGCCCGTTTTGACAAGGTTGCGGATACTTGGCAGCCGAGCTGTCACACGGCGGCGAGGGCGTCGTATTGACGCATGTCACCACGCGCAAGGCCTTTTCGTCAAGTATTCAGCAAACACGCACCGTTTACTCGGACGCGAGGATCGTTGTGCACTGGCTCGGAAGGTCGCCGAGCCGCAATTCCCGCCTGGGTTGCGGTGCTGGCGCATTCGGGTCCGGGGGCGGGGGATTTAGGATGCGATCCACCCAACCCTGCGCCTCTTCGCAGCCATCTCCGACGGGCGGGGCATCTTGCGGCGTGCAATTCACGTCGCCCCTAGGGCAGTTCAACCGCACGTGGAAATGGTAGTGATGTCCCCACCACGGCCTAATCTTCCGCAGATATTCTCTGTCCCCCGTCTCCCGTCGGCACATGTCCACCTTAGCCCCTGGGAAGACGAAAATCCGCGCCACGCGCGGGTCACTTGCGGCCAGTTTCAAAACCTGGCGGTGACCTTCCGTCCAGCGATCATTAGTGAAGGCGCCAGCCTGCCGTCGCATCGAAATGGATGAGATGTTCTCTCGCTCTGTAGCGCTCAGGTTCAGACGTTGGGGCGGCAGCATCCAAATGTCGACATCAAGCCCACTTTGGTGACTGCGGTGCCCAGTGAGCATGGGGCCACCGCGCGGTTGGCTCATATCGCCCACATAGAGCCCTTCCCAACCAGGGATCTGTGACACTCTTCGAGACAGGTCCTGAACGTAATCGACAGTGACCGGCTGAGCCCAATTGCGGTTCCTGGAAAGCCGCATCGCTTGCCATGTGGGCCCAGTTTCAGCCAGCTCAACAGCCCCGGCCTGGCACCCACTGGCATACCCGCCAACAGCCTGAGGTGTCTGAGCCGACCCCTCCCGCGCGGCGCCAAAAAGCTGTTTTGCAGGTGGTCCGCTCGTGGCGACGGTCGCGCGGGTCTCGGTGACTTGCGGCGTGGCGGCATCCTCGCTTGGTCCGCAAGCAGCCAAAAGCGCGGCTAGGGCAAGGCTCAGGGCGCGGGGATAGCTTCTTTCGACCATTCTGCTCGATCTCCCTCCGGCTCGACCCAGCGTAGCAGGAAGAGGCCCAAAAGGAAGAGCCCGATCACGGGGGAGAACCCGAGACGCGCATCCTGCAGCAGATAGGTGAAAAGACCAATCAGCGCCGGCGCAAGAAATGCAGTCGCCTTGCCTGACAACGCGAAAAGACCAAAGGCCTCGGTGGGTCGCTCGGGATGCGTGTGCCGGACCATCATAGATCGTGATGCGGAGTAGATACCGCCACCGGCTGCGCCAATGATCGACCCACAGATGTAAAGGATCGCATCGGGCACGATGGAGCCTTCGCCAAGGGGAACAAAAAAGAGCGTGAAATCGCGACTCGTGGAGACGATGGCAAAGCTAACCAGAATGAGTGTCCAGATGCAAAACATGATCACCGGGCGCGGCCCCTTC
>JBCCYG010000337.1:0-2238 GCA_039190145.1 Pseudomonadota bacterium | reverse complement strand
TCCACCCGCATCCGATCCAGCAAACGCGCCCGCCGCTCAAACACAACGAGCGCGGCCAGCAAAAGCGCCGTCGCCACAAGCCCCCAAATCAGCATGACGCGCACTGCCTCCGATCGAATGAGCGCGAGCGGGGTTAAAACAACTGCGTGCCACCCGGCCAGTGCGAGCGACTGGCTCTCCGCCAAGAACCGCTCGCCATCGCCCGCGGCCCCCAAAGTCACCTCGACGGCGCCCGTCGCAATCACATCCGCTGAAAAAGGGATCGGAGTAACACTGCCCAAGGGGAATTGCCGCGTGTCTGCAATGCGCGCGAGCGTGCCATCCGATAGCGGCGCCAGCGCCCGCATGCGATAGTCGGACCGGCTCGCCATGAACGCGATGCCGTTCGCGTCGGCCACGATGATTTCACGACCCGAACCCGCCCAGGCCTCTTCAAAGTCGCCCACCGTGATCTTCACAGCGAGCACTCCCAACACCTCAATCCCATCGAGCACAGGCGCGGCAAAGAAGAACCCACGCTCGCCTGACGTGGTGCCCAAAGCATGAAATTGCGCCGCCTCACCCGCCAGAGCTCGGGTAAAATAGGGGCGGAACTCGAAGCTCCTTCCAATAAACGACGTGTCCAATCGATAGTTACTCGCCGCCACCGTGCGTCCCGAGGCATCCATCACGTAGACGTCCGAGGCCCCAATCGAGGCCGCCGTGAGCCTGAGTTTTTCATTCACAAAAGGCACGAGACCCTGGTTTTCTGGCGACCTCAGCAAGGCAGGAAGAGCCGGATCGCTCGCGATAAGCGCGGGCATCGGCGCATAGCGCCCCACCGCCTGATCCACCGCATCCGCCACGAGCCGGAGCGTGGACTGCCCTTCCTTCTGTGCCCGGGCGATAAAATGCGCCTCCACCCGTGGAAAGGACCAAACCGCGCCAAGCGCCAGAACAAGCACGACCAAAAGGCCCCCTAAACCCGCCACACGTGTTCGCTGCATCTCGCTTACCATGGCTGCTTTTTACCGCACCCCTCACCAAAACCCACAGCTTTGTCAGATCGTGTGTCCCGAAAAATCGGGGACTTCGCCACATTCTTGCCCATCTTATTTGGCAGCGTTTCGTCACGGTCCACCAAAGAGACCGCGAGGCAGCAACAAACGGGAGGGCAAGCTATGGAGTCAGCCATGCCCAACACAAACACAAAAGAGCCGCCGCGCGACCCGCGCCCGGCAAAACCCCAGGAGCCGCAAGGCTACCAGTTCAAGGACTGGGCGGCCCTCTAAGGCGCCGTTGATCCGAGCTCTTACCCGCCATAGCCTCCAGGGCCATGGCACCAGTGGATTCACTCCCAAATCTCGGCCCAGCATCGGTTGAGCAATTTGCCCGCGCGGGCATCACAACGGCCGAAGAAATCCGCGCCCTTGGCGCCGACGCAGCCTATGAGCGCCTCTTACGCGCTGGCATCCGCCCCCACTTCATTGGCTACTACGTCCTCCACATGGCGCTTCAAGGCCGCCCATGGAACGATTGCAAGGGAGCAGAAAAGAAAGACCTTCGTGCCAGGTTCGACGCGCTGAAATCTCGCATCACACCCAATGAAGACGATGCTTTAGAGCGGATCCTCAACCAAATCGGCACAGGCCATCGGCGATAAAAAAGGCCGCGCCCAGCTGGCACGGCCTCATGATCCCATGAGATCACAGGGCAAAATCTCAGCCGACGAGCTCAAGCCCGGAGAAGAAATACGCAATCTCCACAGCGGCAGTCTCAGGTGCGTCAGAGCCATGCACCGAATTCTCGCCCACGGACTCAGCAAACTCCGCCCGGATCGTCCCCGGTGCCGCATCGGCCGGGTTCGTTGCGCCCATCACTTCGCGGTTCTTCGAAATCGCACCCTCGCCCTCGAGCACCTGCGCCACGATCGGCGCTGAGGCCATGAACTCGCAAAGCTCATCGTAGAACGGGCGCTCTTTATGAACCTCGTAGAATACCCCGGCTTGCGCCTTGGTCAGGTGGATACGCTTCTGCGCCACGATGCGCAGGCCAGCCTCCTCAAACTTGGCATTGATCTTGCCGGTAAGGTTACGCTTCGTGGCGTCAGGCTTGATGATCGAAAAGGTCCGCTCAAGGGCCATGGCTGTGCTCCATAAGGACTAAAGTAGCGCGCGCCCAAACACGCTCCTGTGGCGGTGAAAAGCCGTGCAAACTCGGTTACGATGTCAAAGACCGTGAACCCCTCAGCGCAGCCTC
>JBCCYG010000336.1:0-2257 GCA_039190145.1 Pseudomonadota bacterium | reverse complement strand
TCGTTGGCGCTAACAGCTAACGAGCCCCACGGTGATGGCAATACCCTACCCGCCGAGCATCCATTCGCCGTCCGGCCAAAACGCGTGGTAGGCAAAGGCGAACATAACGTCATGGGCCAGGTTCTCACCTGTATCCGCGTCAAAGACCCTGACCGTGCCCACATCCCGCGCCTCCGCGATGTTGCGGGCGTCTAAAGCGCTCGCTTGTCCAGCGTTCCATGTGATCCGAACGCCGCGCTCCACGACCTCTCCGGCGCCTGCCAGGCGTGGCATCGGCCAGGCCCGGTCGCCGACCCGCACGACCCGGACCAGCGGGTCGATCCCGTGGGGCGGCATCTCGCCGTTAAAGAGGAATGGGCGTCTGGAACTGTCGTAATTCACGTATGGGTTGGTGCCGTAAGGCCGGTTAAACCCAGTGGGCTCGTTCATCACGACGCCCTCCGGGTTCCGCTCTTTGAACTCGGCCCAGCTTTCCATCCATGTCGGCAGCGTGTCGAGTTCGACGCCGTTCATTTCCCCCACGATCCCCTCGCCGACGGCCTGCTGCCACCAGCTTTGGGTTTCGCGGTCATACATGATCATGTCTGAGTTGCGGAGCTTGCCGGAGACGCCAAACTCAAGCACCTGCCCCATAACGCGGCGGTCAAATGTGATCCCCGAATTGCAGAGCGGGCAAAAGGTAACGGCGACGGGTACATCGCCCACCACGTCATTTACGATTTCATGCCACGTCAGGTAGCGGATCGGGTAAGCCCGCGGGATCTCTCCGTCGATTTCGAGCGTGATGACGGGCTCACGGTCACCGATGCGATCTTCCTCTGCGACGAAAATAAACTGCGGGTCGTCTATCGACGGAATGCCGTCCTTGGGAGGGCCACCAGAGATAACCTCGGCCCAACTATCAACGCTGTTGTTGGCGAAATCCGTGTCGCCCCACTCCACGCTCCAAAATTGCGGCGCGGCCTCAACGGGAGCTTGGGCCGAAGATGCCGCAGGGAGCAAAACAGCTAATGCAAAGGAGAGAAAGAAATGGCGCATGGGAAAGCTTTCGTTGGGTCTGCAACTAGCTGACAGCTTGTCGCAGTCCCGCATAGCCCCCCACACGCGCTTGTTACAGGTCATGAGAGACCGATTTCTTACAAAGAAATCGGCCCGAAATCTTTCAAAGATTTCGGGCGCTAACGTTACTCGATGACCCGCACGGCGGCCATGTGATCGGGCTCGCCAGTGACCTGAAGCGTTGAACCATCGCCCCGCTTGATGTCGTCGAGCACTTCCATGCCCGAAGTCACGCGGCCCACCACAGTGTACTCACCGTTCAGGAAAGGCCCGTCATCAAACATGATGAAGAACTGCGAGTTCGCGCTATCCGGGCTCCGGCTCCGCGCCATGCCCACGACCCCGCGCTCAAACGGTACCTCTGAGAATTCGGCATCGATATTGCCCATCTCCGAGCCACCGGTGCCCGCCCGCTGGAGATCGCCACCTAGCTTGCCGAACTGTCCATCGCCGGTTTGGGCCATGAAGCCGTCGATCACCCGGTGGAAGTAGACATTGTCGTAAAAACCCTCTGCTGCGAGGGCCGTGATCTGGGCCACGTGGTTGGGCGCGACGTCTTCCAGTAGGTCGATCGTAATCGTCCCCTCGGTATGCGCGCCCTGCACGTCGATCTCGATTCCAGAGGCCAGAGCCGGCCCGGCCATGAGCGCGGCAATCAAAGTAAAACTACGCATCAGCGGCGACCTTTACAGAGATCATGCGGTCTGGGTTCATCGGCGGCTCGCCCCGCATGATCGCGTCGACATGCTCCATGCCGCCGATCACCTGGCCATAGACGGTATACTGGCCATTAAGGAAGTCATTGTCCTTGAAGTTGATGAAGAACTGACTGTTAGCACTGTCCGGGTTCTGGCTGCGCGCCGCGCCCAGGCTACCCCTTGCATGGGGCACTTTGGAAAACTCAGCTGGCAGGTTCGGCTTGTCCGAGCCGCCTGTACCGGCCATGCGGATGTTGAAATCCTTTTCCATATTGCCGTTCGCGACGTCGCCTGTCTGCGCCATGAAGCCATCGATCACTCGATGAAACGCGACATTGTCATAGGCCCCTTCGCGCGCCAGCTCCTTCATGCGTTCGACGTGCTTTGGCGCCACATCGGGCAGTAGCTCGATGGTCACGGTGCCGCCCTTGAGCTCCATGAGGATGGTGTTTTCGGGGTCTTTGATCTCGGCCATCTGGCACTCCTTTTTCGCTTGGCGC
>JBCCYG010000335.1:0-2272 GCA_039190145.1 Pseudomonadota bacterium | reverse complement strand
TCCAAACGACCCGACATGGCGTTGATTCCTAACTGTCAGCTTTGATTTACATTTATGCGCGCGATTGGCGTGATTGTCTTCCCTTATTTGCAGATATGTGTCAGGATAAATTTACATACGGGGAATCCGCATGACCCAAACCGTCTCACTCAGTTTCTTCCGCTTTGCGGGGGTTGGGCCCAAGCTCTGGGCCTTTTCGATGATGGGCATCTCGCGGATGCTCTTGCCGCGCGTGCCGGATGTCGGGTTTTGGAAGCTTTGCGGGTCTGGCACCGGCGAGGGCTTCACGCCCGTCCCAAACACCGCTGTATACGCCATCCTTTGTACCTGGCCCGATGCCGATACCGCCAAAGAGCGGGTGGAAAGTGACGGCTTCTTTGGCCGCTATCGCCGTAAGGCAGTGGAAAGCTGGACGGTCTACATGACGCCGACACAGGCGCGCGGGAACTGGTCCGGCAGGCAACCTTTCGTGGCCGCGGAGGAGCCACCTCACGGCCCTTTAGCCGCGCTCACACGGGCGACGGTAAAGCCCGCAAACATCCTTCGCTTCTGGCGCCGGGTGCCGGACATCTCAAAGGTGATCGGTCTGGATGAAAATGTCGCCTTCAAGATTGGCATCGGCGAGGTGCCGTGGATGCAGCAGGTGACATTCTCGATCTGGCCCTCGGCCCGCGCGATGGCCGCTTTTGCCCGCCATGACGGCCCCCATGCCCGCGCCATCCGCGCAGTGCGCGAAGGCGCTTGGTTCAACGAAGAGCTTTACGCCCGCTTCGCCGTCACTGGCGATCACGGGCAGTGGGAGGGCTCAAGCCCGCTCAAGAAACTGAAGGATCGACCATGAAGGCTTTCCCATTCTCCGCCATCGTCGGTCAGGACGAGATGAAACGCGCGATGATCCTCACCGCGATCGACCCCTCGATCGGGGGCGTTTTGGTATTTGGCGATCGCGGCACGGGCAAATCCACCGCCGTGCGCGGGCTCGCCGCGCTGCTCCCCCCCATCATGGCCGTGCCGGGATGCCCGGTAAATTCTGCCACTTACGCGGAATGCCCAGACTGGGCCAATGTGGCTGAGGCAGAGCCCGTCGAGACACCAACGCCGGTGATCGACCTACCCTTGGGCGCCACCGAGGACCGCGTCACCGGTGCGCTCGACATCGAAAAGGCGCTCACACAGGGGGTCAAAGCGTTCCAGGCCGGGCTCCTCGCCCGGGCGAACCGCGGCTATCTTTACATCGATGAGGTGAACCTTCTCGAAGACCACATCGTAGACCTGCTCCTCGACGTGGCGCAGTCCGGTGAAAACGTGGTCGAACGCGAGGGCATGTCGGTAAGGCACCCGGCGCGCTTTGTGCTCGTGGGCTCAGGCAACCCCGAAGAGGGCGAGCTCAGACCGCAGCTCTTGGACAGGTTCGGGCTCTCCGTCGACGTGGCATCGCCCAAAGACATCGCAACGCGCATTGAGGTCATCCGCCGCCGCGACGCTTATGAGCGGGAGCCTGATGCGTTTCTTGAGGAATGGTCCGGGGGCGACGCCGAGATCAGGAAACAGATCCTGGCGGGACGCGCACTCCTCCCCAAGGTCATTACGCCGCCGCATGTCTTAGAACGCTGCGCCGAGCTCTGCCTGGCGCTCGGCTCTGACGGACTCAGGGGCGAGCTCACGCTCCTTAAGGCCGGTCGCGCCCTCGCTGCCCTCAAAGGTGCCAAGAAGATGGGCGAGGACCATGTTGCAGAGGTCGCGTCTTCCGCCCTACGCCACCGCCTGCGCCGCGATCCGCTCGATGAGGCAGGCTCCGGCACCCGAGTCACCCGCGTCGTCGAAGAGGTGCTAGGCGCGTGATGGCCCCGGCCCAACGATGGGCCCAGGCGCTCCTGGCTCTCAAGCTACTGGCGCTCGAGCCGCGCCTTGGCGGCATCGCGCTGCGCGCGCGGGCAGGCCCCGTGCGGGACAGGTGGAGCGACGCCATGGCACGGCTTCCGCTAAAGCCCCGGAAGGTTCCCCTGAATATATCCGACGAGCAGCTCTTTGGCGGTCTCGATCTGGCAGCGACCCTAGCGGCGGGGCGCGAGGTCAGGAGTGCAGGCCTTCTTGCGGACCCGTCGCTCCTCGTCGTGCCGATGGCTGAACGGATGGAACCGGGCCTCGCCGCGCGGCTCTCCCATGCGCTCGATGGGGATGCCCACTGCCTCATCGCCCTCGATGAGGGAGCAGAAGAGAACGAGGGCCTGCCCACGGCGCTGAAAGATCGCCTCGCGTTCCAGGTCGATCT
>JBCCYG010000334.1:0-2314 GCA_039190145.1 Pseudomonadota bacterium | reverse complement strand
GGAAGCGATCACTCAGCTTCGCGACATTCAGTTTCGCGAAGTCGAGCTGATGGAGCGGCGGCGCGCTGTTTCCGAGCGCCTGGAACGGCTTGAAATCACAGCGCCTGTCGGAGGGATCGTTTACGGGCTCTCGGTGTTTGCCGAGCGTTCAGTGATCCGCGCCGCGGATCCCCTTCTCTTCATTGTGCCACAGGACCGACCGCTCGTTATCGCCGCGCGTGTCGAACCGATACACATCGATCAGGTCTATGTGGGCCAAGACGTTACGCTCAGGCTGTCCGCCCTTGATCAACGCACAACCCCCGAACTTGAAGGGCGCGTGATCCAGCTCTCTGCGGATGCGTTCGAGGATGAAGCTACGCAGCTCAGCTTCTACCGTGCAGAGATCATTCTTAAGGAGGGGCAGCAAGAGCGGCTACCCGAAGGCGCCGCTCTCATACCCGGCATGCCGGTCGAAAGCTTCATCCGCACAGACGATCGAACACCGCTTGCCTATCTCATCAAACCACTTGCGGACTATTTCAACCGCGCCTTACGCGAGAGCTAGGCGGAGCATCAAGGCGAAACTCTATTTGCACCTCGGGTCGTGGCCTTCGCAGCCGTCCTTGCAATAACAAAGACTAAACAGGGCTTTCGCCTTTTATGTGCGAGGCTATGGTGCGCCTAACTGATTTGGAGGCCCTTCATGGCAGGAAAATTCGAAACCCAACTGGCAGAACTCGGTGTGACTCTTCCGGAAGCGCCGGCGCCAGCGGCCAATTATGTGCCATTTGTCCGCGTGGGAGATATCGTCAATGTCTCGGGCCAGATCTCCAATGGTCCCGATGGCCTCATCATCGGCAAACTTGGCGACAACATGGACGTCGATGCAGGCGCAGCTGCGGCGAAGACCTGCGCGATCTCTCTCTTAGCGCAAGTCAAAGCAGCCTGCGATGGCGACCTTGATCGGCTGGTGCGCGTGGTCAAACTGACGGGGTTTGTGAATTCTACCGGCGATTTTACCGACCAGCCAAAGGTCGTGAATGGCGCGTCAGACTTCCTCGTCGAAGCATTGGGCGACGCTGGTCGCCACGCCCGGAGCGCCGTGAGTGCCGCCTCTCTACCCTTGGGCGTCGCTGTGGAAATTGAAGGCATCTTTCAGATCGCATGACGCTGCCTCCGGGCTTCTTCGACAAGCCATTTGCGCACCGCGCGCTGCATCGTCCGGGCGTGCCTGAAAACAGCAGGGAGGCCATACTTGCTGCGGTAACGGCCGGATATGGCATCGAGATTGATGTGCAACTGTCACAGGACGGTGCGGCAATGGTTTTCCACGACTACGGGCTTCAGCGCCTGACGGGACAACCGGGAACGGTGCAAACCGTGAGCGCGGCGAAGCTCTCTTCCCTGCCTCTCCTTGGAGGTAAAACTGGGGCGCCAACACTGCGGGAAGCACTGACGATCGTCTCGGGACGCGTCCCGCTTGTAATCGAGATCAAGGATCAGGACGGCGCCATGGGCCCGAGTGTAGGCCGCCTAGAGCGCGCGGTCGCCGGGGCCCTGGAAGCGTATAACGGTCCGGTGGCCGTCATGTCTTTTAACCCTCACTCCGTTGCAAAAATGGCCGATCTGGCGCCAAACATCCCGCGCGGGCTGACGACCTGCGACTTTTCCCAGGCTGACTGGCCCATGCTAACGGCAGCGCGGAGGAAGGAACTCGCCCAGATCCCGGACTTCGAAAGCGTGGAGGCCATTTTCATTTCCCATGATAGCCGAGCGCTCCATGACGCACCGGTCGCGGCTCTTAAGGCAAAGGGCGCACCCGTCCTGACCTGGACGATCAAAAGCCAGGCAGAGGCCGACGCAGCGCTCGACGTTGCAGACCAGATCACCTTTGAAGGCTACACTCCCGCTTGACGCCATCCGCCCCGCGCCCACATCCCTTCCATGGCCATGCCACAGCCTTCAGAAACGCCCGTTGAAGTCCGCGTTCATTCTTCGCTCCGCAGCGTCGCGCCCGACGTGTGGGATGCTTGTGCCGCTCCGGGAGGTAGCACAGAGCCTGTAGACCCGTTTACCACGCACCGCTTTTTGCTCGCGCTCGAGGAAAGCCGGTCCGTCGGCGTCGGCACGGGCTGGGAACCGCACTACCTCGAAGCTGTCGCCGCCAGAGAAACCATCGCTGTCGCTCCGCTCTATGCCAAGAGCCACAGCCAGGGTGAGTATATCTTCGATCACAACTGGGCCCACGCCTATGAGCGGGCGGGCGGGCGTTATTACCCAAAGCTACAAATTGCCGTGCCGCACACGCCCGCGACCGGGCGCAGGCTCTTGG
>JBCCYG010000333.1:0-2317 GCA_039190145.1 Pseudomonadota bacterium | reverse complement strand
GATCGGCCATGACCTCCCCCACCTTCGGGGCCATGCCAAAGCCAATTTTGAACCCGCCATTCGCGATGAAATGACCATCGCGTCCCGGCCAAGGGCCTAGCATCGGTGCACGGCTCTTGGCCCGGGGCCGCAGCCCTGCCCAGCGCTTAATAACCGGCGCATCCTTGATTGCGGGCACAGCCTTTCGGGCGCGTTCCAGCACGTCGTCCAACGCGCTGTCAGTGCCGCTTGGGTGATCAAATGCGCGTTCGCTCGTGGACCCCACGGCAACCGTGCCGTTCAGGTGCGGCATGATGTGAAGCGCATCCGCAAAGAGCTGTGGCGACCCGCGGCGATCCAATTCCATAAGCGCGGCCTGCCCCTTCACCGCGTTTCCTACGGGCTTGTCAAACTCGCGCGAAAGCTCTGCGAGGCCAGCTGCTCCCGTAGCCCAAACAATGAGCCCCTCGTCGCGGCCGTCACGCGCGATCGCGCCGCCGCGCAACTCCACGGCACGGGCCAGTGACGTCACGGCGGCAAGCGGATTGATATGAGCGCTAAGAGAATCATGGATCAAAAGCCCGGTGGGTGTGAACGGGGCCCAGTCGCCCTCAGCTTCCACGATGTCCCATGACGCAGCATCGCCCCAAAGCTCGCGCGCGCCCTCTTCGCGGCGACGTGCTAGCGCGAGCGCTCGGTCATCGGCAATGGGCTGTAGCCGACCCGTGCGCGCATAGCCTGTGGGCATGCCTGTGAAAGCCTCGATCTCCGGCCAAAGCACTCGCGCCCTGAGCAGGCTATCAAGCTGAAAGGCTTTCTTTGAGTTCCAGTTCTCGGGCGTGTGCGGGGCCAGCGCACCGACGATCCCGCCAGACGCACCAGCGCCGACGCCACCCGGATCGATGACCTGGACCCGTGCACCGCGTTTCGCGCACGACCAGGCAATGGAGAGACCGAAGATCCCGGCGCCGCGCACTGTGACGTCGTAGCTTGCCAAAGCGCGCGCTCCTCCGTTAGCTCCGCCTCAAGGACGGCTCCAGATAGGGCAAAGGGCGGCCATGGGCCAGACTTCAGAGCAGGCGGGGATCACGTGGCGGGACGGCGCAGTGCCGGTCTCAACGCGCTTTGATGACCCTTACTTCTCGCTCGAGAACGGGCTGGCTGAGACGCGCCACGTCTTTCTGGGTGGGAATGATCTCCCGGAGCGGTTTAACGACGGATTTCACATTGCAGAGCTAGGCTTTGGGACCGGTTTGAACCTTTTAGCTACTGCGGTGGCTTGGCGCGCGAACGAAACGCTGGGGAAGCTGCGTTTCACCAGCTTTGAGCAATACCCGATGACGCGCGGAGAGGCGGAGCAGGCACTCGCAGCCTTTCCGAACTTAGGTGAACTGGCTGCGGACATCATCCCGATCTGGAGCGAGTTCCAACTAGATCTACCCGGGCTTGAGGCGCGGATTGTTCTTGGTGATGCCCGGGAGACGCTCCCGGCATGGGAAGGTCGCGCAGACGCCTGGTTCCTGGACGGTTTCTCCCCGGCAAAGAACCCAGAGCTCTGGGGCGACGCCCTCATGCGGGAGGTGGCACTCCATACGGCTCCGCAAGGAACATGCGCCACCTACACCGCGGCAGGTCATGTCCGCCGTTCGCTCGAGGACGCAGGTTTCGAAGTCGAACGCGTCCCAGGCTATGGTCGTAAGCGGCATATGACGCGGGGCAGGCTCAGGTGACGAATAACCGGCTCGGCATCGCGCTCATGATTGCGACGACCTTTGTTTTTGCGATGCAGGACGGGATCAGCCGCCATCTCGCCGGCGAGTACAACGTCTTCATGGTCGTAATGGTGCGCTATTGGTTCTTCGCGGCATTCGTCATCGCGATCGCAGGCCGGCGCGCGGGCGGCGTTCGGGCGGCTGCAAAGACGGATCAACCGCTCCTTCAAGCGGGCCGCGCGCTTCTCCTCGCAGCAGAAATATGTGTCATGGTCTTGGCTTTCACGCTGCTTGGCCTTGTCGAGAGTCTTGCAATATTCACCTGCTACCCGCTTATCGTCGCAGCCCTGTCAGGCCCGATCCTGGGTGAGAAGGTGGGCCCTTATCGTTGGGCCGCTATCGCCATCGGCTTTGTTGGCGTCCTGATCATTTTACAGCCCGGTTTCGCAGTCTTCTCTCCCTTTGCGCTGGTCGCAGTGGCGAGCTCTCTCATGTTTGCGCTCTACGGGCTGCTCACGCGCTATGCCGCGCGCAAAGACAGCGCGAACACCTCTTTCTTTTGGACGGGAACGGTTGGCGCGGTGGCCATGACCGCCGTGGGTATCTGGTTTTGGGAAAACATGACG
>JBCCYG010000332.1:0-2321 GCA_039190145.1 Pseudomonadota bacterium | reverse complement strand
GGCATGCACTGCTCCATGGCCAAATTTGTCGTGGATGCCGAGCAATGCGCCATGGGGTATCGCATGGCCGAAGGCGTCCGCTGGGACGACTTCGACGCGGCATTGGATGCCGTGCGCGATGTCGGCCCAGGGGGGCACTATCTGGGCCATCCCCACACGCTCGAAAACTTCCAACGCGCGTTTTTTATGCCGGAGCTCTTCGACAACAACTCCATTGAGCAATGGCAGGCGGAAGGGGCCGTGGAGGTCAACGAACGCGCTTTGAGCTATACGCGGCAGCTCTTGAATGATTACGAGCAGCCCAAACTCGACCCGGCTGTGGATGAAGCCCTCCTTGACTACATAGCCCGCAGGGAGCGCGAGATACCCGCGGTCGAGGCGCTCAATCAGGAGCACTGACGTGTCGCACGGGACGTTTGTTTGGGCTGATCTGTCCACCTTCAGGTTTGAGAAAACCCAGAGGTTCTATGCGGACGTGATGGGGTGGACCTTTGCCGATGGTGTGGCCCATACGAATGGGCCCGTTGCAGCTATCTACACAATGCCGGAGAAGTTTCAGTCAATCGGCATGCCGTCGTTTTGGATGAGCTACATCGCTGTGACCGATGTCGCCGAAGTTGCCGAGCGCGCGCAGACATTAGGCGGCAAGGTAGAGCTCGGGCCAGTTGCTTACGACCAGGGCCAGATTGCGCTCGTGCGAGACCCTCTTGGGGCAGGTTTTACCATCTATTCAGGGCCTGACTTTGCCGTAACCGCGTCAGGGGCTGCGGCACGTGCCGGACATGGCCTCTTTGTCTCGGATGTCGGGGCCATTCGCGCGTTTTATGAGGCCCTCTTTGGATGGCGCTTCGGTTCCAATGACAATGGCGTTTACCCGGTCTCTCTTCACGGCGAGCATCTGTTTTACTGTCATGAAATCCCTGACCCAGCGATCCGAGGGCAAGAGGAATACTGGGCCGTGTACTTTGCGTCTCCCGATCGCGATGTGCTGTCCAGGCTTGAAAGCGCGGGCGGAGCAATTGTTGCCCACATGGATCTGCCAGAGGGAGCCGCAGCGCTCGCGAGGGATCCAGATGGCGGGCATTTCGTCCTTTTGCTTGAGCAAGATGGCAAGCTTTCCAGTAGTACCAATCGTATAGGAACGCCTTGGAAGGCGTGGATTGGCATCGCCCTCATCGTTTTGCTTAGCGTTTCCGGGGAAGTGTGGCCTTGGGCGATCTTTCTTTCCGCGTGGATCCTCGCAGGGGTGCGGTCTGGCGTAACCTACCTCTTCGAGCCGATCACCAGGTTGGAAAACCCGATGACCTTTTGGGGCATAATGGGTGTCTACATTATTCTCTTGGCGCTCGTGATTGCGGCGGTCGCATCTGATCTGACCGTGGTCACATGAGGACAAAGCGCCTCCCGAGAGACCCGGGACCTGCAGGTTGGGACAGGCTTTTGCCGACCCGGCGGCCCAAGGCATCGTTAGAGGGTGCATTAGAGGCGGACTGGCTCGTGATCGGCGCGGGTTTTGCAGGCCTTGGCGCGGTGCGCAGGCTTGCGGAGCTCAACCCGGGAGACAGGATAGTCCTGCTCGAGGCAACCCATGTTGGCTCCGGCCCCGCCGGGCGGAACTCCGGCTTCATGATCGATCTGCCGCATGACATCACGAGTGAAGACTACGGCGGCGACTTTGCGAAAGACCGGGCGCAAATCGCTGCCAACCGCCACGCCATCAGCTTTGCAACGCGCATGGCCGAAGAGTTCGGGCTCGGACGCGACGTGTTCGACCCCTGCGGCAAGATCAACGGTGCCGCGACCGAGAAAGGGGATCGCAACAATCGGCGATATGCTCAGCATCTGAGAGATTTAGGTGAAGAACATCAGATTTTAGATCAACAGGACATGGCCGGGATCACCGGCACGACGTACTACCAAAGCGGCCTGTTTACCCCCGGAACGGTCATCATCCAGCCCGCCGCCTTTGTGCGCAGCGTCGCTAGGCGGCTCATCTCGAACCGCGTGACGCTCTTCGAAGACAGCCCAGTCACCGCGCTCGAGGCCGTAGATGGCGGCTGGATGGCACAAACGCCTGCAGGCTCCGTTCGGGCCGGCAAGGTGATCCTCGCGGTGAACGGCCATCTCGAGAGCTTTGGCTTTAAACCGCGCCAATTGATGCATGTCTTTACTTACGCGTCCATGACCCGGGCCTTGACTGAAGATGAGGTCACGCGTCTCGGCGGGAACGAAAGCTGGGGCATCACGCCCGCAGACCCTCTCGGCACGACGGTGCGGCGGATTTCAGGGCAGGGCGGCCATCGGATCGTCATCCGCAACCG
>JBCCYG010000331.1:0-2374 GCA_039190145.1 Pseudomonadota bacterium | reverse complement strand
GCGCAACATGCCGAGCGCCACAGAGTGGCCAACACGGTAACCCCACGCGCCGGAGGTCGTCTCTCCCACGATCTCATCGCCGTTCCAAAGCGTGGCCATGTAGGGTGCGTCATGACCATTGGCCTCGACCTTCAGCGTCACAAACTGCTTCTTGGACCCCTGCTGCTTTTCGTTGAGGAGCGCGGCCTTGCCGGGGAAGTCCTGCGGTTTGTCGAACTTGATGAAGCGCCCAAGCCCGCCTTCGAGCAGTGAGTAATCCGTCGAAAGATCACCCTTCCACGCGCGGTACCCCTTCTCGATACGCAGCGAGTTGAGCGCGTACATCCCAAAGGGCGTGGCGCCCGCGGCAAGCACCGCGTCGTAAATCGCTGGAATACTGTCCAGATGCGCGTGAACTTCCCAACCGAGCTCTCCTGCAAAACTCACACGCGCTAGCTTGCAAGGCGTGCCCGCGACCATCGCCGATTGGTGCGAGAGCCAGGGGAGCGAAAGATCGGCATCTGTCCCGATCTTCTCGAACAGCGCGCGCGCCTCGGGACCACAGATGATGAGCGTAGACATCTCGCGGGTTATGTCTTCAAGCGTGAGGCCTTCCGGCAAGCCCTTCAACAGCACTTCGTAATCGTGCCACTGGGCTGTCGCCGCCGTGATCAACGTAAATTCATCCTCGCCATGGCGGATGAGCGACATCTCAGTGAGGATGCGGCCGCGGCTGTCCGGGAAGTAGCCAAGGTTCATCCGGCCTACCTTTGGCAAAGCACCCGAGATAAGCCCCCGGAGGTACTCTGCAGCCCCCTCACCCCGCAGGTTAAACCGCGAAAACCCAGGTAGGTCGAGTACGCCGACCCCGTCACGCACCGCCTCGCATTCTTCCTTGATCCGCTGCTCCCAGGGCCCATGGCGCGACCATGTCTCGGTCGACTCAAGCGACGTATCATCGCCCGGTTTCGCGAACCAATTCGCCCGCTCCCAGCCGTTATAGGCCCCCATGACACCGCCAAGCTCCTTGACCTTGTCATGGACGGGCGAAAGCTTCTTGTCCCGACCCGCGGGCCACTCCTTGTACGGAAAGTGCATCCCGTATTCGTGGCCATACACCTCCATGGCTTTCTGGTTGCAGTAATCCTGATCGGTGTAATCGGTGTAGCGCCGCGGGTCGACGGCCCACATATCCCACTCGGTTTCACCCTCAACGATCCATTCGGCGAGCACCTTACCTGCGCCGCCGCCTTGTGTGATCCCGAAGGTAAAGACAGACGCCTCAAACGCGTTCTTGACGCCTGGCATCGGGCCCACGAGCGGAAGTCCATCCGGCGCGTAGGGGATCGGACCATTGATATTCCTCTGAACCCCGCCTTCAGCGAGGATCGGCACACGCGCGCAAGCATCCTCGATGTACCATTCCAACCGCTCCAAATCGTCTGGGTAAAGCTGGAAAGAGAAGTCATCCGGCATCGGATCATCCGGCGTGATCCAGTGCGCTTTACAGTTCCGCTCATAGGGCCCGAGGTTCAGACCATTCTTGTCCTGCCGCAGGTAGTAAGAGCTATCCACGTCGCGAAGGAGCGGTATCTTGCGACCATTCGCTTCCGTCCACTCTTTGATCGCAGGGATTTCATCTGTGAGGAAATACTGGTGGCTCATAACGGCCATGGGCACGGTTCGCCCGCCATAGGGCTTAAACCATTCTCCAACCCGCTGCGCGTAGTAACCTGCAGCATTTACGACAAACTCACAGCGTATATCGCCTTTTTCGGTGTGAACGATCCACTCACCACCCTCACGGCTCACACCCGTCGCCGGGCAGAAACGCGCGATATGAGCGCCCATCTCCCGCGCCCCCTTGGCCAAAGCCTGGGTCAGCTGTGCGGGGTCGATATCACCATCGTCCGGGTCCCACATGCCACCCGCAAGGTCATGCGTCTCAAGGAACGGATAGGCCTCCTTCATGTCCGCGTTCGACATCATCTCAAGGTCCATGCCCTGATAGCGGCCCATGCCCACGGCACGCTCAAACTCCTGCATCCGCTCCTTTGAATGCGCGAGCCGGATCGAGCCTGTCACGTGGTAGTTCATCGGGTAATCGACCTCTTCGGCGAGGCCCGCATAAAGCGACAGCGAATAGCGCTGCATGTTCATCACCGCCCAGCTCGTCGAGAATGACGGGCAGTTTCCCGCGGCGTGCCAAGTCGAGCCCGCCGTGAGCTCGTTTTTCTCGATCAGCACGCAATCGGTCCACCCCATCTTGGCCAGGTGGTAGAGCCCGGATACCCCGACGACGCCGCCGCCGATGATCACAACGCGTGCTGTGCTTGGTAGATCAGCCATTCCTCAAGTCTCCCTTTGCGGCTCGGAAGCCGCGATGCTGTAATAG
>JBCCYG010000330.1:0-2385 GCA_039190145.1 Pseudomonadota bacterium | reverse complement strand
CTGCTTGGCGAGCGCCTCATAGGCCATGCCGCCCATCCCGGTGGCGTGAAACACGGCGACCTCAAAGCCGCGTTTCTGCAACGGATCGCGCAGAAGCTTCATGTATTTCAGACAGGATGACCCCAGGCTCATCATCCCAATTACAGGCCGATCCGCTTTCGGTGGCTCTACGGCGCGCGCGGCCCCCAAGACCGCCCCCGCCGCCTGGGAAAGCGAGGACTTGCAGACGGAGTTCAGCCCGTAGAGCCCGCCGGCCCAAAGGATCATCTGGATATCCGGCGACAGCCGATCCGCAGGAATAAGCGGTGAAAAGGAGACGGTCGATACCACGAATTTCGGCACACCCATGGGCAAGACTTGCGCGCAATCAAGCGCGAGGTCTGTTCCCATCGTCCCGCCCAAAGCGATCATCCCGTCAATCCGGCCTTCGCCATAGAGCGATGCACAGAGCGCTGCGGCCCCCCGCGCCATGATCTGCATAGCCTGATTTTCGTCGCCCGCGTCGATGGCCTCCTGAATTGTCGCGCCCGCTGCCTCCGCCACATCATGTTTGGAGATATCCGTAGGCCGCGACGGGTCACCAAGCACGCTTACATCCATAGAGAGCACCGCGCCGCCCTGGCCCCTGATCGCATCGCAGACATAGTGGAGCTCATCGTCCTTGGTGTCGTAAGTCCCAATGACTAGGATCGTTTTATCCGCCATGGCCTCACCTCTCTTCAATGATTGCTCTTGCAACGACCGGGCCGCCTCGGCAACCTTGCCCGCGGTAGATTGAAAGACAAGACGTGACCGACCAAGCCGCTATTGATGCCCTCCGCCACGTGCCGGTTGGGCCCGCAAAGATGCTCATCGACGGTGCCCTAACCGCAGCCAGTGATGGCGCTGAGATGGACGTTATCTGCCCTGCCGATGGCACCAAGCTCACCACGATCCCCAAGGGCACGGTCGAAGACACGGAACGGGCCATCGCGGCTGCACGCCGGGCTTTTGACGATGGCCGGTGGTCGTCGCTGGCGCCAGCCGCACGCAAGAAAGTCATGCTCAAATGGGCCGACTTGATGGAGGCAGAGGCGCTGAAACTCGCGGTGCTCGGCGTGCGCGACAATGGCACGGAAATCGCCATGGCGCTGAAAGCCGAGCCCGGCTCTGCCATCGCCACGCTGCGCTACTATGCCGAGGCCATCGACAAGCTCTATGGCGAGATCGCCCCGACGGAACCCGGCGTCCTGGGCCTTATTCACCGCGAGCCGGTGGGCGTTGTGGCAGCGATCATCCCCTGGAACTTTCCTCTGATGATCGGTGCCTGGAAGCTCGGCCCAGCCCTCGCAGCAGGCAATACAGTGGTCATTAAGCCCGCAGAGACGGCTTCTTTGTCGCTTCTCCGCATGGTCGAGATCGCCCATGAGGCGGGGCTCCCGCCCGGTGTTTTGAACATCGTGACAGGAGAAGGGACCGTCGTGGGTGAGACCCTGTCGCACTCTCCTCTGGTTGACGTGATCGTCTTTACGGGCTCCGGCGCCACGGGCCGAAGGCTCCTACGAGCTTCAGCGGCCTCTAACCTAAAGCGCTGCTATCTGGAGCTCGGCGGCAAATCCGCAAACGTTGTGTTTGCGGATGCCAAAAACCTTGCCGAGGCGGCCGCTATCTCAGCGGCTGGCATCTTTCGAAATTCTGGCCAAGTCTGTGTCGCTGGGTCGAGACTGCTGGTTGAGCACTCTGTTCATGACGAGTTCGTCGCGGAACTCACCAAAGCCGCCACTGATCTCAAAGTGGGTGACCCGCTAGACCTCGCCACGCAAGCAGGCGCTGTGAACAACAAAGCGCAGCTCGCCAGAAACCTCAGCTTCGTTGAAACAGCACAAAGCGAAGGCAATGAAATCGCCCATGGCGGCGCGCAGATAAGGCAGGACACGGGCGGCTATTTTATGGAGCCAACGATCGTCGTTGGGGTCAAGGAGACCGATACGCTCGCCCAGCAAGAGGTATTTGGGCCGGTGCTTGCGATTACCCCCTTTGACGATGAAGCAGAGGCAATTCAGCTCGCCAACAGTACCGACTACGGCCTCGCCGGCGGCGTGTGGACAGCCGACCTTTCCCGCGCGCACCGGATGATCCGGGCGCTTAAGACAGGCGTTGTCCACGTGAACACCTATGGGGGCCCTGACGTCACTGTCCCTCTTGGGGGGGTAAAGCAGTCCGGCAATGGCCACGACAAATCGCTCCAAGCTTTTGACAAATACTTCGACCTGAAAACTGCCTGGATAAAACTGTAGGCCGCATACGTGGCAAACCTGAAAGCGCAGCGGCACGATGATTAGGGCAGTCGAGCCCGCTCAATGAACTTCTTTAGCGCAAATCGCGATCGGACGGCCCGGATGCCTT
>JBCCYG010000329.1:0-2387 GCA_039190145.1 Pseudomonadota bacterium | reverse complement strand
TGCGCCTCGCGTTCTGCAGAAAGCGCAGGCACCTGATCGAGATCGGGTTTCAGCTCCACAAACTCCCCATCCATCGACCCGAGCCAAGCGCTGAGCGCCTGACAGACCTTGCTCGCAAGGGGAAGGACCGTAAGTCGATAGAACGCCCGATGCGCCTCCTGGTAATTGGCATAAGTCGCCTCGCCTGGAATGCCCAAGAGCATCGGTGGGACGCCAAAGGCCGTAGCGATCTCCCGCGCCGCCGCCTCTTTCGTCTTTTGAAATTCCATGTCCGAGGGGGAGAAACCCATGGGCTTCCAATCCAACCCACCCTCGAGAAGCATCGGCCGCCCGGCATTCCGCGCTCCCTGATGGTGCATCTCCATCTCGGTCACAAGCCGATCATACTGATCCGGCGCCATCTGACCCTGCCCGTCAGAGCCATTGTAGACGATGGCCCCGGAAGGCCGCGCCGCGTTGTCCAAAAGCGCCTTAGACCAGCGCGTCGCCGAAGAATGCACATCAAGCGCTGTTGCCGCCGCCTGCATCGGGGACAGGCCGTAATGATCGTCCTGCGGATGGAACGCCTTGATATGACAAATCGGAGATGCCCCTTCAGCGACAGAAAAGCGATGTTTCCGGCCACCAACCGCATATTCATAGGCCACGGGCCAGCCGTCCGCCCCCGGCACCAGGCTCATCCGGTCCGACCGCAAGACATGAAGCTCGAGCGGGAACTCGCCGCCTACGGCCTCGACATAGCCGTTTCCCGATAAAAGGATCTGCCCGTAAAGCGCTTCCAACAGATCAGCCTTGGCCTGCGCTGCATTCGGGCGCTGAATGAGCGACAGGATCGGATGCGTCTCATACCGACGCTCCGCATCCTGCAAGATAAGCGGCAATGCCGCTGCCGCCTCCGCAATGAGCTTTACCGCACGAAACCCGACCGGATTTCCTAGGAACCCTGCCCGCGTGAGTGAACCCACGTCGCGCGGTGACCAGGCCACACGGCCAGAAGAATGGTAAGCAATCACCGGCCCCGTGGCCGAGGCCTTAGCCTCCTCCACGTCACCGCGCGCGGAATTGAACAGGTTGAAAACCATGTTGTAAGCTCCTGATTTTGAGCAGTTCCGGCGCATCGCGCGCCACCATTTTCATCAGCGTGCAGCCAAAGCCGCACTGCGCTGCCACCCCGGTTGCGCCGAAGCAGAGGTCCCGGATCAAGTCCGGGACGGATAGTCCTAAAGCCCCCGCACGCGCGGCGACCGCCACGTTTTTGCGGGCTCAAGCATCGCATCTGTCAGCGCCCAGACGAGCGCATCGACCCGGTCGGGCGAGCCCGTCCCCTGAAAGCCTGCCAGGGTCATCTGGCACATCTGATCTTCCAGCGCGTGCAGCCCACGAGCATGGCGCACCCGGCCCTGCTCGTACAAAGCAGCCACAGGTTCCGCCCGCGCCACCTTCCCGCGCGAGGCATGGACGCCTGAATAGGCAACCAGCGGGTCCACCTGCCGGATCATCGCCTCGACCATCGCTCCGCCCTGGTTCACCTCCGCCACGATGCGATCCGCACCGTGGTCGCGCGCCGCGTCACAGGCCGCCTGCGCCCATTTCAAAGGCGTCCCGCTTTCAACGGAGCAATCTGCCAAGACGTAAGCACGCCAATCCACGGGCGGCCCCGACATCTCGCAGCCGACAACTACTATTCCGCACGCGTCGCCACCAACGCCCGCGGGCGGGTCTACTGCCACCACAACGCGATCCACCGAAGGCCGGATGTCAAAGCCAGCCGCCTCCAGCGTGTCTCGCGTCCAAAGCGCCCCCTCGACATCATCGAGCATCACACCATCGAGCTCTTGTCGCCCGAGCCGCGAATGCGCGTACCGCGCCCGCACTTCCTCCAGGAAGGAAGAGGCCAGATATGCTCGGTTCGCCTCCGTCGGCGCCTGTGTCATCACCGTGGACGGCATGTCCAAAACCCGCCGGAGTACCGCCGAATTCCTCGGCGTCGTCGTCACCACCGCCCGCGGCTGCTCGCCCAGCCGCAGCGCGAATTGCAAGTTATCCCAAGCATCCTCCGCCTTCGGCCATTTCGCGATCTCATCGGCCCAGGCGCAATCAAATTGCGGCCCGCGCAAAGCCTCCGGGTCAGACGCCGAAAAGCACTGCGCCACGGCACCATTCGGCCAAACCAGCCTCCGGCGCGACGCTTCCCAGTTCGGTCGCCGATCAGGGGGGGAGCAGGCAAGTATACCGCTTTCCCCAAACACCATGACATCCCGCGCCTGATCATAGGTCTCCCCGACCAGCGCCACATGCCGCGCGCGCCCCGCATCCCAGGGGAGCGCACCCTCAACTTCGCTCCTGATCCACTCGGCCCCCGCGCGCGTCTTTCCCGCGCCCCGACC
>JBCCYG010000328.1:0-2409 GCA_039190145.1 Pseudomonadota bacterium | reverse complement strand
GGTAACACGGGCGATGGAGAAGGGCGACATGTCTAGCGTCCTGTACTCCCCATGCATAAGCCATTCTGCCGTGCCGCGCCCCATGGGCACGCTTTGCTGAAGCCCGTGGCCTGAGAACCCGTTGAGGAAAGTGAGGTTTGCGGCTGTCGGGTGCGTGCCCATGATCGCGTTCTGGTCGAGCGTGTTATAAGCATAGTGCCCCGCCCATTCGGCCACGATCTTTATCCGCTCAAAGGCTGGGATGCGGTGGGCGATGGCGGGCCAGGCTTTCTCTATCCACGTGTCGTCATGCATGGCGAAGTCAGTCGGGTCGACCGCGGGGTCGTCATCCGGCGTGGCACCGCAAAGATAGGTCTTGGGCCCATCCTGGCGGCAATGGACGCCAGAGGGATCAATGGTCAGTGGCAGGTCGCGGTCGAGCGGTTCCTCGGCCGAGAAGATGTAGGTAAAGCGCTTGCGCGGCTCGACGGGGAGCGTGATGCCCGCCATGTCAGCGATCAGCGCAGCGCGGGGCCCAGCGGCGTTGAGCACCTGGCTGCAGGCGATCTTGTCGCCGCTTGCGAGCTCGACATGGGTGATCTGCGTGCCGGACATCGTGAAGCCGGTGACGCGGTTGGTGCAGTATTCGGTGCCCCTTTCCCGAGCGAGGCGCCGGAACCACTCAAAAACAGTGCCACCATCCCAATAGCCTTCGTCCTTCGTGTTGATCGAGCCGGCCGCGATGCCGTCGAGATTGTAGAAAGGGTAGCGCCCGGCGATTTCCTCTCGCGTTAGGATCTCCGTCTCTGCGCCTAGTGAGCGCTGAAGTGCGGCGAGCTCTTTGAGCGTGGCGGAAAACCCGGGATCATCGGAAAGATACATGTACCCGTAGCTTTGGAAAGTGATGTCGGGGACGCGTTCGTCGCCCATCTCCTCCCGGATGTTCTTGATGAAACGCGCCGTGGTCTGGCTGATGCGGATGTTGAGCTCGCTCGAAAACTGCTGGCGGATGCAGCTATTGGTGTGCGCGGTGGAGCAGGCCTGATAGGTGGGGTCCATCTCCACCATGAGGACGCGGCCCGTATAGCCCAGCTTTTGCAGCCAAAAGGCCGTTGATGAGCCCATCATCGCGCCGCCTACGATGACGATGTCGTAGCTGTCATACTGCGGCGTCTGCCATGCGGTCATGGGGCGTCTCCCTTTGCGGCTTTGGCGAGGACCTCGGCGATCTCTTGGTCATTAAGACCGTAGATGTCCTTCGCGCTCTTTGGCGAGATGTAACCGAGGGCAAGGTCTCTTTCGACGAGGGTCTTGTCGCGGTTGGAAGCATCGCCAAAGCCTGCGCCGCCGGGGAAAGCCATCTGCACGATGTGTCCTTCGGGGACGAATTGTCGGCCTTTGCCCTGCATCTTTGCGCCATCGCTGCGAGCGATCTTGGTTGCGCCGCCATCGTGCCCGCCGTCCCGGCCGCGGGCGGGGTGCCTGGTGCGGTCAAGCATGGCAGAGATGTCGAACTCGTGCCCCTCGCGCGCGCCCACATCCATGTATTGCCCGAGCCCGCCTCTTTGCTGGCCCGCGCCGCCGGAGTCAGGCCTGAGCTCCTTGCGCCAGATGATGACCGGGCCGACCTGTTCGGTTGCCTCCACGGGCATGGTCATGACGCCAGACGGAAACGCGGTCGCGCTCATGCCATCTAGCGTGGGTCGCGCGCCGGAGCCGCCGGAATTAAAGGTCAGTACCTCGGCACGCGTGCCATCCGGCCCGGTAGGACGGAGCGAAAGCTGGAAGTTGCAGAGACAGCCCGCGCCTTCGGCGGGTATCTGGCCGGGCAGGAGCTTTGCTAGCGCGTCATAGACGGTGTCGGGGACCATGTGGCCGATGACGTGGCGCAGCGCGACGGGCGCCGGGAAGACCGCGTTGACAATGGTGTTTTCGGGCGCGGTGATTTCGAACGGAGCGAGGGAGGCCGCGTTATTGGGTATCTCGGGCGCGATGGCGCATTTAAGCGCGTAGCATGCATAGGCCTTGGTGTAGACGAGGGGTACGTTGATCCCCTTCTTGTCGACTCCACTTGTGCCTGACCAGTCGCTCAGGATCCAGTCTTTTTCGACAGTGAGTTTGACCTTCAGGTCTATTTCAGTCGCATACCCGTCGATCTTCATGCCTCCACTGGCTTCGCCGGGGGCGAAGGCATTGATCGCCTGGAGCGTCGCTTCGCGCGAGTTTTTCAGGATGAAGTCGGAGATACCAGAGAGATCGCTGAGTCCAAACTCCTCCATCATCTCATGGAGCCGCCGGGCACCGATATCGTTACAGGTGGCGAGGGCGTAGATGTCGCCGACGAGCTGGTCGGGCTCGCGGACATTGGCGCGGATCATGGTGAGTAGTGTTTGGTCGACCTCGCCGCATTTGATGAACGGCATGATCGGG
>JBCCYG010000327.1:0-2469 GCA_039190145.1 Pseudomonadota bacterium | reverse complement strand
CTTTTGATCGCGGATGAGCCGACGACGGCGCTCGATGTGACCATTCAGGCTGAGATCTTGGCGCTCATGGATCGTTTGAAGCGGGAAACCGGCACGGCGGTCATGTTCATCACCCATGACATGAGCGTTGTGGCGCAGATGGCCGACCGGGTGGTTGTGATGTTCCGCGGTGAGAAGGTCGAAGAAGGCCCAGTCCAGCAGATTTTTGAGAAGCCGCAACACCCTTACACGCAAGCGCTCCTCGCCGCTGTGCCGCGGCTGGGCGAGATGAGCGGGAAAGACTTTCCGGAGCCGATGAAGCTCCTTGGAACAGACAGCGCTGATGTCAAACCAATCGAGGGCCAGGACAAGGTCCTGCTCAGCGTGAAAAACCTGGTGACAAGGTTCCCGGTCAAGGGCGGGTTCTTTCGCCGGACGGTGGCCAATGTGCACGCCGTGGAAGATGTCAGCTTTGACATCAAGAAGGGGCAGACGCTTTCGCTTGTGGGAGAGTCTGGCTGCGGGAAGTCGTCCTGCGGGCGCTCGCTTCTCAGGCTGGTGGAGCCTCAGGCGGGCTCGGTCATGCTCGACAGCGTTGATGTCATGGAGCTCGATGAGGAGGGCCTCAGGCAGGCGCGCAAAGACATGCAGATGGTCTTTCAGGATCCATTTGCGAGCCTTAATCCGCAGATGCAGCTCTCGGCGCAAGTGTCTGAGCCAATTGATAATTATGGGTTGCTGACCGGGCAGGCAAAGACGGATCGGGTGGCCGAGCTTTTTGATCGGGTGGAGCTACCACGCAGTTTTATGCGTCGCTTCCCCCATGAGCTATCGGGCGGGCAGCGTCAGCGGATCGCGATCGCGCGGGCGTTGGCCCTGAACCCTAAGCTTATTGTGGCTGATGAGGCCGTGTCCGCGCTCGACGTCTCGGTGCAAGCGCAGGTTCTTAACCTGCTGATGGAGCTTCAGTCGGAGCTTGGAATTTCACTCCTGTTCATTTCTCATGACATGGCGGTGGTGGAGCGCGTCTCTCACACCGTGGGCGTTATGTATCTCGGACGGATCGTCGAGATGGGGCCGCGGCGGGCGATCTTTGAAGACCCAAAGCACGAATATACCCAGAGCCTGCTCAAGGCCGTGCCGGTGGCCGATCCCACGCAGCGGAAATCCGAAAAGGAGCTCAATTTCCGCCCCATCCCGTCGCCGATCCACCCGCTCGACTATGATCCTGCGCCGTCGGTCTATGACGAGGTCGCGCCCGGACACTTTGTTCTCAAAGGAGAGTGGGCGGGGTACAAACGAGCGTCATGATGGAGCTTTCTGCGCGCGAGATGCTCGACCGGCTGGTCGGGTTCCCGACGGTGAGCCGGGATTCGAACCTGCCGCTCGTTGATTTCGTGGAGGATTACCTGGCCTCCCACGGTGTGACGTGTCATCGCGACTATGATGAGACAGGCGAGAAGGCCTCGCTCTTTTGCCATATCGGGCCGGAGGAGCCTGGCGGGGTGATCCTCTCAGGGCATACCGACGTGGTGCCGGTCGATGGGCAGGATTGGGTGACGGACCCCTTCTCTGTCGTCGAGAAAGATGGGCGGCTTTACGGGCGCGGCACGACCGATATGAAGGGTTTTGTGGCGCTTGCCGTCGCTGCGGTGCCCAAGATGAAAGAGCTTAAGCGGCCCATTCAACTCGCGCTGAGCTATGATGAGGAGGTGGGCCTCCTCGGTGCGCGCCCCCTTGTGAAGGCGCTTAAGCGCGAGTTGCCGCTCGCCAACGCCGTCATCGTGGGGGAGCCCACGGGGATGAAGGTCGTCAGCGGGCACAAAAGCTGCGACGCGTGTTTTGTCGATGTGCGAGGCTTCGAGGTGCATTCCTCAAAGATGCATGACGGGGTGAGTGCCACCATGGTCGCCGCGCGGCTTATCGAATGGCTGCGTGTGCGGTCAGAGGAGAACCGCGCCAAGGAGGTGGCACCGGAGGACGCCGCTTTTGACCCGCCTTACACGACGCTTCATGTGGGCATGCTGAGTGGCGGAACGGCGCACAATATCACGGCCAAAGACTGCTCCTTCAGCGTAGATGTGCGCAACGTACCCTCCGAAATGGATGGGCGACACTTTCAGGATTTCAAAGACTTCTGCGATGAAGTTGATGCAGAGATTAAAGCGGTGCATCCAGAGGCCGGTGTCACCTGCAGGATCTTGGCGCCGGGGCCAGGCGTGAGCCCGGAGCCCGACAGCCCCGCAGAAGAGCTCGCGCGGCGCATCACTGGGGACAACAGCCAAAACACCGTGCCCTACGGCACCGATGGCGGCTGGTTCCAGGACGGTGGCTACAGCACCGTGATTTGTGGTCCAGGGGACATCGCCCTAGCTCATCAACCAAACGAATTCATCACGGTGGAGCAATTCGAGGCGGGAGAAGCGTTCCTCGAAAAGCTCATCCGCCACCTTTCTTAAGGAAACCAGATGCCGATCAAGAACCGCTTTG
>JBCCYG010000326.1:0-2475 GCA_039190145.1 Pseudomonadota bacterium | reverse complement strand
CGTGCACTACCGCGTAACCGAGGAAACGAACCGAGCGCTCAAAGAAGGCGAGCTTTTCCTGGTAGACAGTGGCGGCCAATATGTGGATGGCACCACTGACATCACCCGAACAATTGCCATCGGCGAGCCGCCTTTAGACGCTAAGGCCGCTTTTACCCGAGTGCTCAAAGGCATGATCGCGCTTTCTCGTATTCGCTTTCCCAAAGGCGTTGCAGGGGCGCATATCGATACGCTCGCTCGCGCGCCGCTCTGGATGGCGGGCCAGGATTACGATCATGGGACAGGCCACGGAGTGGGCTCATACCTCTCTGTCCACGAGGGACCGGCGCGGATCAGCCGGCTTTCCACACTGCCGCTTGAACCTGGGATGATCCTGTCGAACGAGCCCGGGTACTACCGCGAGGGGGCTTTTGGTATCCGAATTGAGAACCTGATCGTGGTTGAGCCAGCCCCTGCTTTGCCGGGCGCGGATGCTCGCGAGATGCTGAGCTTTGAGACGCTTACCTATGTGCCGATCGACACGCGGCTTGTCGTGGCGGAGATGTTGACGGACGAGGAACGCGATTGGCTCAATGACTATCACGCCGAATGCGCGCGCCGAGTCTCTGGGCAGCTTTCAGAGCGGGCTCAGGGGTGGATCACCCAAGCGACAACGGCTATTTGACACGCATCTGTCACACCCAAACGACAGAACTACGCCCAGCAGGGCACAGGGAGGCATCATGGCAGATCACATCAAAATACGAAAATCCGAGGGCACGTGGACTGTCCGCGTTGGTGGTGCTGTAATCGGGGAGTCTAAAGCCGCGCTCGAGCTGGCCGAGGGCAGCTATCCCGAAGTCATCTACTTCCCCCGAAGCGATATCGCGATGGCGTTCCTCGATGCCTCTGACAAGTCCACGCATTGCCCGCATAAGGGTGATGCAAGCTACTTCCACATCGTGACTAAGAGCAAAACGCTCGAAAACGCGGTTTGGAGCTATGAGGCCCCCAAAGACGGCGTGTCGGAGATCGCGGAATACCTAGCTTTTGGCCACGAAGACGTCACCGTCGAGAAAATCTAGGAGTGCTCTTCGGCTGCCGTCGCGGCTAGGGCACGGTTGTAGGCCTTGAGCGCGTCGACCTGAAAGAGCGCGCCGATCAGCGTGGGCTGCTCTTCTCTTAGCGAGACCACGGGCAAGAATACCTCATTGGTTGCCTCAAAGAGAGGCATGGCCGTCTCAAGTGTCGCCGTATCGGTGAGGTAAACGCTTTCCGCGATGAGCTGTTTACATCGCTCTTCCGACGGCGCGCGCGGATGATCCGGGCGCCGCATGATCTGTATCACGCCAAAGGTCGCCAGAAGATACGCTTGGGGCCCTGCGGCGAGGTGAACGCCGCGCTTTTCGATCTGTGTGAGGAAGAAGCTGCCATCGACCAGACGGGCGGATACAGCAGTTGAGAGCGAAACAGCCACCATCACCGCAAGCCCGGTCTGCCAATCACCGGTGAGCTCAAAAACGATGAGCGTGGTTGAAATAGGTGAGCCGATGACCGCGGCACTGACCGCCCCCAACCCGGCAAGCGCGTAAAGCGTCTCAGAGCCTGAGACATCAGGAAAGATAGAGGTCGCGACGATGCCAAAGGCGAGCCCGGTGAGCGCGCCCACCATGAGCGACGGAGAAAAGACACCGCCACCCATGCGTCCTCCCATCGTGATTGCCACGGCGACAATCTTAATGAGGCAGTAGACGATGGCCTCATGGAAGATCAGCTCGCCAGACAGCGCCGCCGTGGTTGTCTCGTAGCCGACGCCGATAATGTGCGGGTAAAAGATCGCAATGGCGCCGAGCATCGCGCCTGCCATGGCGGGTCTTGTCCAGCGGGGCACGCCCATCTTTGCATGGGCCTTTGTGCCGATGGCGTCGAACCAAAAAATGGTTCGCATGAGGACAACGGCGACGAGCCCAGAAATAAGGCCGAGGATCATGAATGCCGGAAGCTCGACATAGAAGGCCAGCATATTTTGGGTCTGGAGAGAAAACTCTGTGATGTCGCCAAACCAGAGCCGCGACACCACCGTTCCCGCGACGGATGCGATGACAATGGGAGCAAATGCGTGGACGGCAAAATGCCGAAGGATTACCTCAAGCGCAAAGAGGGCCCCGGCAATCGGGGCATTGAACGAGGCGGAAACGGCGGCGGCCACGGCGCAGCCCAAGAGGTCACGCCCGGTAATCCCGTCAGCGCGGATAAAGTTCGACACCTTAGTCGCAATTACCCCTGCAAGGTGAACAACCGGCCCTTCGCGACCTGTCGATCCGCCGGAAGACAGCGTGATAAGCGACGCGAGGGCGGAAGCCAGGCCCGCCCTCACTTCGACACGGCCCTCTTTAAGCGCTGCGCCTTCAATCACGTCCGCAACAGACCGGACGCGCCCGTCATCGGTAAAGCGATCGAGAAGGAGACCAACGACAAGACCTCCAAGGATCGGGG
>JBCCYG010000325.1:0-2523 GCA_039190145.1 Pseudomonadota bacterium | reverse complement strand
TCTCTACCAAGAGCTCGAGCGCATCGACTTCATCCTCGCCAAGCGCAACGGCCTGTCCGCCGTAGACGCCGCAAAGTTCCGCGCATCCTGCGAAAAGCTCGAGGAAGCCATGCCAAGCACGACTGAGCTCAGCGAAATCCTCGCCAAAGAGGTTCCCGAGGAAGGCCGCGAAAAGATGTTTGTAGCCCTTTGGGAGGTCCTCTTGGCAGACGGGCTCAAGCACCGCAGCGAAGAAGAGGTCGTCGACAAAGTAGCAAAAATTCTTGGCATCGGCGCAAACCGCGCCACTGCGCTGGCCGCGGGCGTCCTCCCTGGCATGCCGAATAAGGAAGGCACCTAATGCCCAAAGGCTACTGGATCGCTCATGTGACAGTGGAAGATCCCGAAATCTACGAAAAGTACAAAGCAGCCAACGCCGCCCCCTTCGCCGAATATGGCGCGCGCTTCCTTGTCCGCGCAGGCGCCCAGGAGGTACCCGAAGGCCACGCCCGCCCGCGCACCGTCGTGATCGAGTTTCCGACCATCGAAGCCGCCCATGCCTGCTTCGCCTCAGAAACCTATCAGGCCGCCAAAGCCATCCGAGACCCCATTGCCAAATCCGACCTCGTGATCGTCGAAGGCTACGAGCCCTAACGCCACCAATTGCCCTCGGCGCAATCGGCACCTAGGTACCGGGAATGTTCGGACAACTTCTTAACCGCCTCACCCAACCAGAGCCCGACCCGCTCGACGACGGCGATGCCCGCCTTGCCCTCACCGCGCTTCTCGTACGTGTCGCCATGGCTGACGGCACCTACGACGCCGAGGAGCGCACACGCATTCTCGCCATCGCCACACGCCGCTATAGCCTGAGCGCCGCCAATGCCGAGGCGTTAGTCAAAGACGCTGAAACGCTCGAATCTGAGGCCCCTGACACCGTCCGCTTCACCCGCGCGATCAAGGACGCCGTTCCTTATGAGGAGCGCATGGGCGTTATCGAGGCGCTGTGGTCCGTCGTGCTGGCCGACGGCGTCCGCGACGACGAAGAAAACGCGCTTCTGCGCCTCGTGGCGAACCTCCTCGGCATCAACGATCGCGACAGCGCCATCGCGCGGCAGGCAGCGGAAAAGGCCTCCTAGCCTCAAATGCGCGCCAGCCTGCCGATGTACGACCCCTTGCATGTGCAAGCAGCCAATGACGCGCTATGGGCCGAGATACGACGCGCCCTCCCGTTTGACGTGCCAGAGCGGCTAACCCGTTCTAAAAATCTGATGGCGGATTGGCGCGCTCCAGACCTCCTCCTCTCGCAAACCTGTGGCCTGGTCTTCACGCGGCACCTGTCCGAGACTGTCCACTACGTTGCCACCCCAGACCACGGCATCCCCGGTTGCCAACCGGGGCACTATTCCTCCGCGCTTGCTCACCGCATCGGCGAAGACCCCTCGCAAGGCGCGCGTCTCGCCTACAACGATGCGGATTCTCAATCGGGCTGGGGCGCGGCACAAGGCTACGGGTTTCTCCCATCGCTCGAAACGGGCGCCCATGCGCTGTCACTGGCTGCCGTCGCTGACGGCCGCGCGGATGTGGCGCTGATCGACCGCCACACGCTTTTCCTCGTCGGTCTTCCGGAAGGCTTAACTGTCCGCGAAACCACGAAACCCACCCCAGCACCGCCGCTGATCACGTCCCGCGCGGAATGGGTCGCCCCCCTCCGCACTGCTCTCACCAGCGCTATGGACACGATAGACGAAGTCCACCGCGCCGCGCTCAACCTCACCGGGTTTCCGGTGCTGAACGAAGCCCAATATTTCGACGTCCCCGAACCGCCAGCACCGTGACGCTGGGTTAGCCCGTCGATTCCGTTTGCCAAGCCACGCATTTCATGGCGTATTTTGCCAAACCACGGGGACGCAATTGACCACCGCTGCACCGGTCATAGAGATTAAAAACCTGCACAAAGCCTATGGCGCCCTCGAGGTGCTCAAAGGCGTGGACATCCACGCCAAACGCGGAGACGTGATCAGCCTCATCGGCTCCTCCGGCTCCGGGAAATCCACGCTGCTGAGATGCTGCAACCTCCTTGAGGACAGCCAGCAAGGCGAAATCCTCTTCGAAGGCGAACCCGTGAAGTGGTCGGGCACGGGTCATGCCCGCCGCCCGGCCGACAAAAAGCAGCTCCTGAAGATGCGCACGAACCTGTCGATGGTCTTTCAACAGTTCAATCTCTGGGCCCATCTAACGATCCTCCAAAACGTGATGGAGGCACCCGTTCAGGTCCTCGGCCATGACCTTAAAGAGGTAGAGGCGCGCGCCCGCGCCATCCTCGATAAGGTCGGCATCGGCGACAAATGCGAGCGCTACCCCGCCGAGCTCTCCGGCGGGCAGCAGCAACGCGCGGCCATCGCCCGCGGGCTCGCCATGGAACCCAAGGCGCTCCTTTTCGACGAACCCACCTCCGCCCTCGACCCAGAGCTCGAGCAAGAGGTGATCAAGGTGATCCGCGGGCTGGCCGATGAGGGCCGCACGATGATCATCGTCACCCAC
>JBCCYG010000324.1:0-2544 GCA_039190145.1 Pseudomonadota bacterium | reverse complement strand
GCAAGATGACCTCCATGGGCGTCCCAATGCGGTGACCCTGCTCGGCGTGCAGGGCGCGATTTCAAAGCTCGATGACACACTGGCCGGGGCCATCGCCTCGATCCCGCATTGTAAGGGTGAGGCCATGCTCGCGGAGATGGTTCGCCGCTACGCCGAGCGCCTGACGCCCCTCTTTGC
Source organism: Pseudomonadota bacterium (assembly GCA_039190145.1). Taxonomy (GTDB): domain Bacteria; phylum Pseudomonadota; class Alphaproteobacteria; order Rhodobacterales; family Rhodobacteraceae; genus Shimia_B. The sequence goes on along the minus strand of JBCCYG010000324.1, from coordinate 2,367 downwards.
GGCCGCGCGCACCGCCGCAGAATGAATGACACCAGCCGCGTTCCGGCCCAAGCGCCTGTAAAGCAGGGCCGCTTTGGCCGCGGTCCGCGCGCCTGGATGCTTCGGCTGGCAGCTTCCGAGCGGTTTCAGGCTTTTGCGGCTAAGACGCCTTTTCTAGCCGGCAAAGCAAAGCGCGAAGGCGAGGAGATGTTCGATCTCATCGCCGGTTTTGTGAAATCGCAGACGCTCTTTGCCTTGGTTGAAATGGGCGTTTTGGAGCGGCTGTCACACGGGCCAGCATCGGCAACGGACCTGCTCCCTGATGTTGATGAGAGAAACGCGGTGCTGCTGCTCGATGCGGGCTGCGCTATTGGGCTGCTCATCCGCAAGAAGGGCGCTTACGGCCTGACGACCAAAGGCGCGGCGCTTCTGGGGGTGCCGGGACTTGTGCCGATGATCCGCCATCACGCGGTTATGTACCGTGATATGGCGGATCCCGTGGCTCTGCTGCGCGGGGAAAGCGCCCCTGAATTGGCGCTCTTCTGGCCCTACGTTTTTGGGGCGGCTGCTGCCCAAGACCCTGATACAGCGCGCGCATATTCCGACCTCATGGCCGACACGCAGCGCTTGGTGGCGCAGGACACGCTGGCAGCGGTGGATCTCAGCGACGCAAAGCAGGTGCTTGATATCGGTGGTGGCACAGGTGCGTTTTTGACGGCCCTCGGGCAAAAGCATCGCGCGCCTAAGCTCCACCTCTTTGATCTACCCGCTGTTGCCCCTGGCGCCGAAAGCCGGTTTCGCGCCGCCGGGCTTGCGGATCGTGCAGAAATTACGCCGGGATCATTTCGAGACGATGCACTGCCGCGCGGCGCGGATACGATCAGCCTCGTGCGCGTGCTCTATGACCACGCTGATGAGACCGTAGAGGCGCTTTTGGCAAAGGTCTTTGATGCCCTGCCGGAAGGCGGACGTTTGGTTGTCTCTGAGCCCATGACAGGCGGGCAGACACCCACTGTCGCAGGCGACGTTTATTTCGCTTTCTACACATTTTGCATGGAGACGGGCCGGGCGCGTTCCCAGGAACAGATCGCGGCAATGCTAAAATCTGCAGGTTTTGGAGAGGTTAAGACGCCCAAGCCGCGCCGCGCCTTTGTCACCTCGGTCGTGACGGCGCGCAAAATTGGCTGACAATTCTTTGTCCAGTCTAATTGACATTGTAAAGTGTAAGGCTAGACTGACACTCATAGCCAATGCCCGTGACAATGAGTCTCTCATTGCCTCGCGGAGCCAACGACAAGGGAGCGTTTAGGTGCACACCACCGCCGTCCTGCTCTCCGAGCCTCGCCGGCTTGGATTAGAGACCGTGGCCCTAAAGGGCCCGGAAGTGGGCGATGTTGTCGTTGAAATCCGGCACTCTGGCATCTCCTCTGGAACGGAAAAACTGTTTTACTCCGGTGACATGCCGCCATTTCCAGGCTCCGGTTTCCCGCTTGTCCCGGGTTATGAATCCATGGGGGAAGTGGTCGAAACGACCCCTGGAACGGGCCTCAAAGTGGGCGAAACAGTCTTTGTTCCTGGGGCCAATTGCTACGACGGCGCCTTTGGTCTTTTCGGGGGTGCAACAAAGCGCCTTGTCACGGCGGCGGACCGGGTGACTCGCATCGATTCAGGGCATGGGGCTGAGGGCGCTCTCCTCGCGCTTGCAGCAACAGCGCGGCATGCGCTGGCGGCCGAGGGGGCAAAGCTGCCCGATCTTATCGTCGGTCACGGCGTGCTGGGTCAGCTTTTGGCGCGCATCAAACTCGCCATGGGGGGCAAGGCTCCCACCGTTTGGGAAATCGATGCGGCCCGGATGGATGCCAATGGCTACAGCGTTACCGAGCCGGACCTTGATGAGCGCCGCGACTATTCCGCGATCTATGACGCATCGGGCAACGGCGCCCTGCTGAACTCGCTTATTGGACGGCTCGCCAAGGGCGGTGAGATCACCCTGGCCGGTTTCTACTCCCAGCCTCTCTCTTTCGCCTTTCCTCCCGCCTTCATCAAAGAGGCCCGCCTCCGCGTGGCTGCTGAATGGACGGCGGAAGACATGATCGCCACGCGCGATCTCGTTGAGACCGGCAAGCTTCGCCTCGACGATCTGATCACCCATCGGAAATCCGCAGCCGATGCCCCCGAGGCCTACGAGACCGCGTTTAGCGACCCGTCATGCCTGAAAATGATCCTTGATTGGGAGGATATCGCATGAAGGATGTGCCCAACCTGCGCGACTTCGACCAGCGTCTGCGGGACGAGGCCAATGAGGACCTCGCCGACATCATCGCCGAGGGCGAGCCCACGAAGAAGACGCAGATCATCGCGATCTATGGCAAGGGCGGCATCGGCAAG
>JBCCYG010000323.1:0-2574 GCA_039190145.1 Pseudomonadota bacterium | reverse complement strand
GCACAATACGCAGCCCTCGGGCGGCTTGATGTCGTGATGGTCCCCGTGGACGGGGGATTCACGCTCGGCACGGCAGAGGTGAAGTCGATGCTGAGCAGGCTTCGCTCGTCGCTTGTGCTGCCGATGCACTGGTTCAGCCAGCAAAACCTTGAGCGGTTTCTGGAGGCGATGGCGGAGGATTTCGTGATCCAACGGACGCTCGACAACAGCGTGACCGTGAGCCTGCGTGACCTGCCGCCGGAACCCACGATCCTCGTGCTTAGCCCGCAGTTTTTGCGGGAACCGAGGTGACATCCGCCGGGCAGGGTGGTTCAACCGTTCCATGCTGAAAGCCGTTGATAGCGCTCTGATTTCTCGCCTGCAAGGCCTTCTCCCAAGCGCGGTTTTTCGAGATGCGTCAGCGCAATATCTTGAGGAGCCGAGAGGCCGGTACCGAGGGGAGGCCGGGGTTGTTTTGGCGCCATCGACGACCGAGGAGGTCGCGCTCATTGTGCGTGCCGCGGCCGAGGCGCGCTGCCCGATTGTGCCCTATGGCGGGGGCACAGGGCTCGTGGGAGGGCAGATTGCCGAAGGGGTCTCTGAGCCGATTGTTTTGTCGCTGGAGCGGATGAACCGCGTCCGCTCTGTCCATGGTGAAGAGAACGTCATGGTTGCCGAGGCGGGCGTCATTCTTGCGGATATTCAACGGGTTGCGGAGGAAAACGGCCGGCTCTTTCCGTTGTCGCTGGCCTCTGAAGGCTCGGCGCGGATCGGGGGCGTGTTGGCCACCAATGCGGGCGGGGTGAACGTGCTGCGCTATGGCAATGCGCGTGATCTGTGCCTCGGGCTGGAAGTGGTTCTCGCAGATGGTACGGTTTGGAACGGGCTCTCGCGGCTCCGCAAAGACAATGCGGGCTACGACCTGCGTAACCTGATGATCGGCTCGGAGGGTACGCTCGGCATCATCACCGCCGCCGCGCTCAAGCTCGCGCCGATCCCGGCGGAAAAGGGCACGGCGGTTTTTACCGTCGCCTCACCGGAGGCGGCGCTCAGTTTGCTTGCCCTTGCCCGGGACCAGGTGGGCGAGGGGGTGTCGGCGTTTGAGCTTATCCACCGCCAGGGTTTCGATTTCCTTATCGAGACGCTCCCGGAGGTGCGGCAGCCCTTTGCGGAGCCGCCGGAATGGTGCGTGCTGATCGAGCTCGGGCTGGCGAAAGGGCTTGCTGCGCCTGGGGCTTTTGAGACGCTCTTTGAGGCGGCGGGTGAGCTGGTGGGGGATGCGGTGATCGCGCAGTCAGAGCAGCAGCGCCAGGCGCTCTGGGCAGTACGGGAGAACATCCCGGAGGCGAACCGGCGGATCGGGTCGGTGTCGTCCCATGATATCTCCCTGCCGCTTTCCGCGATCCCGGAGTTTATCCGTAAGGCATCGGGAATGCTCAATAAAATCGGCGAGTTTCGGATCAATTGCTTTGGCCATGTGGGTGACGGCAATCTGCATTACAACGTCTTTCCTATGCCGGGGCGGAGCCGGGCGGACCATGAAAACGAGCGCCCCGCGATCAAGAAAGCGGTGCATGATCTGACCCATGAGCTGGGCGGTTCGGTGGCCGCGGAGCATGGCGTGGGGCGGCTTAAGGTCGAGGACTTAGAGCGCTACGGGGACCCGGCATACCTCGCCATGTTACGGTCTGTGAAAGGCGCGCTCGACCCGTTGGGCATCCTCAATCCCGGCGTGATCGTGCGTTAACTTTTCGCTGAAAGGGGCCAAATCGGGCCGCCATTGCGGGGGGCACAATCGGTGCACAACCCGTACACAACCTGTACATACGCGATTTGCGCACGCTGGAGGCGCGTCTTTCATTAATTTGTGCGTGGATGCGAGTTAAGGTGCTTTTGGCCGCGACGGCTTTCGCCTCCGGCGGGAGTATTTGGGGAACAAAGAAGACGGGCGGCGGTACTTTAGAGGCCCTCGAAGGCGCAGAGGGCGTGGACGTCCTGGCCCATGGCTTCGAGCTTTTTGCGACCGCCGAGATCGGGCAGGTCGATGATAAAGGCGCAGCCCATAACGCTGGCGCCGAGACGCTCGATGAGCTTGATGCCCGCCTCTGCCGTGCCGCCTGTTGCGAGGAGGTCGTCAACGAGGAGGACTTTCTCTCCGGCTTGGAGCGCGTCATCATGGACCTCCATGATCGCCTCGCCATATTCGAGCTGATACTCCTCGGAAATCGTGGTGCCGGGCAGTTTACCCTTTTTGCGGATCGGCACGAAGCCCACCGACAGCTGATGCGCGATGGCCCCGCCGAGGATGAAACCGCGCGCCTCGAGCCCCACCACTTTGTCGATTTCTTCGCCTGCATAGGGGTGAAGCAGTTGGTCGATGGCCATGCGAAAGCCGCGCGGGTCGGCGAAGAGCGTGGTGACATCGCGGAACATGATCCCCTCATGGGGGAAATCGACGATGGTGCGGATGTAGTCTTTGACGGTTTTCATGGGGTCCCTTCAGGGGCTGGAGCGGGAGAAGGCGAGGTGGAGACCGAGGCCGACGAGGATCGCGCCACCTGCGCGCTGGATGCGCTGGGCCAGGCGCGTTTGCGT
>JBCCYG010000322.1:0-2589 GCA_039190145.1 Pseudomonadota bacterium | reverse complement strand
CGTGTCACCCAAGAAATTCCAGCAATATCTGACCCTTGGCCACGCCAAATCCCTACTGAAGAACCACTTCACAACGCTGGAAACCGCCCACGCAGTGGGCCTCTCGGGCACGTCCCGGCTCCACGATCTTTTCCTGCGGTGGGAAGCCATGAGCCCCGGCGACTTCGCCCAAGGTGCGGACGGCAAAGCCATATACTGGGGCTATTTCGACAGCCCCTTCGGCGACGCGCTGGCCATGGGCACAGATCGCGGCCTCTGCGGGCTGGCATTTACCGAGGAATTCGGCCGTCCGCACTCCATGGCAGACATGCAAAGCCGCTGGCCCCACGCCCAATACATTGAAAACATGAACATTCTCCGCCCCCATGTGGACGCAGCCTTCACCGGCGGCGAGGCCAACCTGATCCTCATCGGTCGCCCGCTCCAGATCAAAGTCTGGGAGGCACTCATGCAAATCCCCTCGGGCCAGGTCACGACCTATAGCGAGATCGCCCAGGCCATCGGCAACCCCAAAGCCACCCGCGCCGTGGGCACCGCCGTGGGCCGCAATCCGATCTCCTACCTCATCCCCTGCCACCGCGCGCTCCGGAAATCCGGTGGGCTCGGCGGCTACCACTGGGGCCTCCCCGTTAAGCGCGCCATCCTCGCCTATGAGGCTGCCCAGTCTGAAAAACGGGCCGAAAAACGGGCGGAAAACCGCGCGCCAGCGGCCTGATATTGAATATCAGCGGGGTAAAAAGGCATATTGCTCTTATAGAACGCGGGCCGGAAGCTCGTGCAGGAAATGTGAGCAAAATCAATGACCAAGACCCCCATGATCCTTGCGGCTGTGTCGCTCGTGGCGCTGAGCGCCTGTACAGACCCCGACACATTCGACCCCGATGCCCCTGACCAGAACCGCACCCAACAGGGTGCCATCACCGGTGCCGCCGTGGGCGCCATCGTGGGCCTTTCCCGCGCAGGCGATGACAAAGCCAAAAACGCGATCCTAGGCGCAGCAGTGGGCGCCGGCGCCGGCGCGCTCATCGGCCAGCAAGTGGATCGTCAGGAGGCCGCCTTGCGGCAGCAGCTCAGCGGCCAGGTTCGCATCATCCGCGACGGAAACAACCTCATCGTGCGGATGCCGCAAGACGTGCTCTTCGCCCTCAACAGCGCGGAACTTCGTCCGGATCTCCAGGGCGACATCCGCTCGCTGGCGTCAAACCTGCAGAGCTTCCCGGACAGCACGGTGACGGTCATCGGCCATACGGACAATACCGGCACCGCAAGTTTCAACCAAAACCTCTCCCAACGCCGCGCCCAGAGCGTCGCCTCGATCCTGTTGGGGCAAGGTGTCTCCTCCTCCCGCATCCGCGCCTTCGGCCGCGGGGAGAATGAGCCCATCGCCACCAACCTCACACCGGAAGGCCGCCAACTTAACCGCCGCGTCGACATCATCGTCGAGCCCACCGGCTAAGGCTGTCAGGCTAACCCATTGCCACCCCTCAGCGATTTGGCATACTGCGCCCATCGCTGAGGGGACATATGCCTTTTGAGAAAGTCCAATCCGGCAAGCTCTCGCAGGCCGTTATCGAGCAGATCGAGCTGCTGATCCTGCGCGGCATCCTCCGCCCTGGCGAACGCCTTCCCTCCGAACGCGACCTCGCCGAACGCCTCGGCGTCTCCCGCCCGTCGCTCCGAGAAGCGCTCGCCAGCCTCCAAGTTGACGGTCTCATCGAAACCCGCGCCGGAGCAGGTGTCTATGTCGCCGATGTCCTAGGCTCGGCCTTCTCCCCCGCCCTCATGCGGCTTTTCGCAGCCCATGACGAGGCGGTCTTTGACTACCTCTCTTTCCGTCGCGATCTCGAGGGCCTCGCGGCAGAACGCGCCGCGCGGCTGGGCTCCGATACCGACCTCGCAGTGATCGCAGCTGTCATGGAAAAAATGGAAGAGGCCCACAAGAAACGCTCAGGCGAGGAAGAAGCCGCGCTCGATGCCGAATTCCACCTCGCCATCATCGAGGCCTCACATAACACGGTCATGCTCCACATGATGCGCTCTATGTTCACGCTCCTGCGCGAGGGCGTGTTCTACAATCGCAAGATCATGTTCAAACAACGCACCACCCGCGACAATCTCTTGGCCCAACACCGCGCCATCAACGCCGCGCTCCAAGCCCGCGATGCTGCGGCCGCCAAAGAGGCCGTCGCCAATCACCTGACCTATGTTGAAAGCTGCCTCAAGGACCACCGCCTCGCCCTCCGCAACGAGGCCATCGCCCGCCAGCGCCTCAACCACGAAGCAGAGCGCTAACGCCCTCCTTCTTTGTTCCCAAAATACTCAAAGGACAAAGCCAACAAAAAAGCCCCCCGCCAGCGGCGGAGGGCGTTTCTCTCAGTCAGCAAACGCTCAGTGCAGTTTTGCCTCAACCTCGGCAATGCCCGCATCGATGAGCTTGTTGGCATCGGCAGCCGACATGCCCTTGGCCATGATGTCAGCGGCAGCACCCACCGCCACGGCAATGGCGCTATCGCGAACTTCTTTAACTGCCGCCGCTTCGGCAGAGGCGATCTGGTCAGACGCCGCCGCGAGCCGACGCTCCACGGACTT
>JBCCYG010000321.1:0-2603 GCA_039190145.1 Pseudomonadota bacterium | reverse complement strand
CTTGCCTTCATCGCCACCTTGGGCGTACCCAAAGCTTACGTCACGAAACCGTGACCCTCCTGTGCTGGATGTCTGACCATGGTTGAAGACCGCATAGAACCGCTCATCGAAGAACGCGCCCCCTGGCTCTTTCGCGGTGGCATGATGGGCCGCGTCTGCAAGCCCGCTCTCGATAAGCTTCTCGGATACAGGGAAACCTTGGCCATCGGCGAGCGCCTCGACCCTCTCTCGGCGGAGGACATGATGGTCGCGCTGCAGGGCATGCTGGCCAAACGCCTTTCCGTCCGTGGGCTCGCAAACGTGCCGGCATCGGGCGCGGCGATCATCGTTGCAAATCACCCGACGGGCATTGCCGACGCGATCATGCTGAACCACGCGCTCAGCCAAATCCGCCAGGATGCGTACTATTTCGCTAATCGCGACATCATGCGCGTGATGCCGCAGTTCGAGACGATGATCGCGCCCGTGGAATGGCGCCAGGAAAAGCGCAGCCACGCCAAGATGAAAGAAACGATGGCCTTCACCCGCGCCGCCGTGGAGCAGGGCCGCCTCGGCGTCATTTTCCCCTCGGGCCGCCTCGCTAAGCGGCGCGGCATCCGGCTCTACGAGCGTCCATGGATGGCCTCAGCCGCCATGATTGCGCGAAAATTCGATCTGCCGGTCATCCCGGTGAACATCCGCTCCAGGAACTCTGCACTCTTTTACCTCTTTGACTTCCTGCACCCGACCCTGCGAGACATCACGCTCTTCTACGAGACACTCAACAAAGATCGTCAGCCATATCACATCACCGTCGGTGAGCCGATTTCACCGGCGTCGCTGCCGAGGAATTCGGACGAGGCTATCGAGATCCTTCGCCGGGAGACCTTGCGACTAGGGGACGATGACCTGACGCTCGTTTCCCGCAAAATGCGGCCCGCCTCGGCGCTTTTCTGAAAGTGTCGCGATAGGGCAGTCGGAATGCATCACCGACGCGGTATGCTCACCCGTTGTCGGCAGTAGGCAACACTGTCCGTAGGCTCACCTAAGAGCCTCGCGTCTGGCGCCATGGCTACCCAAAACCCTGAGAAACCTAGATATCTTCTTCCTGCAAGTTCATCTACCCGAACAAACCTACCAGCGAAATGCGGGCCCCAAGCCTACCCAGCCTCCGCAACCTCGATCGGCCTCGCCCTAGGGCGAATGGTCGAAATCGGCACGCAGTAGCGCTGCCGCTTTACCCAAGCGCGCATATCCTCACGCTTGGCCCGCTGCACAAAAGGCCCCCAATCAGCCCCGGCCCCGCCCCGGGTACCGTTGGCCTTGCGCGCCACGGCATTGTCGCGTGGCACCGTCGTGCTCATAATCTGGATCGCGCAGCTGACATTCTCGATCGGGTCCATAAGCGCCGCTCTGCTACGCGCGCGACATTGATAGAGACGCGCGGTGCCCGTCCGGATCTGAAAGAGCCCATGACTTAACCCGTTGTCACCGGAAACGCGCGGCCGAAACGTGCTTTCATGCTTGGCCAAGGTAGACAGCAAACCAACCCAAAACGCCCGCCTGTCATCATCGCTCGCCTCGCGATAGGCCGGGCACCAAGCGTCGATGTCATTGGGCACGGTCGCCACCATCGTTGCCCCATGGTCTTTTAGAGCGGCTTCGGCAACCCGCGTCCAAACATCAGAACCCTGCACATAGGCCCAACGCGTGTGTGGCATCGTCCTATCGCGGCGTATAGGCCGCATCTCAGCCACGTTGTCGGGAAGCGTCACCGGTTCATAAACCGGGCGCATCTTGGGCCGAACGTCCTCAAGAGCAACGGATGCGCTCCCTAAAAGCGCCAAAGAAATTACCAAAAACAAACGCATATCGCCCCCCAGCTTGCGTTTGGCGACATTGCCTCGCCACGACCGCGCAAATCAAGCGCGGCGCATTGAACACTGTGTTGCGCAACGCTAAACCGCCCAAATCACCGTGCCCGGAGGTTTCCATGCTCGATCTCACCCCCCCCAAGCCCCGCGTCATTCAAGGCGCAAAGCAGGATTGGGAGCTCGTCATCGGGATGGAGGTCCACGCCCAGGTTGCCACGAACGCAAAGCTTTTTAGCGGCGCGTCTACAGAGTTCGGCGCAGAGCCGAATTCCAACGTGGCTTTCGTGGATGCGGGCATGCCCGGCATGCTCCCGGTGATTAATGAGGAATGCGTCGCTCAAGCCGTGCGCACCGGGCTCGGGCTAAAGGCAGAGATTCATCTCAAATCCGCCTTCGACCGGAAGAACTACTTCTACCCCGACCTGCCGCAGGGCTATCAGATCAGCCAGCTCTACCACCCCATCGTCGGTGAGGGTGAGGTGCTCGTCGAACTCGGCGACGGCACCGCGCGGATGGTCCGGATCGAACGCATCCACCTCGAACAGGACGCCGGTAAAAGCATCCATGACATGGACCCGCACATGTCCTTCGTGGATCTTAACCGCACCGGCGTGGCCCTGATGGAGATCGTCTCCCGCCCCGACATCCGCGGCCCGGAGGAAGCCGCCGCCCATATCGCGAAACTGCGCCAGATCATGCGTTACCTCGGCACGTGCGACGGCAACATGCAAAACGGCAATCTGCGGGCCG
>JBCCYG010000320.1:0-2604 GCA_039190145.1 Pseudomonadota bacterium | reverse complement strand
TCGTTTCGGGCCTTACTGCGGGGGCTGTGAAAGGGTAGGGGCAAGGGGCCAGCACGACGCCAGCCTGATCCAGCTATATGGGAGAGCTAGATGCCCTATGACGTTATTGTCGTCGGCGCGGGGTCTGCGGGTTGCGTCGCAGCGGCAGAACTCCATCGGCGCGGGGTGGGGCGCGTCCTTGTCCTTGAAGCAGGGTTGAGCGACCTCCATCCGTTTGTGGCGATGCCCATGGGGCTAACGTGGCTGATGGGGTCGAAACGTGACTGGGCGCTTGAGACAGTGCCGATGCGCGAAGCTGGGATGCGACGGGTCAAAGCCCCGCGAGGCAAGATGATCGGCGGCTCCGGCTCCATTAACTCTATGGTATGGTTTCGCGGGCGCGCTTCCGATTTTGACGCCTGGGGCGTGCCTGGCTGGAGCTATGGCGACGTGGAACCCGTCTTTGAGGCGGTGGAGGCAGAGCTGACGCCGCATAAGCTGGAGAACGTGCATCCCCTCACCGCTGGGCTTGAGGCGATGCTGCCGACGAATTCAGGCCAGCCGACGCCGGACAGAGAAAGCGCAGGGGTCTTCTCCCACAACATGAAGGGCGGGCGGCGCAACTCCTCAGCGCGGGCGTTTTTGAAGAAGTACGAGATACACGTGACCACTGGTGTGCAGGTCGACCGGCTCACCTGGCGCGATGGCAAAGTGGCGGGCGTCAAGCTTGCCGATGGGACAAAGATTGACGCGCTTAAGGGCGTTGTACTCTGCGCGGGGTCGCTCATGTCGCCCGCGATCCTCATGCGCTCTGGCATCGGAGACCCCGAGGAGCTCACCAAGCATGGAATTAAGCTCCGCGCCGAAGCGCCGGAGGTCGGGCAGAACCTTCACGATCATCCGGCTTTTGGCATCCACTTCGAAGGAGCGGGGACGGGCTATGGGCTCGAGCCCGCGCAGTGGGTGAACTGGGCGCGGTCGCCATTTGATCTTTTGGCGAGGAAGGGCCCGCTTGCGTCGCCGACAGTGGAGGGCGGCGCGTTTTTCAATGCGCGGGGCGATGGAGCGGAGCCTGATGTTCAAAGTCACTTTATCCCCTTCCACCTCGACCATCAGGGCAAGAAGTATGCGCTGAAATCCGGCTACTTTGCCGATGTCTGCGTCTGCCAGCCGAAGTCGCGCGGCGTGTTGCGACTAGGTTCCGCTGATCCAAAGGAACCACCGGTGTTTGACCTCGGGCTTTTCCGCGAGGAAGAGGATTTGGATACGCTCACTGCGGGCGTGGAGCGGCTCCGTTCCTTGCTGGCGGAAGCGGATTTCGGGGCGCGCCGGGGAAAGGAAGTAGCCCCTGGCGCAGATGTCACGGGCGACGCGCTCAAAGAGCGGATCCGAAATGGGGCGGGTACGGCGTATCACCCCGTTGGCACCTGCCGGATGGGAGAGGATGAGAGCGCGGTGGTGACGCCGCGGCTCGCCGTGCGCGGCATTGAGGGTGCCTGGGTGGCAGATGCCTCCATCATGCCTCGGGTGACCTCGGCTAACACCAATGCTCCTTCTATGATGATCGGCTGGAAAGGCGCTGAAATGATTGCGGAAGACATGGGGGTCGTGTGAGCGTCGAAGCCTATCGCCTCTACGCCGCTGCCCAGGCCCATCCCGGCCATGCTCATCCGGCCGCGCTGAATTTCTTTGCCACTGACGCCGAGATCAATGTCGTTCACCCCTACAATCGCCAAGAAGGGCGTGAGAGCTACCGGCAGCAGGTGATCTTTCCGCCGCTTGAGGCGTTTCGAGGCCTGTATCGGCGCGATCATATCGTTATGTCAGGCGCTTTTGACGGCAGTGAATGGATTAGCGCGACAGGCTATTACGCGGGTCGTTTCACTGCGCCCTGGCTTGGTATCCCGCCTACGGGCGAACTCGCCTATCTCCGCTTTGGTGAGTTCCACCGCATGGAGGGCCGCGAAGCGGTCCAGAGCTACGTCTTCCTCGATATTCCCGAATTCATGGCCGCCTGCGGCTGTTGGCCCATCGCTGCGGGCCCCGGTGAAACCAGAGGCTTCCGCGGGCGCATCCCGGGCCCCGCCACGCAAGACGGTCTCGCTTTTCCTCGGGACCAGAAGCGCGGCGTGGAAAGTGCGGAGATGGTGACTACCATGCTCCGCGCGCTCAACACGCCCGATGAGGCCTGGCGCCCGTTTTGGCATGACAACATGGCCTGGTACGGCCCCGGCGCGTTTGGCTCTTTCCTCGGGGTTGAGGCATTTAGATCCTTCCAAGTCCCGTTTGAGAGCCAGTTCGAGGGGTGGTCCGGTGGCGCAGCGGGCAACGGGATGACTGCGCATTTCACGCGCTTTGGCGACGGGGATTACGTCTGCTCCGGTGGGTGGCCGTCGCTCACTGGGATCAACGTGAAACCCTTTCTCGGGCAGGCTGCGAGCGGCGAGCGCGTCTTTATGCGCGTTTGTGACTGGTGGCGGCGCGAAGGCGATCTTTTGGTCGAAAACTGGGTCTTTGTAGACGTGCCCCATGTGCTGTTGCAGCTGGGGCGGGATGTATTGGGAGAATTGCAATGAAGGGATCACGCCCGGAACAGGCCGTGCTGACGAAAGGCACGGACATGTC
>JBCCYG010000319.1:0-2616 GCA_039190145.1 Pseudomonadota bacterium | reverse complement strand
CGCATGTCGGTTTATGCCAGACCTGTGATGGGCGTGATCCTTGTCCTCGTGGGCTTGGGCATTCTTTTCAAAGTTCACCATGCCATCGAAATCTGGGCCATTGAGACACTGCCCTACTGGTTTCAGGACCTATCGGTCCGCTTTTAAGGAGATTTGCTGATGAAACGTCGTGACTTTCTGATCGCCACCGGCGCCGCTGTCCTGGTGCCCATGGCCGCACAGGCTGCCTGGGTCGATTATGCCCCGGGCCTTGTGAAAGAGCGGCTCGCGGCGGGGGAGACGGTGTTTCTCGATGTGGCAGCGAAGTGGTGCACGACCTGTGCGAGCCAGGAGCGGACGATCAATGCGCTTAAATCGGAAAACCCGGCCTATGAGGCGATCACATTTGTCCGGCTCGATTGGGATGATCACAAGCGGAGCGATATCGTAGCGGAGCTCAACATCCCGCGCCGGTCAACGCTTGTGGTCCTTAAAGGGGATGCAGAGCTTGGGCGCATCGTAGCAGGAACGCGGCGTGCCGATATCCAGGCTTTGATGGACACCGCCCTGGGGGCTGCGACGGCCTAACGCGCTCCTATTGGGCATTTCTGACTGCGTAGGATAGCTTTGTTGCCCGGTAACAAAGCGGCGCTTTTATGATTCGGGACTGGGATGACGCTTATGCCAACGTGGCGCATATCGCGGGCGGTGAGGCTATTCTCGAAGCTCTCCCCGCGCGCGCTCGGCATTTTCGCGAGACAGCTGAAGCCAAGCTCGGCTTAGCCTACGGTCCCGGCGCGCGGCAGCGTTTCGATCTTTTTCATCCTTCGGGCGCCTCGCGTGGGCTCGTGATCTTTGTTCATGGTGGCTACTGGATGCGCTTGAGTAAGGATGATTGGAGCCATCTCGCCGCAGGGGCTGTGGCCCGCGGCTATACCGTCTGCATGGTGGGGTACACGCTGGCGCCCGAGGCTCGGATCAGTAACATCACTGAGGAGGTGAGCCGCGCGATTACCCATGCCTCTTCCCTCGTCGACGGGCCAATCTACATCACCGGACACTCCGCTGGCGGGCATCTGGCCCTGCGTCAGGTCTGTGCCAGCAGCCAATTGCCAGCGGGTGTGTTGGCGCGGTTACGCCGTGTGGTCGGCATCAGCGGGGTTTACGACCTCCGCCCGCTTCTGATGACCGAGATGAACAAGACGCTCCAGCTCACCAAACGGGAGGCGACCGCAGAGAGCCCCGCGCTCAGCCGCCCTAAAGGCGAGGTGCCTGTGACACTGTGGTTTGGGGATGCTGAGCGGCCTGAGTTCATCCGCCAGAGTCACGCGATGGCCCTCATGTGGCAAGGTCTCGGGGCGGAGATTGTGGTGGCGGAAGAGCCGGAGGCGCATCATTTCTCGGTTCTCGACGGGCTTGAGATCGCTGATAGCCCGCTCATGAGCGCGATCCTGGGTGGATAGGCGGCGCTCCCTGCGCTAGCTGCGGAGTATGAAAGATCAGCTTCTCACGCTGCCCATGAGGGAGGCCTTCGAGCTCCCGGAAGGGCTCATCTACCTCGATGGCAACTCGCTGGGCCCGCTGCCGAGAGGCGTAGCGCACCGGGTAGCATCTGTTGTTTCCGATGAGTGGGGTGCCCATCTCGTGCGGGGTTGGAACGTGGATGACTGGATGGGTCAGCCGGTATCGGTTGCCAACCGCGTCGGGCGGCTCATCGGGGCACCCGAAGGGACCTGCGTTTTGGGAGACACCCTGTCGCTCAAGGTGCATCAGGCTCTGTCCGCGGCGTTGCAAATGCGGCCGGATCGCAAAGTGATTTTGTCCGACAGCGGCAATTTTCCGACTGATTTGTACATGGCCCAAGGCCTGGTCGCGCAACTCGATGCGGGTCATGAGCTCCGCGTTGTAGCGCCGGAGGAGGTTGCCGGCGCGATCTCTGACGACGTGGCAGCAGTCATGCTTACCCACGTGGATTACCGCACAGGGCGGATGCATGACATGGGCGCACTGACCACAGCGGCACACAAGGCAGGCGCGGTCATGATCTGGGATCTTGCGCATTCCGCGGGTGCGGTGCCGGTCGACGTCGCAGGGTGCGGTGCAGAGTTCGCGATTGGCTGCACCTATAAGTACCTTAATGCGGGCCCCGGTGCTCCGGCATTCATCTATGTGCGGCCGGATGTGGCCTCAGTGGTCTATCCCGCGCTTGCTGGATGGCTTGGCCACGACGCGCCCTTCGCCTTCGAGCCCGATTACAGGCCCGGGCCGGGGATAGAGCGTTTCCGCGTGGGCACGCCGCCCGTGCTACAGGTCGCAGCACTCGACGCGGCGATGGACGTCTGGGAGGGCGTGTCGATGGATGATGTTCGCGCGGCCTCTGTGACGCTCTGCGAGCAGTTCATCGCGGAGGTGGAGGCGCGGGTACCTGAGCTCGCTCTCGCCTCTCCACGGGACGCCTCCCAACGCGGGAGCCAGGTCTCGTTTCACTTCGAGCACGGCTATGCCGCGATGCAGGCGCTCATTGCGCGCGGCGTCATCGGGGATTTCCGGGCGCCTGACATCATGCGTTTTGGCTTCACGCCGCTCTACATCGGGGCCGAAGAAGTCACGCGCGCCGTCGATATTCTGGCCGAAGTG
>JBCCYG010000318.1:0-2620 GCA_039190145.1 Pseudomonadota bacterium | reverse complement strand
CTCAAAGACATCTCCCTCAGCGTCAACGAGGGTGAGTTCGTCGTCTTCGTCGGTCCCTCGGGCTGCGGCAAGTCCACGCTTCTGCGCGTGATCGCGGGGCTCGAGGATGCAACATCCGGCGAGGTCGAGATCGACGGCGCCTCGGTCACCCAGAGCCCACCCTCGAAGCGCGGCCTCGCGATGGTCTTTCAAAGCTACGCCCTCTACCCCCACCTCAATGTGCGCGGGAACATGACGCTGGCGCTCAAGCAGGAAAAGCAGCCGCGCTCCGTCATCGATGCGCGCGTCGCGACGGCCGCCAAGATGCTGAACCTCGAGGAGTACCTTGAGCGCTATCCCTCCGAGCTCTCCGGCGGGCAGCGCCAGCGTGTCGCGATCGGGCGCGCAATCGTGCGCGAGCCGAAGCTCTTTCTCTTCGATGAGCCGCTCTCGAACCTCGATGCGGCGCTGCGGATGAACACCCGGCTCGAGATCGCAGCGCTTCACCGCCAGCTCGGCGCGTCGATGATCTATGTCACCCACGACCAGACCGAGGCGATGACACTCGCCGACAAGATCGTCGTCCTCCGCGACGGCCGGGTGGAGCAGGTCGGCAGCCCGATGGACCTCTACAACGATCCGGTCAACCAGTTCGTCGCGGGTTTCCTCGGAGCGCCGTCGATGAACTTCTTCCCCGCCGATTTGATCCGCGCCGGCGACACCCGCACCATGGGCGTCCGTCCCGAGAACCTCTATCTCGCCGCGGACGGGCCGCTCTCGGGGCAGGTCAGCCATGTGGAGCATCTCGGCGGCGACACAAACATCATCGCCGACATGCACTCCCGCCAGATCACGGCGCGCCTCTTCGGTCAGCACGACGTCGCGGCGGGCCAGAGGATCGGCTTCGGCTTCGACGCGGAGAGCGCCTACCACTTCGACCCCGACGGCCGGCGGGTCAACTGACGGACAGCCTCCGTTCGACTGCGTCAGGCCGGACGCAGGCCGAGGCGCTCAGGTCGCGGCGAGGAACTTCTTGTGCTCGGGATCCGACTTGACGTAGCCGTCCGACGGCTTCGGGATCTTGAAGATCTTGCCCTGTTTCATGTCCTGTTGGATCCCCGCCGCGAACCGCATGGCCGCCAGCGCGGTGGCCCCGTCCAGTTTGGTCAAATCGAGATTGGGGTTTTGATGCATCTCAGTGATCCGGAATGTTCCGCCGGCGAACGCGTCGGCCTTTTGCGCATAGGGCACCGCCTTTTTCGTCACTTTGTCGAGCCTGTTCTTGTAGACCACACTGTTCCACGTACGCTCAATTTTGATCGCCCCGAAGATGTCGCCCGTGGGGATTCCGTCGGTGGCGAGCTCCTTGCCGTAGACAAACCTGAAGATCTCGAGCGTCCGTTTCTCGTGAAGCTCTTTGCCCAGTTGCCCCGGCGCAACGCCCATCTTGATCGCATGCTTCACGCGGAGGGGATCGTAGCTCCAGTTCTCCGTCGCTTCGAGCCGTGCCAGCTGCTGCGCACCCCTCAGAGCATCGAGAACTTGGCGTCCGTTTGTGTCATACCCCTTCCGCGCAAAGCAGAGGTACAGGTATGAAAAGTCCAGCCGCGACTCCTTTGTTGGAAGAGGGAACAGTGCGGACACAAACATATCCGATGTGATGCAAACGGTAGTATCTGAGTCGACATCACCCGACTTGCTCATACCGTGCATGATTTTCTTTTCGAGGTAATATGTCACATCTTCAGATTTGTTTGCATCGACCGGCTGCACTCCAATGGTCTTGTAGTTCTCATAGAGGGGCTTACTGTTTGCATGCTTCGGTCTCTTTTTGAATCCAGTCGCAAAAATGGACTTTGGAGGCCTGTCGTCGCCACGGAACACAAGGCGGTTCAACGTGACTGATTTTGGTGTGCTGCCGTGGTTGAAGGATGGATACGGGTGCACGGTCTTCTTGCCGTTCGGGTATTGTGTGCTTTTGCCCCATACGCCGCAGAGCCGTGCGATAGCAGGCTTGTACTTTTCAAGTGAGTTCCGCTTCTTGCACATCTGAAGAGCGCGTTGCTCGGTCAAGACCGTGGGCTTTGCTGCATTCTGCGTGAGATACTGCACCAGCCTCTGCAGGCTGCTGGTGCTCAGTTTCAACTTCGGGTTGATGCTGTGAACGTCTTCGGTGAACGCTGCGAGGTGCATGAAAGACATATCGACTTCTCCTGTTGGACGTGCGGTCGGGCTTCATGGCGGTCTGGTCGATCAAGCTTTTCTTGAAGAGCCACGAACTTGGTCGGCGGCGGACCCTTCGCGCCTCCATCGTGACCGTGCTGCGAGTCGCGATCCATTGTCAGGAGTCGCAGAGTTTGTGGTCTCTATGTCTCACTGACCTTCCCCCGCGCTTGGAGCGTTTCCCGATCGTTCCGGTGCGGAGCCGGTTGCGGTGAAGACCGTCGCGCACTCCGCGGGGGGTGAGATCGACAAGGCGGCCGATGGCGGTCCGGAGGCCCTCGACGGTTCGTTCGGCGGCCGGTCGCAGGAGCGCCTCGAGCTTCGAGAAAGCCGTCTCGATGGGGGTCACATCTGGGCTGTGGGGCGGGAATACGCGCAGCTCGGCGCCTGTACCAGCTCGCGCGGCGACGCGTTTGTG
>JBCCYG010000317.1:0-2644 GCA_039190145.1 Pseudomonadota bacterium | reverse complement strand
GTGCCGTCGCAGACCAAACCGGTCTGCGAAACCATGCGAAAAATCCCGCTCTGATCGGCGACACCGATAGCCTCACCGATGAAGCGCTCCCCGTCTTCCTCGCTGCTAATGGCAAAGGTCATGCGAAAGAGGTTGTCCTGGTTATCTGGCTGCGCGCACGCCGCCACAACCGAGATGACCATAAGTAAAACAAAGGAACATGGCCGCAAAAGGCTAGACCCCCGTGGCCGGAATGCCCGTCCGCTCCACAGGGCGCGGCGCGGTGAGATCTTTCCACTGGCTAAGCGCCTTGTTTACGGTCGCGTTTGGCTCGCGGGCAACAAACTTGCCGTGGCCCTCTTGCGTGCGGATTTCACCGTCATGCACCGCCACTTGGCCCCGCGTCAGCGTGAACCGGGGAAGGCCTTTGACCGCCTGCCCCTCAAAAACGTTGTAGTCGATCGCAGATTGCTGTGCGCTCGCCGCGATGGTCTTTTCCTTCTCCGGGTCCCAGACGACGAGGTCGGCATCGGCACCCACGAGGACTGCGCCCTTCTTGGGATAGCAGTTCAGGATCTTTGCGATGTTCGTCGAGGTGACCGCCACGAATTCATTGGGCGTCAGCCGCCCGGTCGCCACACCGTGGGTCCAAAGCATCGGCATCCGATCCTCAAGTCCCCCTGTCCCATTCGGGATCTTGGAAAAATCGCCCACGCCATAGCGCTTTTGCTCAGTGGTGAACGCGCAATGATCGGTAGCCACGACAGAGAGTGAGCCAGACATCAGCCCCGCCCAAAGGCTGTCCTGATGCTTCTTATTGCGGAAGGGCGGTGACATAACCCGGCGCGCCGCGTGGTCCCAGTCTTCGTGGAAGTACTCGCTTTCATCGAGCGTTAGATGCTGGATGAGTGGCTCGCCCCAAACGCGCTTGCCGTTTTGCTTGGCCCGCCGGATCGCCTCATGCGCCTCCTCGCAAGAGACATGCACAACGTAGAGCGGCACGCCCGCCATATCGGCAATCATGATCGCGCGGTTCGTGGCCTCTCCCTCCACCTGAGAAGGGCGTGAATAGGCATGGGCTTCGGGGCCGGTATTCCCCTCTGCGAGGAGCTTCGCCGTCATCTCCGCCACAACATCCCCGTTTTCCGCGTGGACAAGTGCCGTGGCCCCAAGCTCGCTCAGGCGTTTGAACGAAGAGAACAGCTCGTCGTCATTGACCATGAGCGCGCCCTTATAGGCGAGGAAATGCTTGAAAGTGTTGATCCCGCGGTCCTGAACGACGCTCTTCATGTCGTCAAAAACCTGCTCGCCCCACCAGGTCACCGCCATGTGAAACGAGTAATCGCAGTTCGCCCGCGTCGACTTGTTATCCCACCGCTTGAGCGCGTCATGGAGCCCCTCGCTCGGGTTAGGCAGACAGAAATCCACGACCATCGTCGTGCCACCCGCAAGCCCCGCGCGGGTGCCGGACTCAAAGTCGTCTGAGGAGTAAGTGCCCATGAACGGCATCTCGAGATGCACGTGCGGGTCGATCCCGCCGGGCATGACGTAGCAGCCTGTGGCGTCGAGCGTTTCATCGCCGGAGAGGTTGGGGCCAATCTCGGTGATGACGCCGTTCTCAATGGCGACATCGGCCTTGTAGGTGAGGTCCGCGGTAACGACGGTGCCGTTTTTGATGATTGTGGTCATTTGGTTTCTCCCCGCGCATGCGCAGCCCCGCACTTGATGCGGGGCCTCAGAGAAAGGAGACCTCCATCGTCAAGTCGTGCCACCTTGGATTGTATTCTTTGATCCGATCGTCTTTCCAAGCCCGTCGCCAGCGTTTGAGCTTTCGTTCGCGCGCGATGGCCTGAGCCAGTTCTTCGTGAACCTCGAAATAGACAAGATCCCGAATGCGATATCGGCGCGTGTGCTCCGAGCCAAAGCCGGATTTTTGCTCCACCATGCGTTTGTGAAGATCGCCCGTGACGCCGATGTAGATAGCTGTGCGTGCCTTGCAGGCGACAATGTAGGTATAGAATGCCATGCCCGAGCCTTGGCGCAACTTGGTTAACATGGAAAGAACGCAGCCCCGGACCTGATCCGGGGCCTCGAGCAGCGGCGCGAAGCAAGTGGTCCCGCATCAAGTGCGGGACTGCGGTGGAGCTTGTCATCGGTCTCACTCAACAATCTCCGCCGTCTCGAGCACGGCATGGAGCAGAACATCCGTCCCCGCCTGGGCCCATTCCTTGCTGATCTCTTCGGCTTCATTGTGCGATAGTCCGTCCACACACGGGCACATGATCATGGCCGTGGGGGCCAAGTCGTTGATCCAGCAAGCGTCGTGGCCCGCGCCGCTGACGATATCCATGTGGCTATAGCCCATCGCCTCGGCTGCCCCGCGCACCGCACCGACGCAGTTTTCGTCAAAAGCGGGCGGGTCAAACTGACCGACGATCTCGCACTCAAACGACGTCTCAATCTCTTCGCAGAGCTTGGGCGCGCGCTCCATAAACTCGGCCACCATGCCGTTGAGCTTGTCGAGAAGATGCGTGCGCATATCCACAGTGAAGACCACCTTGCCCGGGATGATGTTGCGGGAATTCGGATAGACGTCGATATGGCCAATGGCGCCCACGGCGCCCGGCTGGTTTTTCATCGCGATCTCATGGACGAGCTCAGTGAC
>JBCCYG010000316.1:0-2645 GCA_039190145.1 Pseudomonadota bacterium | reverse complement strand
GTAAAGACAGGTCTTCGAAACGGATGGCTTGGGAGCCAGCGCCGGCATCGGGCAGAGCCTTAAAGTCCATGGCTATTCCCGTTTAATCGCCGATTCATGCCACTTGCGCAGAGCCAAGTGGGAGATGAGCGAGGTCGTCGCGTAGATAATGACGCCGGTCACCGCGATCAGAATGAGCGCCGCAAACATGCGCGGGATCTGGAGCCGGTAGCCCGCCTCAAGGATCCGGAAGGCGAGACCAGACCCGATACCGCCAGTGCCCGCAACATATTCAGCCACGACCGCACCGATGAGCGCGAGGCCACCGGCGATCTTAAGACCGCCCAGAAAGAACGGCAGCGCCGAGGGGAGCTGGAGATGGATAAGCCGTTGCCACCGGTTGGCTTTGTAGATCGTGAAAAGGTCGCGGAGGTTGTGGTCCGTCGATTTGAGCCCAAGCGTGGTGTTCGCGAGGATCGGAAAGAAGGCCACAATCCAGGCGCAGAGCAAGAGCCCGATGAGCCGGTTTTCGATGTAAATAAAGATCAGCGGTGCGATGGAGACGATCGGCGTGACCTGCAGGATCACCGCGAAGGGTGAAAACGACATTTCTGCATAGCGCGAGAGGGAGAAAATCACGGCGAGCCCTACCCCGCCCACAACCGCGACAAGGAGCGCAAGGCCGGTAATTTGAAGCGTCACGAGGAGCGATGTGGAGAGTGTGCCCCAATCCTCGATCAGCGTCGACACGACGAGGCCCGGCCGCGGCAAGATGTAGGGCTGGATTTCATTCCAAACGACGAGACGGTCCCAGTACCAAAGCGCGAGCGCCATTACCGCGAGCGGGATGACGTATTTCGCGATCTCCTCAGTCCGGCGTTTTCGCGCGCGACGCTCCTCATCGGCGTCAAAGAGCGGGCCGCTCGCTTTGGTATCGGACTTTTCCAGGCCGCCTTCAGTCGTGACTGTCATGCTACAAGTCCTCCTGCCGGGTGGAGAGCGCTGTTGAGCGCGTCAGAGGTTTCCCGCGCCACCTCGCCGTAGCGCTTGGAGGTGCGCCATTCGAGCCCGCGGGGATAAGGCTCGCTGACCTCGATCTCTTGAATGATCCGGCCTGGTCGGGCGGCCATCACAAGGATGCGGTCGCTCAGAAAGACGCTTTCAAAGACCGAGTGGGTCACAAAGATCACCGTCGCGCCGGTCTGCGCCTTGAGCGACAGCAGGTCGTCGTTGATCTTTTGCCGGGTGATTTCGTCGAGCGCGGCAAAGGGCTCATCCATGAGGATGAGCCTAGGGTTCGTGGCCAGGGCCCGCGCGATGGAGACGCGCATCTTCATCCCGCCGGAGAGCTCCCGGGGATAGCTGCCCGCGAAATTCTCGAGCCCCACCATGGCCAGGGTGTCGTGGATCCTGTCCTTGACGCTCGAAAAGCTCTCCCCCCGCATGCGGAACGGGAGGAAAACGTTTTTCTCCACCGTGGCCCAGGGCATCAGCGTGGGTTCCTGGAAGACAACGCCGAGGTCATCGGCGCTTTGTCCCCCTTCCCATTCTATTCGGCCGAGCGTGGGCGGCATCAGACCCGCGATGAGCCTGAGCGCCGTGGACTTCCCGCAGCCGGACGGGCCAAGGAGGGAGATGAAATCCCCCTCATTGACCTCGAGAGACATGCGGCGCAGCGCCACGACCCCGCCGTTGAAGGTCTTGTCGACCTCCCTCATGTGCAAAACGGGGGCGCGCTGGCCCAGCGGCGCGACAGCCATCGCTACATGTTGTCCGGGCGCAGATCGAGGCCGAGGCCCTGATTGATCCAGGTCAGGTCGTAGGCCTTTTTGAAATCAAGCCCCGCCGGAAGGACGCCAGCTTCGACCATGTTGTTGTAGAAGCTCTCATTGCGCTCATCCGTCATCGCGCCAATTCCAAGCTCGAGCGTGTCGCCCGAATCCACGATGCCGTTCTTGATCATCGCCTCGATGGCGAAGTCGATCTTGTCCTGGGTCATGTCGGGATTGTCAGAAAGGATGAGCGCGTCGGCCGCATCATTGTCGCCGTAGATGTAGTTGTACCAGCCGAGGATCGAGCCCTCCACAAAGCACTTCACCACTTCGGGCCGCTCGTCGATGGTCTCCTGCTTGGTCTGGATCGTGGTGGAATAGGCGTTGTAGCCCGCATCGGCGATGAGCCAGGTGTCCACTTCGATGCCGGTCTCCTGCAGGATCGCATAGGGCTCTGATGACAGATAGCCCTGCTGCGCGCTGTCCACGTTGGCAAGGAACGGCGCGGAGTTGAAGGTGTAGGGCTGGCGCACCTCGTCTGTGAAGCCGTAGGCGGCCTTCATCCACTCATAGTACGTGGCCGCGTCCTGCACGATCATCGTGAGACCCGCTTCGTTCATGCCGGCAAAGCTGTCTACCTTGCCTGGATGGGTCATCAGGACTTGGGGGTCCTTCTGGAATGACGACATGACGTTAACAAGCGGAAGACCTTCATTGACGCCAAAGTACGCGTCGAGATGGCCGCCCATGTAAAAGTCGATGCGCCCCGCAAGCATGAGCGCGGCGTTGTTTACCTGCGGACCACCCGGCAGGATGGAGACGGCGAGGCCGCATTCCTCATAAGTGCCGTCTGCCACGGACTGATAGAACCCGCCGTGTTCGGCTTGGGCCACC
>JBCCYG010000315.1:0-2655 GCA_039190145.1 Pseudomonadota bacterium | reverse complement strand
GGCGCTCGCGCTCTGCCCAAGGCTTTTCAGCTTCGAGCGCGTCACGCTGCTCGATTGACGAAAAAGACATCAATTTCCCTCCCGAAAGGGCCGTCTGGCGCGGCCATGCTTATCGTTGAGGTCATTGATGGCGCGGAATACGCGCGTCAGGCAAGGCTTACGCCGCGTTTTGGGTTACTCGGCAGCGAGCTCAGCGGTGAATTGAAGACGGGCCAGGCGCGCATAGAGCCCGCCCTGAGCGACAAGCTCATCATGGGTTCCCACGGCCTGGATCGCGCCGTCTTCGAGCACGATAATGCGGTCGGCCTTTTTCACCGTGGCCAAACGATGCGCGACGACAATTGTCGTCCGCTCTGCCGAAAGCGCCTCGAATGCGGTCTGCACCGCATATTCGCTCTCCGCATCAAGCGCGCTTGTGGCCTCATCGAGGAGGAGTATCGGCGCATCCCTAAGGATCGCGCGGGCGATGGCGATGCGCTGCTTTTGGCCGCCGGAAAGCATGACACCGCGCTCACCCACAAAGCTGTCATAACCCTCGGGCAGCGCTTCGATAAACTCGTGAGCCGCCGCGGCCTTGGCAGCAGCGATCACCTCGTCCTTTGTCGCTTCGGGCCGCCCAAAGAGAATGTTCTCATAGGCAGAGGCTGCAAAGATCACCGGCTCCTGCGGCACGAGCGCCATGAGCTGGCGGAAGTCCTCCCGCTCCATGGCGGTTAGCGGTGTGCCACCCAAAGTGACCTGCCCCGCCCGTGGATCAAAGAAGCGCAAAAGCAGCTGGATGATCGTGGATTTGCCTGCGCCCGACGGCCCGACAAGCGCCACGGTCTCTCCCGGTTTCACCTCAAAACTCACAGAGCTTAACGCTCGGTCCGTGGGCCGCGATGGGAAGGAGAAGGTGACCTCTTCAAAGGCTACGACGCCGGGATGCGCCGCCACAGGATCCGCCGGATCCTCGATGACGTCCGTGGCTTCCATGAGCTCGATGAGCCGCTCGGTGGCGCCGGAAGCGCGCTGTAGCTCTGTCCAAAGTTCTGAGAGGGCCGCCGTAGAGGCCGCAACGATGCCCGCGTAAATCAAGAACTGCACGAGTTCACCGGGTGACATAGCCCCGCTACGCACATCTGTGGCCCCGATCCAAAGAACCCCGAGTATGCCCGAGAAAACCACGAAGATGATGCTCGCGGTGATCATCGCGCGGACGTTGATCCGGGCCTTGGCGCTCTTGAAAGAGGTCTCGGTCACATCCGAAAACGCCGCCCCTGCCCGCGCTTCGCCGGTAAAGGCTTGCACCGTCTGAACAGCTGAAAGCGCCTCAGAGGCATTGCCGGAGGACGCTGCGATCCAGTCCTGGTTTTCCCGGCTTAGCTCGCGCAGCCGCCGCCCAAGCGCAAGGATCGGGAGCAGCACCAAAGGCACGATGAGGAGCACAAGTGCCGTCAGCTTTGGCGAGGTGATGAGCATCAGCACGAGCCCCCCCGCCAGCAGCAGGATATTGCGCAGGAACCAAGACACAGATGAGCCAACAACGTTGAGAAGGAGCGTCGTGTCGGTCGTGATCCGGCTCAGCACCTCCCCCGTCATTAGGTTCTCAAAATAGCGCGGCGACATCCCGATCATCCGGTCAAAGACTGCCTTTCTGATGTCAGCCACCACCCGCTCTCCGAGCCGCGTGACGACCCAGTAGCGCATGGCCGTACCCAGCGCGAAAATCGCTGCAAACCCGAAGGCTGCAAGGAAGTAAAGGTTCAGGACCTCAAACTGGCTTTCGGCAAACCCGTCCACTACACGACGCGCGGCCATGGGCAGGACAAGCGACACTGACGCCGTCACCAGAAGCGCAACAACCGCAAGAATGACCGAGCCACGATAGGGGGCAAAGAACGGCACGAGGGCGCGGAGAACGCCCACCTTCGCCGATGTCGGTCGCCCGGATTCATCGTCGATGCTCTGAGCATCGTCCTGCTGCGCCATCGGGCGCCTCCCTCCCTGCTTGCGCGTCAGATATTGTCGTAGCCCAAGGGGGCAACAGCGACCATGCGTTAAATTTGCCGGTTCTGCAGAGAGGGGGCTGGAGCGGGCAGCGGGAATCGAACCCGCACCAAGAGCTTGGAAGGCTCGTGTGATACCATTTCACCATGCCCGCTCAGCGCCCCGAGCTATGCCGGAGCGGCGGGGAAGGTCAATCCTTTATCGCTGTCATCGCGCCATAGGTCGCCACCATGAAGGGCACAGCGTAGGTCAGCAGCACCTTCCACCAGATGATCGGCGCGGGCCCAAAAATCGCTTCTGGCTGATTGATCAGGTTGAGCGCGGTGCCCACCACGAGGCAGACCATAAGCGAGCGCTTAAGGATCTTCCGAGGGATCATCGCTGCCCCATCCTCAGACCGTATAATTCAAGCCAAGCCGCCCGCCATCGACATAAATCGTCTCTCCGGTGATGTAGCTGGCCTTGGATGAGGCGAGAAACGCCACCACGTCGCCGATCTCTTTTGGGGATCCGACGCGACCGAGTGGGGTGCGCGACATCATCCGCGCCATCGCCGCCGGGTCCGCATTCACGCCCGCGAGCATGTTGGTGTCTATGGAGCCCGGCCCCACCGCATTGACGCGGATGTTGTGAGGTGCGAGCGCGAGGGAGGCCGACTTTGTCAGC
>JBCCYG010000314.1:0-2658 GCA_039190145.1 Pseudomonadota bacterium | reverse complement strand
GTTGGTGCTCGGGAAACCTGCTGATCAACGATATCGAAACCGAAAAAGCGGCCATCCGGCAGCAGGTTGAACAATTCGTCGCCTTGGGCGCGCCCTGCATCGTCTATGCCGAATGCTCTAATACCGTTCAGGGGCAGGCGGCGGTGCCGGTCAACGCGCGCCCGACCCTGTCCGCCGATGACCTGAAAGCCTATGGCGCAAAGCTTACCGAGGTCGCCAAATGGAGCGCAGATCTCGGCATGCCCATGGCATACCATCACCATATGGGCACAATCGTTGAGAGCGAGGCAGACGTTGACGCCCTGATGGAAGGTTCAGGCGATGCGCTGCGCCTCACATTCGACACGGGCCACCTTCTCTTTGGTGGCGGTGATGTCATGGCGACGATGCAGCGGTGGGCGCACCGCATCCATCACGTGCATTTCAAAGATATCCGCACCGATGTCGTTTCGGATGTGCGCGCCAATGATCGCTCTTTCCTCGATGCCGTCGTCGCGGGTGCTTTCACGGTGCCTAGTGATGGCTTCATCGACTTCCAGGCTGTCACGGACCAGCTCAAAGCCATGGATTATGACGGCTGGATCGTCGTTGAAGCTGAACAGGATCCCGCAAAAGCGCCGCCTTACGAATACTCGAAAATGGGGTTCGAGCACATTCAAGCGGTGTGCGCTCAGGCGGGCCTAGAGATTACCGAAGGGCATGGGTGACGCCACCAAAGTCACGGGTTTTGAAGCCCTGCGCGCGCAAATCCTTGCGCAGCACCACCGCCTGCCGCCGCAACTCCAGCGCATCGCGCAATTTGTTCTGGATAACCCCCAGCGCGTCGCGCTGATGACCGTGGCGGACCTCGCCGAAGAAATCGAAGTGCAGCCCTCGGGCGTCATTCGGTTTTCAAAAGCCGTTGGTTATTCCGGCTTCTCCGAGATCCAGCGCATCCTCAAGGACCAACTGGGCGATCTTCTGCCCAGTTCCTACTACGCGCGGCTCAATGTGGCGTCAGGAGAGGGGACGGAGCTCGCACGGGCGGCGGGCCTTGCGGAGGCAAGCCTGGCCGCTCTGCCGGATGACGCCGCCATCGCGAGCGCGGCTGACATTCTCACCACGGCAAGGATCATACATGTTGTCGGACTCCGCCGGGCGTTTGGCACCGCGTCTTACTTTGCTTACCTTCTGTCGGGCTTCGAGGCGCCGGTGCGCCAGATCACCGGGATGGGTGACATGGGCGACAGCGAGATGATGACGCTGCAAAGTGACGACGTGCTGGTCGCGATCTCTTTCCCGAGTTACCGGCCAGAGACTCGCGCCGTAGTTGCCCGGGCACGGCAAGTGGGCGCTAAGATCATCGCGATCACCGACAGCAACCTGTCGCCCATTGCGCGAGGGGCGGCGCAGCTTTTGCTCACGGATCAACAGGCGGATGCCGGGTTCCGCTCGACGGTGGGGTCTGTTGTCACAGTGCAAGCGCTCGCCATGGAATATGGGCGTCGGCGCAAAGACTAGCCGCCTGCATCAGCAACAGCACGATCTGCAAGTGCCAGAGAGGCGATCCCTTCCGCGATGCCCGGGGCGTCCACAGCCTCGCCATCAATGAGCTTAACGAACGTGTCCCATTCCCGCGCATAAGCGGCTGCGTAGCGCTCGAGGAAAAAGTGCTTGGGCTTTTCCAAACGCACGCCCTCTTCGGTCGCGAGGACCATCGTGCTTTCACGCACGTTATCCGCGCTCACCATCCCCTTTGAGCCATGCACCTCGATCCGCTGGTCGTACCCATAGGTCGCGCGGCGCGAATTTGAGATGTTCACCAGAATGCCAGAGGCGCTTTTCATCGTGACCATGGCGGTGTCGATGTCCCCGGCGACGCCGATCTCCTGATCGACATGGACCGCGCCATAGGCCGAAAGCTCCGGAAAATCCTCACCCACGAGCCAGCGTGCCATGTCGAAATCGTGGATCATCATGTCCCGATAGAGGCCGCCGGAAACCTTGATATAGTCAATCGGCGGGGCGGAAGGATCGCGGCTCAGGATCGTGACCATTTCCACCTGACCAATGGCACCGCCCTCGATCTGCGCCTTCATAGCTGCGAAGTTCGGATCAAAGCGACGGTTGAAGCCCAGCATAAACGGGACGGGATGGGACCTGAGAACCTCCGCGACCGCCTCGACACGAGCCATCGACAGGTCCACGGGCTTCTCGCAAAAGATCGCCTTACCCGATTTGGCGGCTTTCTCCGCCTGGTCTGCGTGCCGGTTGGTGGATGACGCAATGAGCACCGCGTCGATGCTCGGGTCGGCGAGTGCGGCATCCTCTTCCATCACTGCTGCGCCGTACTTTTGGGCAAGCGCAGTGGCGGCAGGGGCGTAGGGGTCGACGACCGCTGCGATCTCACTTCCCTCATGGGCATTGATGTTTGGGGCGTGAACCTGCCCGATCCTGCCGGCTCCTAAAACTGCAACGCGCATTCTGTCCTCCCGTGGCGATGGAATAAATATTCCTAAAATGGCGGTGAGTAGAAGGGAAATTCTTTGCGACTCATCCGGCTGGTGTTACCGTTCCTTCAAACAGGAGGCCGCCATGAATTACAGTTCTGAAATCTGGCTCACCGCCGAAGCGGGCGCTTTCGAGACCTTTAAGCAGCAAGTCAGTCAGGTAACCGAC
>JBCCYG010000313.1:0-2667 GCA_039190145.1 Pseudomonadota bacterium | reverse complement strand
GGGAATGAACAGGACCCCGAGGTTGATAAGCGTATCCTTAAAAACTGGCACCGCGAGCTGATTCTGCAGGTCGGCCGGGTGAAGCTGAAACGCAAAGTACGCGGCCACAGTTGCAATGATGAAACCGAGACCGAGCCGTACTCTTCCCGGGACGCCCGCAGTGTTTTGCTTTGAGACCTTCGCATAATCGTCCGCGAAACCGATGGCCCCGAAGGCAACCGTCACAAAAAGAACGAGCCAAACGAAGCCATTATCGAGGCGCGCCCAAAAAAGCGTGGAAACAATGAGCGCCCCGAGGATCAATGCGCCGCCCATAGTGGGCGTCCCAGCCTTGGAAAAGTGACTTTCCGGACCGTCATCGCGGATCGGCTGCCCCTTACCGTGGCGCTTTCGCAGCAGATTGATCAGCGGCCGACCAAAGATGAACGCAAAGATGAGCGCCGTCATGAACGCGCCGCCCGCGCGAAACGTGATGTAGCGGAAGAGATTGAAAAAGTCCCCGCCATCCGAAAGCGCGGTGAGCCAGTACAACATGTGGTGCGTCCTTTGCCTGCTCTTGTTCTAGTTGGCGGCCTCGCGCGGATGCCCGAGTTTACGGATTGCGTCAACGACGAGGCTGACACGGCTGCCCTTTGAGCCTTTGACGAGGACGACGTCGCCCGCATCGATGAGCTTGTGCGCTTGCGCCGCGGCGATCTCTGCGCTTTCGAACCAGTGCCCGCGTTGCCCTGGCTCGAGCGCATCATGAAGATGCTGCATCCGGGGGCCAACGCAGTGCACAAGTGCTGTTTCGAGATGCAGGTTTGTGGCGAGTGCGGCGTGCTGTTCAGCCTCCGTCGGACCAAGCTCGAGCATGTCGCCGAGTATAGCCACTCGCCGCCCCCGCATGACGCGGCCAATGTCGTCTGTAGGGTTCGACGCTGCCAACACTTCGAACGCCGCCGCCATAGAGGACGGATTGGCGTTGAACGCATCATCGATGAGTTCAATTGAGAGGTCGGGGTCCACCAGGTCGAGGTCGAGGGTTTCTCGCGTGCCGCGTCCGGCAGGTGGATGCCATAGCCCCAAATCAATCGCCGCGCGGCAGGGATCGGCCCCGAGCGCCTTTGCCGTGGCGAGCACGCCGAGCGCATTCATTCCGTGATGCCGCCCGGGCGAGTTGAGCTTGATCAGCGCCGGATCGCCGTCGATCTCAGTTTCAACGATGGTTTTATCACCTTGTATCGTCAGGCTTTTAAGCGGCTTGTCCGCCCCTACGCCAAAACGGATCACCTCAGCACCGGCTTCCTCGGCGCGGGTTATGAGGAGGTCAGCGTGCTCCGTATCCCCATTTAAGACCGCCACCCCTCCAGCCACCAAGCCTGCGGTGATGGAAATCTTCTCTTCAGCAATCCCTGCAAGGTTATCGAAGGCTTCGAGATGCGCAGCGGCGATTGCCGTGATCATGATGACATGCGGTTTGGCCATCTTCGCGAGCGGTGCAATCTCGCCCGGGTGGTTCATCCCAATCTCAATCACAGCGTATTCTGTATCTTCCGGCATCCGGGCCAGCGTCAGCGGCACCCCCCAGTGATTGTTGTAGCTCGCTTCGGCCGCGTGGGTTCGCCCTTGCGGGGTAAGAACATCGCGCAGCATTTCCTTAGTAGAAGTTTTTCCAACTGAGCCCGTGATGGCAGCCACGCGGGCGCTCGTCCGCGCCCGGGCGGCCTTTCCAAGGTCTTCCAACGCCATAAGTACGTCGTCCACCAGAAGGCAACGCTCAGGATCAACGCCGTCTGGAATGCGCGAGACAAGCGCGGCGGCAGCGCCGTTCTCTAGAGCCTGGGCAACGAAGTCATGGCCGTCGCGAGCGGCCTTAAGCGCCACAAAAAGATCACCCGGCTGGAGCGTGCGCGTGTCGATACTCACGCCGTTGGCTTCCCAGCTGCCGGTTTTGCCGCCCGTGGCGGCGGCGGCGGCTTCCGAGGTCCACAGCGTCATGCCAGGCCCCCTTCCAATGCGGCCACGGCGATAGAGGCCTGCTCCACATCATCAAACGGCAACACCGCGTCGCCCACGATTTGTCCTGTCTCATGGCCTTTCCCGGCAATGAGAAGCGTGTCCCCAGGCCCAAGCGCATCGACCGCCCTGAGGATCGCCTCTGCGCGATCCGCCACCTCAGTGGCTTCAGGGCAGCCTTCCATGACCGACGAGCGGATCAGGGCCGGGTCTTCGCTGCGCGGGTTGTCGTCGGTCACAAAGACCACATCAGCGTTCTCTGCTGCCGCCCGCCCCATGAGGGGGCGCTTGCTAGCATCGCGATCACCACCGGCCCCGAGCACCACAAGCAGGCGCCCCGAGACATGAGGTCGAATAGCTTTAAGCGCCGTCGCCACCGCGTCAGGAGTATGGGCATAATCCACGAAGACCGCGGCGCCATTGGCCCGCGTCGCAGCATGCTCCATACGACCGCGCACGGTGGTCAGGTGGGGCATGGCGTTAAACGCATCGCGGACAGAGCCGCCAGCGGCCACGACCAGGGCAGCAGCGATGAGGACATTCTCCGCCTGAAACCCGCCAATAAGAGACAGGCGTGCCGTAAAGGCCGCGCCGCCAAAGGTCACCCGGATGTCCTGCCCCGTGCCGTCAAAGCGCTGAGCGGTAAGCTTGAAGTCCGCATCCGTGTAG
>JBCCYG010000312.1:0-2681 GCA_039190145.1 Pseudomonadota bacterium | reverse complement strand
TCAGCGAGGAGGTGATGTCATGAACGTGCAGAGCCCAAAACACCTGAACGGGAACCACTCGCCAGCGGCGCTGCACGGCACGAATGAGGCGGCTCTCGATGACGAAGAGATGAGCGAGATCGCCCGCCGCGGTGCCGCGCAGAGCGACGAGGAAGCCACCGGCATCGCGATGCAGGACACGCTGCTGACGCCGCGCTTTTACACCACCGATTTCAATGAGCTCGATGCGATCAACGTCGAATCCGTGCGCGAGGAGTGGGACAAGCTCATCGCGCAGATGGTCTCGGATCCCAATAAGGGGCATTTCAAGAAGAACGAAGACTGGGACAAGATCGATTGGGAGGGCATGGAGCCCAAGCTCAAGGCCGAGTTCATCGACTTCCTGATCTCTTCATGCACGGCGGAGTTCTCGGGCTGTGTGCTCTACAAAGAGATGAAGCGGCGCGGGTCCAACAAAGACATCACGCAGCTCTTTCAGCTCATGGCCCGCGACGAGGCGCGCCATGCGGGTTTCATCAATGATGCGTTGCGCGAGGCAG
Source organism: Pseudomonadota bacterium (assembly GCA_039190145.1). Taxonomy (GTDB): domain Bacteria; phylum Pseudomonadota; class Alphaproteobacteria; order Rhodobacterales; family Rhodobacteraceae; genus Shimia_B. The sequence continues at coordinate 2,142 of JBCCYG010000312.1, read as the reverse complement.
GGCTCAAGGTGAACCTTGGCTTTCTGACGCAGCAGAAGAAGTACACCTATTTCCGGCCGAAATTCATCTACTACGCGACCTACCTTTCCGAGAAGATCGGTTACGCTCGGTACATCACGATTTTCCGCCACTTGCAGGCGCATCCGGAGCATCGGTTCCACCCGATCTTCAAGTGGTTCGAGGAGTGGTGCAACGATGAGTTTTCCCACGGGGAAGCGTTTGCGCTTTTGATGAAAACGGACCCGAAGCTGACCTCTGGCCACAATGAGTGGTGGATCAAGTTCTTCCTGACGGCGGTCTATTCGACCATGTGGGTGCGGGATCACCAGCGCCCGGCGTTTCACGCCGCTTTGGGCGTTGATGAGGAATGGTACGGGCAGGCGGTGTTTGAGAAGACATCGGAGCTTTCAAAGCAGATCTTCCCGTTCACGCTCGACATCGATCACCCCCGCTGGAAGCCAAACCTGCGGCGCATGGAGGCGGCCTCCCGCCAGGTGGCTGCGGCTAAGAAGCGGGGCGGTGTTGGCGGGTTCCTGAGCCGAATGGCGGGCTCTGCCAAGGCGGCCTATGCCTTTGCGGCGCTCTATACGATCCCGACGATCCGGCATGAGCGGCCGGTCTCCACCCGGCTCGAGCCCTGCTACTGATGGGTTTGGCTTTGCCATATGGCGCTCGATGCGCTCGCGTTTGGGAGGCGCTGCCTCCCTTACCCCTCCGGAGTATTTCCGAAACAAAGAAGGGGGGCACGTGGCGCACGCGGTGATCTCTCTTTTCGTGGCCTTGTTTGCCTGGTGGATTGGCACGGGTGTCATCCTATTGGCGGTGCGGCGCGCGGATTTGGCGGGCCATGGCGCGCCTGTGGGGCTCGTCTTTGCGGGTTTGCCGTTTCTGCTCTTCGGGCTCGTGGGCGTGGCGGTGGCGGCGGGTGATGCCACGATCTGGGGGCTCTATGGCGGGTTCTTTGCGGCGCTCGCGCTTTGGGGCTGGATTGAGCTGACATTCATGTCGGGCGTGATCACCGGGCCCAACCGTGCACCACTCCCCGCAGGCGCCCAGGGGCTTCCGCGGTTTTGGGCGGCGTGGTGGGCCGTGGCCTGGCACGAGCTCCTGCTTCTGGCCGGTTTTGTCTATGTGCTCTGGGTCTCCAGCGGCGCGGTAAATGCCATGGCACCCTGGACCTTTGGCGTCCTTTACGCGGCGCGGATCCTTGCGAAGCTCAATCTCTTTCTCGGGGTGCCCGGGATCAATTACGAGGCGGTGCCGCGCACGCTCGCGCATATCCCGTCCTACTTTCGCCAGGGCGATCCGTCCTGGCTCTTTCCAATTTCGATCATCGTTCTTTCCATGGCCACGGCGCTGTGGGTCTCTCGGCTGGCTGCTGCTACCGGCCCGGAGGAAGCGGTGACGTTTGGCCTTCTTTCAGCGCTCACGGGCCTCGCGCTCATCGAGCACTGGATGATGCTGCTTCCGCTGGCAGACACGAAACTATGGCGTTGGCTCATGCCGCCCCGGCAAGAACCGCGCCCAACGCCCCTCAATCGGGGCCCTCAAGAACAGGTATAAGCCATGACCTTTGATCACATCTTCGAGGCACAGCTAGAAGAACTGAAAGCGGAGGGGAACTACCGCTACTTTGCGGAGCTTGAGCGCTGTTGCGATAAGTTCCCGAAGGCGGCGAACCATGGGCCCGACGGCATCCGAGATGTCACCGTGTGGTGCTCGAACGACTATCTGGGCATGGGCCAGAATAAGAAGGTCATCGCCGCCATGCAGGAGGCGATTGAGCGTTGCGGGACAGGCGCGGGCGGAACGCGCAACATCTCGGGCACGAACCATGATCACCTGCTTCTCGAGCGGGAGGTGGCGGACCTCCACGGCAAGGAAGCGGGGCTGCTTTTCACCTCTGGCTACATCTCGAACTGGGCGACGCTGTCGACGCTGGGCAGCCGGATCAAGGATATCGTGATTTTCTCGGACAGCGAGAACCACGCATCGATGATTGAGGGCATCCGACACTCCAAGGCCGACAAGGTGATCTGGAAGCACAACGACGCCGCCGATCTTGACCGAAAGCTCGCGGCCGTAGGGGATCGCCCGAAACTCGTGGCCTTTGAGAGCGTCTATTCGATGGATGGCGACATC
>JBCCYG010000311.1:0-2685 GCA_039190145.1 Pseudomonadota bacterium | reverse complement strand
GCGTCACCCCGGGCGGGGAGCCCATAGCCAGCCTCGACCACGGCGTCGATGAAGGGCGCCATGGAGCCGTATTGCGCGAACATCGTGCGGGAAGCTTCCGTCGTGCCCTCATAGGCCACGTTCACGATCTGGCTGCGGTCGATGATCGTGGCCACGGCCTTGCGCATGTTGGCGCTGTCCCAGGGGGCGACGGTGGTGTTGATCTCTAGCTGACGTGCGCAGGGGTCGGACGCGGCATAGGGGAAGCCGTCATGCCAGGCGATGACCGCGGGGTTCTGGGCCTGCACGGCCTCAAAGGTGCCGATGGTCACGTTCTGAGCCGCATCGAGCTGGTTGGAGGCAATCAGCTGTGCGCGGCTTTCTTCGCCGCCCGATTCAAGGAAGATCACGCGCTCAGGCGCGGGCAGGTCCATGAAGCCGGTCTTGGCGCCCCACCAATCGTCGTTGCGGTCCCAGATCGCCCGGTTCGAGGCCGCGCTCGTGAACGTGTAGGGGCCCGTGCCGACAGGCTCGGAGAAGGCAAAGGTCGCTGGATCCTCATCGCCCCAAATATGCTCTGGCATGATCAGGAAAGAGCCGAAGATGCGCACACCGAAGTTTTCGACGAGGAAGCGCGGATTGGCTGAGTTGAGCGTGAATTTAACAGTCAGGTCGTCCATCTTTTCGACGGACGCGACTTGGGCGCGGATCGTAGAGGCCTCGCGTGAGGAAATCTCCTCATTGGTGAGAGCCATGTTGACGGTGAACACCACGTCATCGGCGTTAAACGCCTCGCCGTCGGACCATTCCACACCCTCGCGGAGGGTCACGGTGAACTCTGTGGAGTCGGCGTTGGCCTCTGCTCCTGTCGCCAGCCACGGGTCAAGCTCGCCGGTGCCGTAGTTGAGGATAAAGAGCGGTTCCCACATCGTTTGGTGCGCGCCGTGCATCCGCTTGGTGCCGGGCGTAAACCAGTTGAAGTTTGACGGGTCTTGGATCGTGCGGTCGAGGTCAAAGATGACCGTGTTTTCACGAGCCACGCTTTGCGCGCTGGCCAGGGTGCCGGCGAGGGCCAAGGCCGAAGCGGTTACAAGCAGTTTTTTCATTTACTTCCTCCCAAAAGTATCGGGCGTTTACCGCCCCTGAAGTGTGATCATTGCCTCATCGCAGGTAGTCCATGACGAGGACACGTGTGCTGTCGGGCAGATCCGAATGGTCCAAGTTGACCCTAGGTGAACAGGCGAAGTCCACCGCGTCGTCGTCGAAGTGGCTCAAGAAGCTTTCTATCCACATCGTGTTACGCGGCTTGTAGGTGAGCGTGCGGAAATGCATGGGGATCACAAGGCGCGGTTTGACGCGCTCGATCATCTCCATGAGGTCCGACAAAAGGATCGTCAGATATCCGCCAGCAAGTGCGAAAAGCACATCGGTATCGGCAAAGAACTCCTGCTGCTCGAGGGTGAGCGGGTTGCCCACATCGCCCATATGGGCGTATTTGATGCCGTCGAGTTCAAAGCGATACATGCCGTTTTGACCTGGGATCTCGTGGGTCGGATGCTCGTCCCACTCTGCGGCCTCGATGGCGGTGACCTCAACGCCCTGGGCCGCATGGCTACCGCCATTCTGGGCCACCTTAAGGGCGTTTATGACCTCTGGTGCGCCGCCGATCAGGTCCGCCCGGCAGTGGGCGTCGTCATCGTCAGAAGAGATGATGACGAGGTCTGCCTCTTCTGTGATCGGGGCGTATCCGACGCCCTCGGGCGTGTAGGGGTCGGTGATGACCCGGGGGCCGTGATCTGGAGCAAGCCCGAAAGCTGCGTGTCCGTACCAGGTGATTTGCATCTAGTTGTTGCCTACCACGTGGGGAGAGGAGGTTTGCATGATGTCGTCATTGTCCGGGCGCGGGTGGGTTTTCCAGCTGCCTGGCGCGCCGCGGCAGAGGATCGCCTCGACACCCTGGGCCCAGCTTTCATCTGTGATCTCGACCTCGGGCGGGCAGTAGCGGAGCGTGAAGCCGCAGCGGCGGCGGTCGCTTTCATTGGCAAGCGAACCGTGGACGAGCATGTCGGCGTGAAGCGAAATCTGGCCTGCTTTGAGTTCGTTGGTGAAGGGCGCGCCTAGCTCATCGGCGCCGGCGGTTTCCTGGTGAAAGACGGCCTTGCCGCCCTGGGTAGCTCGGACGCGGAAGGCGCCTTTGTCATGGGTCCCGGGGATAAAGCGCATGGCCGAATTTGCGGCATCAGCGTCATCGATGGCGAGCCATACAGTGACCGTACGCGCGGGCGATAGCTTCCAAAAGCTGGCATCTTGGTGCCAGGGGACCGCCTTGGGGTCATGGGGCTTTTTCGACAGGATCGCGGTGGCCCAGCACAGGATGTTGGGACCGATGAGATCCTCGACATGATCAAGGATGCGCGCATCCGTGGCGATATCCCAAAGGCCCGCTAGGCGCGCTTGGTAACAGTTTATGCCATAGGCGCCCGCCTCGCCCGCATCGCGCATCAGCCCGTCGATATAGGCGCGGATCTCGGCGATCTCGGTGGCAGAGAAGACGTCGAAGGGCTGCACGAAACCCTGCGCATTATACAGCCCGACCTGAGCGGGGGAGAGCCGCTTTGGCGCTGGATTGGAGACCGGCGCGAAGGACAGGTCGGGCTGAGCTAAGGTTTCGGTAACCATGAATCGATGCCTTGTTATGCCGTTACG
>JBCCYG010000310.1:0-2686 GCA_039190145.1 Pseudomonadota bacterium | reverse complement strand
GCCCGCCCGTCATGGGGAAAGCTCTCTACGAGCAGCCGGTCCGCCTCCGGCAGCTTCGACACCTCGCGCTGGAGCTTAAGCCAGTCCCGCGTATGGCCCGGCAGCTCAGGCCAGTCATCCTGCTGAAACATCGTTAAGATGCGCCGCGAGAGCTGCGTCGACGTGGCGAACTTCGTGCCGAGAAAGGTCGCGATCTTGGGCTTGTCGCCCGCCCGCCGCGTCACCTCCACTGTCATTTCCTTCAGGCTCTCATAACGCACGATCTGACCCCCAATGAGAAAAGTGTCGCCCGGCGTCAGCGTCGCCGCAAACCCTTCCTCCACCTCGCCTAAGGGCTTGCCTCCACCGCGGTTTTTGAGCCTGACCTTGAGCGTGTCAGTGTCCTGGATCGTCCCGATATTCATCCTGATCCGCTGCGCCGCGCGCGGGTCGCGCAGCTCCCAAAGCCCATCTTCCCGCTGCCTCAGCCGCTGCCAACGGTCATAGGCGCGAAGCGCGTAGCCCCCGGTCGCGCAAAAATCCAAACAGGCCTCGAATTCCTCCCAGGCAAGCCCAGCAAAGGCGCCCGCTGTGCGCATCTGATCATAAAGCGCCACCTCGTCGAACGGCCCCGCGCATGCCGCAATCAAGATGTGCTGACAAAGGACGTCTCGCGGCCCAGCACCGCGGCCATCGCCGTCGAGATCATGGGCCTCCACTGCCCGCAGCGCCGCGATGCACTCTACCACCTCGAACCGGTTGGCAGGGACAAGCAGCGCCTTTGAGGGCGCGTTATAGCGGTGATTGGCCCGCCCGATCCGCTGTACGAGCCGCTTCACATTCTTCGGCGCTCCGACCTGGATCACGAGGTCCACATCTCCCCAGTCGATCCCAAGATCGAGCGACCCAGTGCAGACGATGGCCCGGAGCGAGCCTTCCACCATCGCCGCCTCCACCCGGAGCCTCTGCTCCTTCGCAAGAGAGCCGTGGTGAATGCCGATGGGAAGCCCTTCCTCATTGGCGAGCCACAGATGGTGAAAGAACAGCTCCGCCTGCGCACGGGTATTGTGAAAGATGAGCGTGATCTTGTGCTTCTTCACCTCCTCGAGGATCGCCGGGATCGCGTATTTACCCCCGCCACCTGCCCAGGGCGGCAGTTCTTCAGTTTGAAGCATGGCAATATCAGGCGGCGGCCCGGGATCAGCCTTAAGGATCTCGCAAGGCTCCGGGTGTTTCGCCAGAAACCGCGCAATGGCCTCAGGGTCCTCCACCGTCGCCGACAGTCCCACGCGACGAATGCCAGGCGCGATCTTTTCCAACGACGCGAGCGCAAGCATGAGCTGGTCGCCCCGTTTTGACTCTGAAAGCGCATGGATTTCGTCAACAACCACCCGCTTCACGCCAGAGAGCATGCGCGGCGCATCCTCATAAGACGTCAAGAGCGCCAGGGATTCAGGGGTTGTGAGCAGAATATGCGGCGGGTCCACCCGCTGCCGCTTTTTCTGCGTGGCCGACGTATCCCCCGTCCGATCCTCAATGCGGATATCGAGACCGATTTCCGCCACCGGCGTTTGCAGGTTGCGCTTGATGTCGGCGGCAAGCGCTTTGAGCGGCGAGACATAGAGCGTGTGAAGCCCCTGGTGCGGCGCGCTTGCCAGATCAGCGAGGGTCGGCAAGAAACCAGCGAGGGTCTTCCCCCCACCCGTGGGCGCAATAAGCAGCGTCGACGCTGCTTCGGCCCGCTCGAGCATTGCGCGCTGATGCGGATGCGGCGCCCAGCCCTTCGCCGCAAACCACGCCTCGATCTTTGCCGGTAATTCCATAAGCCTGAGCTAGCGCGCAAAAGCGTTTTCGAAAACGCTTGAAGCCGCGTCGACGCGGCTTTTCTGCTCAGGCCGTGAGACCGTCCGGCTCGGTCAACCCGTTCGCCCGGCAGCAGGCCGTCACGGTATTCGCCAAAAGGCAGGCAATGGTCATGGGCCCCACGCCACCGGGGACAGGCGTGATCGCCCCTGCAACCGCGGCGCAACTTGCGTAATCACAATCGCCTACCAGCCGGGTCTTCCCCTCGCCCGCATCGATCCGGTTGATCCCCACATCGATCACCGTGGCTCCGGGCTTGATCCAGTCCCCTGGCACCATCTCCGCACGCCCGACAGCCGCCACCACGATATCCGCCCGGCGCACCACCTCGGGCAGGTCCTTGGTCCGCGAATGCGCGATGGTCACGGTGCAACTATCTCCCAAGAGAAGCTGCGCCATGGGCTTACCCACGATGTTCGAGCGCCCGATCACCACCGCATCGAGCCCCGAAAGGCTCCCGTGGTGATCCCGCAGCATCATCAGGCAGCCCAGCGGCGTGCAGGGAACCATGCTCTTCTGCCCCGTCCCCAACAGACCGACATTGGAGATATGGAAACCGTCCACATCCTTCGCCGGATCGATGGCTCCGATCACAAGGTCCTCGTTCAGATGCCCCGGCAACGGCAATTGCACGTGTATCGCGTGCACAGCTGGGTCCGCGTTGAGCTGCTCAACAAGCGCCAAGAGCGTCGCTTCATCGGTACCCGCATCGAGCCGGTGCTCAAAAGAGGCCATCCCGGCTTCCACCGTCTGCTTCCCCTTTGAGCGAACATAGACCTGACTGGCCGGGTCCTCGCCCACGAGCACGACGGCCAGACCGGGCGTGATACCATGCTCTTCCTTC
>JBCCYG010000309.1:0-2693 GCA_039190145.1 Pseudomonadota bacterium | reverse complement strand
CTGACAACTGCGAAAGCAGGGAAGCTGTACGCGCCATCGCAAATCGGGAGGACACACCGTGCCGGAGTTAACGCTCTTTGTTGCGCCCAATACCTGCGCACGCGTTCCGACGATTGCGCTCGAAGAGATCGGCGTCCCGTTCGAGACCGAGCTCATTCGGACGGCGGCAGGCCAGCAGAAGTCACCGGAATTCCTCAAACTCAATCCGAAGGGCAAGGTGCCGACTTTGCTCATTGATGGCGCGCCGCTAACGGAGAATGTGGCGATCCTGAGCTGGCTGAATGCATCCTACCCGGACGCAAGGCTCATGCCTGTGCCGACAAGCGCGCTCGAGGCCCATCGGCAGACGGCGGATTTGTCATTCTTCTCGGCAACGGTTCATCCGACGGTGACGCGCGTCGCCATGCCCGTGAAATTCATCGCCGATCAGGAGCTGTCCTTTAGGATCGTGCGACCGGTCGGCATAGAGGCGATGGACACGATCATGACCATGATCAACGAGCGCCTCGAGGACGGCCCCTGGTGGTACGGCGGGGAGTGGTCCATCGTCGATGGCTATCTCTACTGGGCCTGGAGCCGCATCTGCGGCGTTGGATACCCGCAAGAGGCTTTCCCCAATATCCGTCGCCACCGCGAATTGTCGGATGAGCGGCCCGCCGTTCAGCGCGCCATGGCGCGGGAAGCGGTTAATATCGAGATCCTCAAGGCTGAGGGTAACTTCGCCGCTCCCAAGTAGCGAAGAGGAGGGCCCCGTGAACGTTCTGTGGATCATGGCTGATCAGCTACGCTGGGATTACATCAGCTGCTATGGCGCAACTCACATCGAGACGCCCAATATCGACCGCCTCGCCGCACAGGGCGTGCGGTTCAACAAAGCCTATGTCCAGTCGCCGATCTGCGGCCCGAGCCGGATGAGCTTTTACACCGGCCGCTACGTCCGCAGTCATGGCGCGACGTGGAACGGCTTCCCCCTGCGCGTCGGTGAGCCCACGATGGGCGACCATCTGCGAGAAATCGGTGTCTCAAGCACCTTGGTCGGAAAGACCCACATGACGCCCGATATCGAAGGGATGGCGCGCCTGGGCATCGATCCCGAAAGCCTCGCGGGGAAACGCGCCCGGGAGGGTGGTTTTGACGTCTTTGTCCGCGATGATGGCACGAACGCGGCGACCTACAAAAACCGCCACGCGGAGGACTATGAGGCCTATCTGCGCAGCCATGGCATGGGCGGCGACACACCGTGGGAGGAGTGGGCCAATACCGGTCTAGGGCAAAACGGGGAAAAGCGATCCGGCTGGCTGCTCGATGCGGCCCCCCTGCCCGCCCGCGTACCCAAGGAGCATTCGGAAACGGCCTGGCTCACGACACGCGGGATCGAGTTTATCGAGGCGCAGGGCGATGCGCCCTGGCTTTGCCACCTGAGTTACATCAAACCGCATTGGCCCTACATTGCGCCGGCACCCTACCACGCGATGTATTCCGCAGACGACGTGCCACCGGTCAACCGCCGCGGTGGTGAGCACAGACACCCGCTTATGCAGGCCTGGGAAAACACGCGCATCTGCAAGAGCTTTGCCCGCGACCTCGTCCGCGACACGGTGGCACCGGCCTATATGGGGCTCATCAAAGAGCTCGATGACAATCTGGGGCGGCTGTTCGACTATCTCCAAGAGAGCGGGCGCATGGCTGACACGATGGTCGTCTTCTGCTCGGACCACGGCGACAATATGGGTGACCATTGGCTGGGCGAGAAAGATCTCTTTTATGATTGCTCTGCCCGTATCCCGCTCATTGTCTATGACCCTCGCAGCGCTGCAGATGGGACCCGCGGCACACACACCGATGAACTCATAGAGGGGATCGACCTCGCGCCGACGTTTCAGGACTTCTTTGGTGGCCCCACCAAACCGCACATCTACGAAGGGCGCTCTTTGGGGCCGTTGCTCCATGACACCGACACCGTGTGGCGGGACCACTGCATCTCTGAATACGACTACGCTACGCGAGATGCGCGGCGGCCCGTCGGCGTGTCGCAGGAGGATGCCCGCCTTGTCATGGTCTTCGACGGGCGGTGGAAATACATCCACGTGGAGACGATGAGGCCGCTCCTCTTCGACCTGGAGAACGACCCGGAGGAGCTCCACGATCTAGGCGATGACCCCAAATACGCGGCGGAAATCGAGCGTCTCAGCGCGCTGCACTTCGCGTGGGCACGCGGCCATCACAACCGGATCACGCGCGCGCCGGAGATCGTGGAAAAGATGACCGACGGCCGCGAGCCCGAGGGCATCTACATCGCGTATTGGGATCGGGAGGAGCTCGAGCGCGACGGCCTCACAATGCCGCCACATATCGATGAGCCCCTGCCCTAGGCGTCGTAAGTCTCTCTAAGCACGTTCTTTTGGACCTTGCCCATCGTGTTCCGGGGCAACGCCTCCATGACCTGATACGCGCGGGGGTGCTTGAAACGGGCAAGCCGCGCCTCGACCTCCGCCCTGATCGCATCCTCATCCACCGCGCCGTCGGCGACGATGGCGGCTATGACGCTTTCGCCAAAATCAGAGTGCGGCACGCCGAAGACGGCGCTTTCGCCGACACCGTCGAGGTCGTTGAGCACGTCCTCTATCTCTTTCGGATAGATGTTGTAGCCGCCGGAAATGATCAGATCCTTGGCGCGACCAACAATGGAGATG
>JBCCYG010000308.1:0-2700 GCA_039190145.1 Pseudomonadota bacterium | reverse complement strand
GATCCATGGGGCGCACAGGGCTTTTCCTGCTCTACCTACCGCTTATCCTGCCTCAGGTCGCTTTCCTTCCCGGTTTGCAAATCCTCCTCCTCTACATGGGTGCTGCCCAAGGCTTTTGGCCGGTTCTCTTAACCCACATCGTTTTTGTTTTGCCGTATATGTTTCTCGCGCTCGCCGGGCCGTTCCGGGCTTGGGACACCCGCTATGCTACGCTTGGTGCTGCCATGGGTACTGGCCCCGAAGGCGTGCTCTGGCGTATCCGCCTGCCGATGCTAACGGCACCAATCCTGACAGCGCTTGCTGTCGGTATGGCGGTCTCGGTGGGCCAGTATCTGCCAACGCTTCTTGCCGGCGGGGGGCGGCTGACGACGCTAACCACTGAGGCTCTTGCCTTGTCTTCCGGCGGTGACAGGCGCGCAATCGGTGTCTGGACGCTGTCGCTTGCGGTAACGGCATGGCTTCCATTTGCGCTCGCCCTCTTTGTGCCGCGCTTCGTTTTCCGAAAGCGGGCGGGGATGCGGAATGGCTGACGGGCTGCGGCTCAAGAACGTGGAGCTCAGCCATCGCGATGGGCGGCCGCTCGTTTCCGTCGATGCGCAGATCGCGCCCGGGCAGGTGCTGAGCCTCATGGGGCCGTCCGGTGTCGGTAAATCTACGATCCTTTCCGCCATCATTGGCACGCTGCCACCGGCATTTAGGTGCACCGGTGAGATCGTTCTCAACGGGCGCGCACTTGCGGGGTTGCCGCCTCAAAAGCGAAAGGTTGGCATTCTCTTTCAGGATCATCTCCTTTTTCCGCATCTCTCGGTTGGGCAAAATGTGGGCTTTGGACTGCCACGTGGGATTAAAGATCGACGCGGGCGGGTGGCCGCTGCTCTGGCAGAGATCGGACTTGAGGGGTTTGCTGATCGGGATCCGGACACCCTCTCAGGTGGGCAACGGGCACGCGTCGCGCTCATGCGCATGCTGCTTGCAGAACCGGAAGCGCTGCTCCTTGACGAGCCTTTTTCGCGGTTGGATGCGGACTTACGCGGGCGGATGCGCGAGCTCGTTTTTGAGCGTGCGAGGTCGGCAAGTTTGCCAGTTCTGATGGTTACCCATGATCGCGAAGACGCAGAAGCGGCGCGCGGAACGACGATAGAGCTGACGACGCCTTGCGCTTAACCTAAAAGAGAGACGCGTTGGACCGCATCAAAGCGCCCGTCTGCCCTCTCACCGCACAGTGTAATGGCGTCGAACGCAAACGGCGAGGTCAGCGTGTCTTGAAAGAACCGCTGAGCAACTGCTTCCGCAGCAGTGGTTTCTGGTTCCTGTAGACGCCCGCTGAGCGTCATGTGGAAACGAAACTCAGACATGACATAGGGATAGCCCCATTGGGCGAGCATCTCTTCCTGCCGCACACTCAGACCGCCTCCGCGTCGCTTTTCCAGCTCCTTTGCCGTCGGGGGGGCTCTGAACGTGTCAAACTCCCGCACGCAGGCAGCGGCGAGAGTTTCCAGCGCCGCACTTTGAGCGTCCGGCACCAGGGCGAGGAACGCACCAAGTTGCGCGACCCGCAGCTCGTTGATCACCGGCACACTGTGTCGAGACGCGAACGCTGCACAGGCGTCCTCAAGCGCATTGAAGGACTGATCTTCACCCAGCCGGAATGGAGGTTTCAAAGTCCCATGGAAACCGTACTTGCGCGGGGTTTTGGTAAGCGCTGCAATGTCGATCTCGGGCAATTCCGGATGAGCTACCTCACTGCCGCGCTCGATGTCCCATCCCAACCAGGCCGCGCCGCGGTCTGCCAACGGCGATCCCGGCGCAGCCGTGAAGTAAATCGCATATCGGCTGTAGCTTTCCATGCCTGACTTATCTGACTGCTAGGACGGCTCTTCAACCGACCCTTTATCGAGGCGGAAGATGCCGGGGCTTGTCTCGGGGAAATACTCTCGAACAAGCGGGTCGTGCCCGGGAATAATGAGCGCGGGGCGCGATGCGAGTTCATGCAGGCGGTCGAAACCGTCGAGCATGTCTTGGAGGTCAACGACGATGGGGAAAGGCTTTTTGGCAAAAACGTTTTCGTAGTAATGCGCCGCATCAGAAGCGAGGCAAAGCCATCCTTCATCGGTCAGAACGCGCACGGCTTGAAGGCCACGTGAGTGGCCACCGATCCGATGCACTGTGACGCCTTCCGCCACCTCGCCATCGCCATCATGGAAGATCACGCGCCCCGAATAGAGCCGCTTGACCGCTTCACAGATATGGTCTGCTGTGAACGGACCGCGGAGAGTGCCGTGGCACATGCAAGGCCCTGTTGCATAGGCCATCTCCGCCGCTTGCAGGTGCAGTTTTGCATTGGGAAAGAGATGGAGCCCGCCTGCATGGTCATAGTGCAGATGCGTGACGATGACCTCATTTACCGCTTCGGCGGATATCCCTAGTGGCTTCAACGCCTCGCGCGGGTCAATTGCGATCGGGCGGGAACGACGGTTGGCTTCTTCGGTGTCGTACCCCGTATCGACCAGGATGAGCCTGTCATCCTTTTCCAGAACCCACAGGAAGTAATCCATCGCATGGGGCTGGTCGTGGTTGTCATCAAAAAGGAAGCTGTCGGCCCGCGTCCTTGCATTCCGGTCAGCGTATTTTACCGCATGAACGCGCCAGCTCACGCGAGGACCTCACCGTAAAGGCGCACGTCCTTGTCGGCGACCATGT
>JBCCYG010000307.1:0-2700 GCA_039190145.1 Pseudomonadota bacterium | reverse complement strand
GCAAATCGTTCGCCGTCGCCCACCTTGAGCCAAAGGAAAAAGCCAGCCTCCGGAGATCGATAGGTCTCAATCTCGGCAAAAATGTGGTCAGCGCGCTCAAATTTGTCCGAATATTGTTGCCGGTTAGCCACGACATGGGCCTCGTCGGCCCAGACTGCCGCAGAAACGCGCTGCACCGGGTTTGGGAGCGGGGCCCCGGTCAATGCCCGCAGCCGCTTGATTTCGTTCATGCTTTTGGGACCAGCCGCCACAAATCCAGACCGGAGACCCGGCAAATTCGACCGCTTTGAAAGCGAGTGGAAAATCGTGACCCGTTCCGGATCAGCGCCATATTTCGCCGCCATCTCGATGCCGCCCGGTGGCGGAGACTGCCGGTAAATCTCGGAATAGCATTCATCAGCAAAGATGCGGAAATCGTACCGCTCCGCGAGCGCGAGAAGCTCTCTCCAATACGCGTCCGACGCCACCGCCCCCTGCGGATTAGCAGGAGAGCAAATATAGGCCACCGTGGTGCGGTTAAGCACCTCCTCCGGCATCGATTTGTAGTCCGGTAGATGCCCCGTTTCTTCTGTCGCGGGGACAAAGAACGGCTCGGCCCCTACGGAAAGCGCCGCCACGCCATAGACGGGGTAAAATGGGTTCGGCAAAAGCACCGCAGGCCGCTCCCCATCCGGCGAAAGCGCAAGTGCAGCGTTAAAGAGCCCCTCGCGCGTGCCGTTCAGCGCCATCACCTGCGTATCCGGGTCCGTCGGGACCCCGTAGCGCCGCGCGATCCAGGCGGAAATGGCCTCCCGCAGCTCCGGTAAACCGTTGTTATCTGGGTATTTCCCATACTCTCTGGCATGGGAGTTCAGCATCTCTGGCAGCCAATCCGGGAACGGGTGCTTCGGCTCTCCGATCGTCATGTTCACGGGGTCACTGCCCGGCGCATGAGCATCAAGAAGCGCGCGCAAACGCGGCCACGTAGCTTCCGGGAGGGTTTTAAACCGCTCGGGTGTCATGAACAAAACTGCCTCAGTTGGGGTCTTTTGCCCCGTTTCGTGTAGCTTAGCTCACCGCGGAGTCCCGCGTCCAGATTATTCGCACCCTAAACGAGCGCTCTTTCCACCGCCGCGCCAAGGCGCAGCAACCGCTCCTCGCTCATCGGCGGCGTCACCAGCATGAAGCCGCAGGACGGGACGCCCGTCGGCAGACTGAGCGACGCGGACCCCATGAGGTTCCCGATCCGCGTGTTTCTGAGGGCCAGCAAGTTCCGCTCGACATAGTAGGAATGCTCGCTTTCCAGCCGCGCAATCTCCGGAGGCAGGATAGGAGAGGCCGGCATGATCACGGCATCAAATCCCGCCGTCGCGGCGTAGTATTCCCGGCGCAGTGTCTCAAGCTTCGCCCAGGCCGCGACGTAGTCCGGCGCGGAAACATCCGCCCCGCCGCGGAACCGCTCTAAAATCTCCGCATACATCTTATCCGGCGCGGCCTCGATCACGTCCTTCCAAAGGCCGTAAGCCTCTGTGGGGTAAAGCAAACCGGTGAGCGCCATCGCCTCGGCCACTGCCGGTATCTCCCGCCGCTCAACCAACGCCCCGGCCGCCGTCAATCTCTCGACGCCCGCCTCAAAAGCAGCCAAGGGCGCTTCTTCGACGGCCTCCATGGCCACGGTCTCACAAATGAGAAATCGCGCCCCAGCAAGGGTGGCTCCCTCCAAATCCACCGCAGACTGTCCCTCAAGCGCCGCCAGAAAGAGAGCCGCATCCTCCACACTGCGCGCCAGCGGCCCCACAGTGTCAAATTTCAAACAAAGCGGCACAACGCCCTGAAGCGACACCCGCCCCGCCGTTGTCTTGAGCCCCACCAGGTTATTCCAAGCCGATGGGATACGCACCGATCCCCCGGTGTCAGAGCCTATTCCAGCGGAAGCCAGCCCGAATGCCACCGAGGCCGCCGCCCCCGAGGACGAGCCCCCGGAGATCAGCGCCGGGTCATTAACGTTCGGCGGTGTCGCCGTGACCGGGTTGAGCCCGAGCCCCGAGAAAGCCAGCTCCGACATGTGCGTTTTCCCCAGGCAGATGAGCCCGCCCGCCGTCGCCGTACGGAGCACCTCCGCGTCGCGCGCCGGAACACGCCCTTCGAGAAGCGCAGAACCCGCCTCCGTTGCCACGCCCGCGCTATCAAAAAGATCCTTCCAGGAGATCGGGACCCCATCGAGCGGCCCTAGGCGAAACCCCTGCTTCGCGCGATCATGGGCCGCGACGGCCTCTGCCCGCGCGCGCTCTTCGGTCATCCGCGCATAGATGCGGCCCGCAAACGGATGCGCACGCGCCGCATCGAGGTAGGCCTCCGTGAGGTCCACGGGATCCAGAGCCCCGGTGCCAATCGCACGCCCCTGAGCCGCTGCCGTTTGCCTCACCCAGTCCATCAACGCCCTCCGTCGCATTTACTTCCGCCGCCCTGCCGCCATATCAGAGCGCCATGGAACGTGACATCCTCATTACCGGCGGCGGGCTTGTGGGCTCTACCCTTGGCCTTGCCCTGGCGCAGGCGGGTTTTCAGGTGACCATGGTCGACGCGCTGCCAAAGGCCACCCGGCGAAAGCGCGGCTTTGACGGGCGCAGCTATGCCATGGCGCTCGCCACAACGCGGATGCTGCGCGCGTTGGGTCTGTGGGAGGAGCTCGGTCCACAGGCCGAGGCGATCAACGCGATC
>JBCCYG010000306.1:0-2707 GCA_039190145.1 Pseudomonadota bacterium | reverse complement strand
TGCAGCTATGGAAGTGTGCCGCCCGCTCCCCTTCGTTGCCGAGACGCGGCCGAGCGTGACAGCGCTTGTGCGCCGTGCCCTAACCGGGCTTTTCGACCGAGAAGGATAGAGCATGGAAACCCTGGCCATTGATCTCGCCACGTACCAGCGACGGCCCATAGAGGACGCGCATGTTGCGCTCATGCGCGAGGCTGGAGAGACCAAGGAGCATGCCCCGGGCGACCTCCTCGTTAAGCTCGGTGAGGACATTGAAACCTTCTTTTACGTCGAGGAGGGGGAGGTCGAAGCCGTCCATCCCATCACCGGACAGCGCTACGGCGGGGCGACGCTCGGTCCGACGCAGTTCTTTGCGGAAGTGTCCTTCCTAAACGGCGGGCGCGCCATGATGGGTGCGAGGGTCGTTCAACCCTCTCGCATCCTACACGTGCCTCGGGTGAAGATGCTCGAGCTTATGAGCGCCATCCCCGAGCTTTCAGACCTGCTGATCACGGTCATGGCTGCACGTCGCCGTAGGCTCATCGAAAGCCAGGACGCCGCGCTCGTACTCATCGGTGCGGATGTTGACCGAGACATCCGTCAGATCGCGGCCTTCGCAGGGCGGAACAAGATACCCTACCGCTCCATCGAGATCGGCTCCGGCGAAGCGCTCGAAATCTCCGGGCAGTGCTCGCTTACCCCGACAGAGCCCGCGGTGATCTATGGCAAAAAGCAAGCCATTGAGGACCCGAGCCCTCAAAAGATTGCGCGTCTCTTCGGCATGGACCTCACGCTAAGGGATCACGAGGAATGCGATGTGTTGATCGTGGGCGCGGGACCCGCTGGGACGGCTGCGGGCGTCTATGCGGGTTCTGAAGGGATGAGCGCACTTGTTCTTGAGGATTCCACCATCGGCGGGCAGGCGGGTACGTCATCGCGGATCGAAAACTATATGGGCTTCCCAACGGGTATCTCTGGAGCTGATCTGGTTTGGCGCGGGGAAGTGCAGGCCATGAAGTTTGGTACCCGTTTCGCCGTTCCGCGACGGGCCGTGGCGTTGGAGAAGCAGGGTCACATCTTTGACGTGACCCTGGCGGACGGCACCATCGTCTGTGCCCGCGCGCTTGTTGTGGCCACCGGGGTGCAGTACCGGCGCTTGCCTATCGAGGGTCTCGAGGCTCTGGAAAGGGCAGGCATCTACTACGCCGCTACCGAAGTCGAGGCGCGGTATTGCCGGGACTCAGACGCGGTCGTCATTGGCGGCGGCAACTCGGCAGGGCAGGCGGCGATGTATCTCTCGCGGTCGTCGAAGCATGTGCATGTCCTGGTCCGAGGTAAGTCACTTGCGGCATCGATGTCTGACTACCTCTCCTCTCGATTGGAGGCCGACCCGCGCATCACGATCCACTACGAAACCGAGCTCAAGGCGCTTCATGGCGACGGCCACCTGAAAGCGATCACGGTGATCGATAAGGCTGCCGGTAAAGAGCGGAAGATCGATACTTGCGGGCTTTTCATCATGGTGGGTGCCGCGCCCAATACCGGCTGGCTCAGCGGCCTCGTCGACCTCGACGACAAGGGCTTTGTAAAAACTGGCGCCGATGTCGGCGCGTCTTCGGCCTACTCCACCTCTCACCCGGGCATTTTTGCCGTCGGAGATGTGCGTGCAGGGTCGGTCAAACGGGTGGCGAGCGCGGTGGGCGAGGGCTCGGTAGTCATTTCACGGGTCTGGGAATACCTGAACCCGTAAGCCGCCTTGTGTGCCCCCGGCGCCGGGCCTATACCGCCGCCATGGCACGGATAGCGATACAACGAATTACTGTCCCGGCGCTCTGAGTGAGCGTCCGGGTTCAGGCGCGCTGTGGCCGCCGCTCTCCTTCCCCCATTTGAGACCTGAAAAGAGCCGAAGATGTCGGACTACAAAGACACTCTAAACCTGCCTGAAACAGAATTCCCGATGCGCGCGGGGCTACCCAAGCGGGAGCCGGATTGGCTCAAGCGCTGGGAGGATTTGCAAGTCTACAACACGCTTCGCAAGCGTCCCGGGCGCGCGAAATTCACGCTCCATGACGGCCCACCCTATGCCAACGGGCACCTCCATATCGGGCACGCGCTCAACAAGACGATCAAGGATATAATCGTCCGCTCGCACCAGATGATGGGATATGACAGCGGCTATATCCCGGGCTGGGACTGCCACGGGCTCCCAATTGAGTGGAAGATCGAGGAGCAGTATCGCAAGAAGGGCAAGAACAAGGACGTGGTGCCCATCAACGAATTCCGCGCCGAATGCCGGAAGTTCGCAGAAGGCTGGGTCGATATCCAGCGCGATGAGTTCAAGCGGCTAGGTGTAACCGGCAACTGGTCCGAGCCCTATCTGACGATGAACTTTCACGCCGAGCGCGTGATCGCCGAAGAGTTCATGAAATTCCTGATGAACGGGACGCTCTATCAGGGTTCAAAGCCGGTGATGTGGTCACCCATGGAGCAGACCGCGCTGGCCGAAGCTGAGGTGGAGTACCACGACAAGGACAGCTTCACGATCTGGGTGAAGTTCAAAGTGGGCCCCAAAGCCGACGCGGCTTCGAACACGCCCGACCTGCACGCGATGAGCGAGGGTGACCTTTCGGCTGCTGAGATCGCCAATGCCTATGTCGTCATCTGGACGACGACGCCCTGGACGATCCCATCGAACCGCGGTGTGGTCTACGGGCCCGACATTTCCTACGGC
>JBCCYG010000305.1:0-2724 GCA_039190145.1 Pseudomonadota bacterium | reverse complement strand
GGCGATGCGGCCCTCAAAGATCGTGTCATGGGCGTATTCATCATCGAGATGGACCGGATTGTGGTCGGTAGAGACCTCGGCGAAAAGCTCGATGTCGTGATCAGTGATGAACTTCGACACGTGCCGCTTCATCCCGATTTCCAGGTCTTCGAGAACGATGGTTCCGCGCGGTAGGTTGTCGAGCATAACGAATCTCGCTGCGTAATGATCTTCCTTTCAGCGGCGTATAGAAGAAAGATTATTACTTTGCAAACGCAGAATTATCGCAGGTGCCCGATGGCGAAGGTGGGTGAGATGCCCTTTGCCGCGATGAATGCGTCTAGTTTTGCTGCGTCGGGGTCGGTCCTTGTGGCCGTCTCTGCGGCCGCGAGGCCCCCGGTGATGAAGAGACTGTCGATATCTTCGCCGAGCGCGCCCTCGATGTCGGTGTTGATGCCGTCGCCAATGGCGAGGATGCGGCTGTCGGCGATGTCCCGCCCCAGTGCGGCAAGGCGGCGGCGCGCAAGGTCGTAGATCGGCGGGTGCGGTTTGCCGAAATAGAGGCTGGTGCCCCCCATCTCGGTATACATCTCCGCAAGCTTTCCGGCGCACCACTCGCGGCTCTCACCACGGTCGACGACGATGTCCGGGTTCGCGCAGAGGAGCTTTAGCCCCTTTTGCTTGGCATAGAGGAGGTCGGGGCGGCTTTCATCGGGGTCGGCCTTTGGGTCGAACGGGCCGCAACACACGATGCCATCGGCCTCGCTCAATGGGACGCGCGTGATCTCATCAGGGTTTTCGATGAGCGCGAGCGGGTCGAAGAAGGAGTGGTCGTGCTGTTCTCCGATAAAGTACACCTTTTCGCCGACCGCGCCTGTGAACATGGCCGCTCGGGCGCTGTCGCCGGAAGTGGCGATGTCGTCCCAGCTGTCCTCAGCCACCCCGATTTTGGCGAGCTGCCCTTGGACAGAAGCGCGGTGACGGGGCGCGTTGGTGACGAGGATCACGATCCCGCCCGAGGCGCGGTAGGCCTGGAGAGCGGAGACGGCGCTGGCAAAGGGGGTGACGCCATTGTGGACGCAGCCCCAGAGGTCAACGAAGAGCGCGTCGTAGTTTTGAGCGACATCGCTCAGGCTGGAGATCAGGCGCATCAGACCGCCAGGTTGGGGATGATCTGCTTCTTGCGGCTCATGATGCCGGGAAGAACTACGCTGTCGCCAGACACGTCCGCGCTGAAGCTCTTTTCAGCCACATTCTTCGTCAGCTCGTTGGGAATGAGCATCGTGGCTTCTTCATTCAGGATATCCACGACGAAAAGGAGCACCTGATCCACGCCGTCCTCAGCGGCGACGGTGGTCATGGTGTCCATGAGTGACGCCTTGCGGTCGAGGACGATCTTTGGGGCCGTAGTCTCGAGCACGGAAACGCGGAACTTTGTGCCACTGACCTCGTATTCCTTGGAGTCCATGCGGAGCAGTTCCGCGTCGGAGAACGCGCTGACATCGGACTTGGCTTCGAACATCTGAGACGCGTAGTCGCCCATATCGATACCGAGATCGCCGGCGAGCTGCTCTGCAAGGGCGCGGTCATGGTCGGTCGTCGTGGGAGACCGGAATTCGAGCGTGTCGGAGAGGATGCAGGAGAGGGCCGCTGCCTTGACCTCCTTAGGCATTTTAGCTGCGTCATCGCCCATGAGGTCGATCATGACCGTCGCAGCGCAAGCGAGGGGGCGGATGGTGATGTCGATGGGACCCTTCGTTTCGATGCCGCCCACGAGTTTATGGTGGTCGATGATGGCGCGAATATCGGCGTCATTCACGCCGTCGGGCAGCTCGGCGGGGTTGTTGGTGTCAACGATGACGATGGGCTCGTCCGCCGCCACGCCGCTGATGATTTCTGGCTTCTCCAGGCCCCAATGCGCGAGCACGAAGGCCGCCTCCGTGTTGGGTTCGCCCAGGAGCTTTGGCGCTGCTGCTTCGCCTTTCACCTCATTGAGGTACCAGCTCCAGACGATCGCGGAACAGGTGGAGTCGGTGTCAGGGGCTTTGTGGCCAAATACTTTGATCATGGGAGAGTCCTTGCGGGCGCTTTGCGAATTCGCGGGCCTTATAGGAGGGGGCTTTGGGGATGTCACGGGGCGTGTCATTTGACGCGAAAGCCGTTCTTCGCTAGTCACAGATCACTGCAAAGGAGCGCATGAACGATGGACTATCTGGCTTAATCCGCCCACCCGTTTCGCCGCGCGATGCGGCACCCTCGATAGAGGAGTGCGCTGACAATGGACAAGTATTGATACCTGACTAATCGGGGCCTGCGGGCCCTATGTATTTCATTGTCAAACGAGGCTTTACATGCCCAACGCTTTCAAACCACCCGCTAAAGGCGGCGTCGATAGGCGCTTGTCCAAAACTCTAGAACGTAAAACCGAACGCCCGCGATTTGATCCGCGCGACCTCCCGAATGGAAAGGGCTATCGCGGTGACAAGGTGCGCGGCGGGCGTCCCCCACGCTTTCCGGGGCGCATTGGGGGCCGCTGATGCGCGCT
This sequence comes from Pseudomonadota bacterium, assembly GCA_039190145.1. GTDB lineage: Bacteria > Pseudomonadota > Alphaproteobacteria > Rhodobacterales > Rhodobacteraceae > Shimia_B. Next base: position 200 of record JBCCYG010000305.1, on the reverse strand, counting down.
AACGGCCGTTGACGAGGCGGGGCCACGCTGGTTTTTCTGGCGTGGCCCCAACACAGGACCTTCATGCGCGAAGCAGATCTCTACCCACCGATCAAAGCTTATTTGGAGCGCCAAGGTTACCAGGTGAAAGGTGAGGTGGGTGCCGCGGACGTGGTGGCGATGCGGGGGCAAGAGCCGCCGGTTATCGTCGAGCTCAAGCT
>JBCCYG010000304.1:0-2726 GCA_039190145.1 Pseudomonadota bacterium | reverse complement strand
CGGTCAACTTCCCCATTCACAGCTGACCCAGCATGGGCCCGATGACATCGTGGAAGCGCTGCACGCTTGGTGTTTTTCGCTCCCGAACATCAACGAGGAAAACAGCGGAATATCTGTCCCCGGATCGCGAGCCCTGATCCTCCGCGACGGTGTGCCGGGCAATCCAGCCGCCTTTATGATCGGGCGCGAATTTGCCCATATCCACCCAAAGCCCGACAACGGCAGCATGCACCTCGTGTTGCCTGTCGAGGATGTGGCTGAAGTGAAAAGAGCGGGTTGGGGTGAAGACCACTATCTCGTGACCCAGGGACAATGGCCCCCTGGTCTGGTGATGATTTTCTCGCCCCGGGACGACGACGAGTTGACGGCAGTAAAGCGGATCGTCGCTCGATCCTACGAGTTCGCCACTGGCAACCACGTCTCGGTGTGAATGACTAACGTTCGTTCCCCGAGCAGGGTCTCAATAAACGCGCTTACATTTGCCGTTGGCAGGGAAGGGGGAGAGAAAAGTCCTCTTTTGCAGAGATTTAGCAAATGCGACCAAGAGTTAAGCGGCCGTGCGAGGCAGGCAAATGGAGCCGAGATCCGCTAGACCACCTCGCCCACGCATTTCCCTGAGAAGATGCACCCGCCCAGGAACGTGCCCTCGAGCGCGTTGTAGCCATGGTATCCGCCGCCACCGAAGCCCGCCACCTCGCCCGCTGCGTAGAGCCCCGTAAAGGGCTTCCCGCCCGCGCGCAGCACTTGGCCGGATAGGTCCGTATGCAGCCCGCCAAGCGACTTTCGCGTCAGGATATTGAGCCGGACCGCGATAAGCGGGCCATTGGCCGGGTCCAAAATCCGGTGCGGCTTTGCCACGCGGACGAGCTTGTCCCCCAAGTACTTCCGCGTGCCCCGGATCGCCGTGATCTGCGCGTCTTTCGCGACCTTGTTTGCTAGCTGCGCATCCCGCGCCTCGATCTGTTCCCGCAGCCGTTCCAATGAGACCGGCACTTGCGGGGTAATGCGGTTCATCCCTTCGACGAGCTTTTCGAGATCATCGGCCACGACGAAATCCTCGCCATGCTCCTTAAAGGCCTCAACCGCCGCTGTGGCGCCCTTTCCGAGCCGCTCTTTTAGCACCGCCGACCACTTGCCTGAGGTCAGATCCGGGTTCTGCTCCGACCCGCTCAGCGCAAACTCCTTCTCGATGATCTTCTGCGTCAGCACGAACCAGGAATGCTCGTGCCCGGTGCTGAGGATGCGCCCCAGCGTCCCCAGCGAGTCAAAGCCGGGCATGTAAGGGGCCTCCATGCGTTCGCCATGGGCATCAAACCACATCGATGATGGTCCGGGCAGGATGCGGATCCCGTGGTTGGGCCAGATCGGATCCCAATTGGTGAGCCCCTCGCAATAGTGCCACATCCGGTCCCCGTTGATCACCTCGGCACCTGCACCGCGCGCGACCTCCTGCATCTGGCCGTCGACGTAGTCCGGCACGCCAGAGACCATCTTGATCGGGGGCTGGCCCAGCCGCTCCACCGGCCAGTGCTGCCGGACGAGGTCATGATTTCCCCCGATCCCGCCCGAGGTGATGACGACCGCCTCAGCGCGTTCTGAGAAGCCGCCTACGATGTCACGGTTCGTCGAGGCGCCGCGCTCTGCGCTGTCATCGGCCAGCACATCGCCCTCAACGCCCTTCACCACACCCTCTTCCACGATGAGCCCGCTCACCCGGTGCCGGAACCCGAACTTGATATACGGATGCTCCTTAACCCGCTCCGCATAGGGCGCGACGACCCCGGTTCCCGTCCCCCAGGTGACGTGAAAGCGCGGCACGGAATTGCCATGACCATGGGCCATCTCTCCCCCGCGCTCGGCCCAACCCACCACCGGGAACCAACGCATCCCGAGACCGTGGAGATAGCTGCGCATTTCCCCCGCTGCGAAATCGAGGAATGCCTCAGCGCAAGCTTTCGGGTGCGCGTCTTCGGGCCGGTCAAACCCGGCGGCCCCCATCCAGTCCTGCGCAGCCAGCTCCCGGCTGTCGCGAATACCCAGCCGGCGTTGCTCGGGCGTGTCCACCATGAAGAGCCCGCCTAAGGACCACCATGCCTGCCCGCCGAGCGATTGCGGCCCTTCTTGGTCGAGGAGCAGCACCCGACGCCCCCGCTCCGCCGCGTGCCATGCTGCAACAAGCCCGGCGAGCCCGCCACCGACGACGATGACATCTTGATCCATAAAAGAGCCTCCCGGCGCGCAGGTTAGAAAGTCGGGGAAGGGCTGACAATCAACGGCGCGGCGGACGCCACGTCACCTCGGGAGAGCCCGCGCCGCCAGGGAAAGAAGGAGCCTCGAGTAAAAGGCGTGAAACGGCATCAACGCCCGCGCCGCAAAGGCGATCTTTCCCGTCTCATCGGCGAGCACCGCTGAGCCAAACCATACCTGCGCCTCATCGACCGCGAGCCATGTCCGGATCGGGGTACCCGGCACAGTTAGCAAAAGCTCCCGGTCCGACCGGTCCTCCACCCGCCAGGCCGCCATCGCCTCTCCTGTGCCCTCCGCCAGCGCAAGGACCTGCCCGGCATCGGAGGCGTGCCCGCCAAAGGAGAGGAGCCGACGCTCAAGCCGAAAAACCGGCGTCTGAAAGAAGGCGCTGACATAGTCGGATAGCTCCACGGGCTCGGCCGTAGTTACTGCATAGGCATCCACATGGGAGCCGCCGCCCGAATAGCGTGAAATCAGCG
>JBCCYG010000303.1:0-2751 GCA_039190145.1 Pseudomonadota bacterium | reverse complement strand
CCGCGGAAAGATGATGGAAGAAATGGATTGATCGCCCACCCTCGAAAGGAATAGGGGTCGCGGTTAAGGTATCTTTCACATTCACGGATTTTCTGGCGAATGCCCTGGCGGCCGAGCGGGACTTCCGGCGCGCCCGCTCCCATGCCACATCGATGCGCATGGCAGGGTTTCCCGCCGTGAAGACCCCGGAAGATTACGATTTCAAGTTCGCCAGCGCCCAGCCCAAGCTGCAGATCGATCAACTCGCGTCCCTCGCCTTCTTGTCCCGCAAGGAAAACGCTGGCTTCCTTGGCCCGTCCTGTGTGAGCAAGACCCACCCACCTCGCCGTCGCCATGGGCCACAAGGCAGCGAGCGCCGGGATCAAAACACAGTTCACCGCAGCCACCGATCTGATCCTCAAGGTGGACGCCGCGCAGAGACAAGGGCGCCTGTCCGACCTCCTGCGCACCCTCAGCCGTGTGCGCTTCTCGTTCATCGACGAGATCGGCTACCTGCCGCTCAATCGAGAGCAGGCCCGCCTGTTCTTCCAGATCGTCGTGGCACGCCACGAGAAAGGCTCGACGATCATGACCTCGAACCTCAGCTTCGGCGCGTGGGATCGGGCCTTCGCCTGTGACCGCGTTCTCACAGCCGCCATTTTGGATCGTCTGCTGCACCACGCGCAGGTCATCCAAATCCAGGGCGAAAGCCACCGCCTCAACCACGAAGGCAAAGCTGGCATCGTCGGTCCCGCAAAGGAACGGGAGACCATCGCCGCCTGAACCCTCACCTCAGGCTGGCCACGCTTGAGCTACCTGAAGGCTCCGCGCGTCCCAGCCTGCTCGTCGCTCAGGTGGGTTCCGTTTCACCCGCCCAAATGAGGCACTTTTGAACCGGCGTTGGCAAGCGCGGGTTCGGGAACGGAAACGAAGGTGGAGAACGAGGTTCACTGCTGCTGTGGGTTGTGGCGCTGCCGCCATGGCCCTCGACACGCCGTCAAAAAGCATACTTGACCCAGGATCAGGATACATCTCCCTCGAGTTACGCTCACAGGCAGAAGTAAGGGAATCTGTCCTAACAACGACCACTCCAAGGGGTGTCGGAGGTCATGGGGTAGCCGTCGAGGCAGCGAGCGGGCTGAGGATCCAGCGGATAGACACGCTGGTTGGCGATCCCGCGGCGCGTCTTTCAGCCCGCCTGCAAGGGCGTTTGTGGTTTGGAACAACGTTTCCTCCCACAAAATCCCGGGGGTGCGCAGATGGCTCGCACGCCATCCCCGATAGACGTTCCACTTCACGGCGACATCGGGCTCCTGGCTGTACGCGGTGGAGGGCCTCTTCGCCAAGCTCACGAAGTGCCGGTTTAAGCACGGCGTCTTTCGCTCGGTTGTCGATCTGCAGGCCGCCAGTAACTGCTTCATCGCAGTGCCCAATGAAACCGAAGCCAAGCCTTTCACCTGGCGCGCCGACCCAAACGCCATCATCGCCGCACGGACCCCCGTGGGTCCTAAAGGTTGGCGTCACCCCAATCGCCCCCGCGGGCGCCCCGGGCAATCGAACCGGCGGACGGGCTCAGCCAGCCGGCCTCGTGCAAGAGAGCCAGGCTTCGTTCTGGGCCGGGGGTTCGGGAACGGGCCATTGAACTCCATCAGCCTGATGGTCGATGGTGGTGGTCAAAACAGGACTGCACCCCTCGGCCGGACAGGGGTCAACAGATGGATGGATCTCACGTGAACCGCCCCACTGCCGCCAATGCGCTCGCCATCACTTTTTTCTACTACCGCGACCTGCCCAAAGCGATGCGGTTCTACGGAGGTGTGCTCGGCCTGCCCATGGCGATCGATCAGGGTTGGTGCAAGATCTACCGCATCTGCCCCGGAGCGCACGTCGGCCTCGTCGATGAAACAAAGGGCATGAACAAATGGACCGAGGTCAAACCAGTCCAGCTCTGCATTCGCGTCCCCAGCGTGGATGATTGGTATGAGTACGCCGAGGCCATGGGGCTGGACGGCCTGTCCGACCTTTTCGTGAACGAAGACATTGGAATACGCGCGTTCGTCTTCAACGATCCCGAGGGCTACCAAATCGAGATCCAGTCCGCGACCCGTCCCGGCGTCTGAAGTAGCACATGCGCTCGACCCCGAGACAGCCCGGCCCTGAGCTTGCCCCGAGACCGGACTGGGCGGTTCGACCTCGTCGAGATCGACGATCTCCTGACCGCCGGAACCGACATCACGCTGGTCTACGATGACCCGAACGAAACCGAAGGCTTCACGCACAACGCCTTCGGCGATCGCGCGACGCGAAAAATAGCGGCACCGTTGAGACAGACACCCACACGCCTGTCGCGGGCTCAAAACCGCTAAACGACATCAGCTCCCATTGAGCTTGCCCCCTGAGACGGGACTAGGCGGTACCACTCAGTCCAGTCTCAGAGGCTCAGCTCTGGGCGAGGCAAAACTTTTGTGCCCTTGGCTCGAGGGCACCCACTCCATCACGGCCCCGCCGCCACCGGAAAGTCCCCTTCGGCCCTGGCGTCGCCCTCGTGGCCTGGACCGTCTGGCTCCGGGGGGCCGGTGGTCTGAACGTATGATTGCATTGCAATCATCTTGGCGGTACAGGTCTGCTGCAGCTGGGAGATCACCGATGGCAAGCATCACCATTCGCAATCTCGATGACGGGCTCAAGCGACGGCTGCGTATGCGTGCGGCGGAGCATGGCCGGTCGATGGAGGAGGAGGTGCGGGAAATCCTGCGCTCGGCAGTGGATGTG
>JBCCYG010000302.1:0-2754 GCA_039190145.1 Pseudomonadota bacterium | reverse complement strand
TTGCTCAGGGCTGCGCGGGGCGCACGGGTTCCGCTTGGCTACGCAGAAGACATGGCGCGTGCCGTGGGAGATTTCGGAGATGAGGCTGCTTTTGCGGCTGCGGCGCGGGCGCTGTCAAAGCCCTTTGAGAAGGCGAAGTTTGAGGAGGCGGACGGTGTCCTGACCTTCAAGAGCGCCCCCGCGATTGCGGCGCTTCCGGTGGCTCTCGATGCGCTGCGCGCGGGGATAAAGACGGTCACCTTCGATTGCATCGATGAGGAAGACCTTATCGCTCCTTACCTGGATCACAGCGCGGCCAGGGGTTTCTTTGCTGCAAAACACGGGGTGCGGCTGACGCATACTGCCGCCCGCTCTGTCCCGCCTCCTATCGCTCGTCTTCATCTACCTATCGACACCCTCGAAACTCTTCAGGCCCTGGCAGCGCTGACTTATGTGCCTGCGAGCGAAGCCTCCCGCGAAGGTGCGGGCGCCGGTGCCATCGACAACGATTAAGCGAAGGGATCAGAAGGGTAAGTCACCCGCGCCAGGGCAAGGCCATAGGGTGGGCAAACCGGTCCGCACTGACTGCGATCTTTTGCTTCAAGCGCTTCGCGAACACGGTCCGGTTTCCATGAACCGGCTCCCACTCGTTCCAGCGTGCCGACGAAGCTGCGCACTTGGTTGTGCAGGAAGCTGCGCGCGCGAACTTTGAAACGATATTCGACGCCGCCTGGGTAGGTGTGCTCGCTGACAGATACCTCATCCACGGTTTTCACCGGCGAGGCGGCCTGGCAGATCGAGGACCGGAAGGTGGTGAAGTCATGGCGTCCTTCGAGGTGCCGCGCAGCGTGCTGCATCGGCGCGAGGCTAAGCGGGCCGGCAACATGCCAGACTAGCCCCGCGTCGAGCGTCACGGGTGCCCGGCGGGAGACGAGGCGAAAAACATACTCACGTTCCACTGCCGAAAAGCGCGCGTGCCAGTCCGGCTCCGGCGCGGGAGCGCAAGCTGTCACGGCCACTGGCAGAGGCTTCAGGTGGTAGTTCAGGGCCTCTGAGAGTCGAAAAGGATCCCATTCCTTGGCCATGTCGCACTGCGCCACCTGGCCCCAAGCATGCACGCCTGCATCGGTTCGACCTGCCGCTGCCACAGAGGGCACATCGCGCTCCAGTTTTGCCAAGGCCGCTTCAAGAGCACCCTGCACCGAAGGCTGGTCGGCCTGGCGCTGCCACCCGGCGAAGGGGGCTCCGTTGTATTCCACCTTGAGCGCGAAGCGGGGCATGGCGGGCGAGTTATCGACGCGCGGGGGGGATGGCAACGGGGTGGGAAAATCACGAGCGTTCTCCCCACTCCTCTGGGCATCGCGCGCGCCCATGCCTAGATTGAGCGCGCAACGGATGGGGGCCTCTTGGTAGTCGACATAATCACGGACGGCGTGGCGCGCGCGGTAGGCGGCGTCACAGGGAGCGTTACTGGCCTTTTCACCGATCCTGTCATTCGCCTCGGCGTTACCGGGCTGTCGCGCGCGGGCAAGACCGTGTTTATAACCTCGCTTGTCGCCAACCTCCTCGATCGGGGTCGGATGCCACAGCTCGTGGCGGCGGCGAATGGCTCGCTACAGCATGCGTATCTCCAGCCCCAGCCCGACGATACGATCCCGCGCTTTGACTATGAGACCCATCTAGGCGCGATGATGGGGACGGCGCCGCGCTGGCCGGATTCTACCCGTGCCGTGAGCGAATTACGCCTGTCGCTTCGCATTCAGCCGCAGGGTTTTTTTGGCGCCCTATCTGGCGCCAAGACGGTTCACCTCGACATCATTGACTACCCTGGGGAGTGGCTGCTCGATCTTGGGCTTTTGGAGAAGACTTACGCTCAATGGTCAGCGGAGGTGCTGGAGCGCATGGAAACGCGCGCTTTTGCTGAACCCTATCGCATGGCCCTAGCGGAGGCTGAGGAAAGCTATTCGGAGCCTGCTGCTAAGGCGCTAACGCACGCATTCACCGCTTATCTCCACACCGCGCGGGAGGCGGGCTATGCCGATTGCACGCCAGGGCGCTTTCTTTTGCCAGGGGAGCTGGAAGGTTCACCCGTGCTGACCTTCGCGCCCATGGTTACGTCTGGAGGCCGCAAAAGCCTCGTGCGTGAGATGGAACGCCGTTTTGAGGCCTACAAATCAAAGGTCGTGAAGCCGTTCTTTCGGGATCACTTTGCAAAGCTCGATCGACAGGTCGTACTCGTGGACGTGCTCGGGGCGATCCATGAAGGGCCGAAAGCAGTTGAGGCGCTGCGGCAGACCATGGCGGACATCCTGGCGGCCTTTCGGCCGGGTCGGAATGCCTTCCTAACGCAGCTATTGCTTGGGAAACGGGTGGATCGGATCCTCTTTGCGGCGACGAAGGCTGACCATCTGCACCACGATCAGCACAAGCGATTGACCGCGATCATGGAAGCGCTGACACGTGATGCGCGCGACCGCGCGCGCTTTGCCGGGGCTGAAACCGGGGCAATGGCGATTGCGGCGCTGCGGACAACGACAGAGACCAAGGTCGAGCACGCAGGTGCCAGTCTGGCCGCGGTTGCCGGGGTTACCGAAAGTGGGAAACGCGCGGCGTTTTATCCCGGCGAGCTGCCTACTGACCCGTCACGCATCCTCGCGCCCGCGCGGGAGGGGGCGGAAGACTGGCCCTTTGGCAAGGTGGAAGTGATGCGCTTTAAGCCTCCAATCCAAGAGATCGAGCCCGGGGACGGCCCGCCGCATATTCGGCTCGACAAGG
>JBCCYG010000301.1:0-2759 GCA_039190145.1 Pseudomonadota bacterium | reverse complement strand
CCAGACGGCCCTTTCGGGAGGGAAATTGATGTCTTTTTCGTCAATCGAGCAGCGTGACGCGCTCGAAGCTGAAAAGCCTTGGGCAGAGCGCGAGCGCCCGGTCACTATGTATGATTTCGTCGACAGCGTGGCGCAGCGCCACGGATCGCGCCCTGGGGTGACGTTCCAGATCACCTCGGGCCCAAAGGACAAAGCCGAGACGCTGACTTGGCAGCAATTTCGCGACTTGAGTGTTCAAGCCGCAAACCTATTCCGTTCCCTCGGGGTGGGCCCGACCGACACCGTTGCCTACATGCTGCCGATTTGTAACGAGGCGGCGATCACGCTGATTGGTGGGGGTATTGCGGGGATAGCGAACCCGGTTAATCCGCTCCTAGAAGCCGAGCAGATCGCGGCCATCCTACGCGAAACCGGCGCAAAGGTGCTGGTGACGCTCAAGGCCTTCCCTAAGACGGATGTGCCGCAGAAGGCCGCCGAAGCTGTGGCGATGGCCCCCAATGTAGAGCACGTCATCGAGGTCGATCTGCTGCGCTACCTTTCCCCCCCGAAAAGCTGGATCGCGGGGCTCATCCGCCCGAAAAATCCGGTCACGCATAAGGCGAAGGTCCATGCATGGAGTGCCTCTGTTGCTGCGCAGCCTAAATCGCTCACCTTTGAGGACCCGAAAGAAGATCGCGTTGGCGCGTATTTCCACACCGGTGGCACCACCGGGATGCCAAAGGTCGCGCAGCACACTTATGAGGGGATGATCTACAACGGGTGGCTCGGCAATGAGCTGCTCTTTTCAGCGGATGACGTGATCCTATGCCCGCTACCGCTTTTTCACGTTTTTGCCTGTCACCCGATCCTGATGTCGACGCTTGCCTCTGGCGCGCATGTGATCTTTCCAACGCCGCAGGGCTACCGCGGGGACGGCGTGTTCGACAATTTCTGGAAGCTTATCGAGCGCTGGAACGTGACCTTTATGATCACCGTGCCCACCGCGATCAGCGCTCTCATGCAGCGCAAGGTCGATGCGGATGTCTCGAGCCTCAAAACAGCTTTCTCCGGTTCGGCTCCGCTCCCTGTCGAGCTCTTTAAGCGGTTTGAGTCAGCGACAGGTGTGGAGATCATCGAGGGCTACGGGCTTACCGAGGCGACCTGTCTTGTCTCCTGCAACCCTCTGCAGGGTCTTAAGAAAATCGGCTCCATCGGTATTTCCTTCCCCTACACAGACGTGAAAATCGTAGAGGATACGCGCGAGGGGCCGCGCGTTTGCGGAACCGACGAGATCGGGGAAATCTGTATCTCCAATCCAGGCGTCTTTGCAGGGAAGACCTACACCGAAACAGATAAGAACAAGGACCTCTTCCACTGGGGCACGCATCTGCGTACGGGCGATTTGGGCCGTGTGGATGAGGACGGCTACATCTGGATTACAGGGCGCGCGAAGGACCTTATTATTCGAGGCGGCCACAACATCGATCCCGGAGAAATCGAAGAGGCGCTCGCAGGTCACCCCGCCGTCGCCTTTGCTGGCGCTATCGGCCAACCCGATGCCCATGCGGGAGAATTGCCGTGCGCTTATGTGGAGCTTGTTGAAGGCGCCAATGTCACGACCGAGGAGCTTCTCACCTTTGCGGAGAAGCACGTGCACGAGCGAGCGGCCCACCCCAAATACCTTGAAGTGCTCGATGAGCTCCCGAAGACGGCGGTGGGCAAGGTCTTTAAACCCGATCTACGCCGCCTCGCGATCACGCGCATTTACGACAAAGCTCTTTCTGATGCAGGTGTCCCGGCTAAAGTGGGTTGTGTCGTGGAAGACAAAAAGCGCGGGCTTGTGGCTCATTTAGAGAAAACCGGTGAGACCGATGATGCGGCGGTGACGGCCGTACTTGGAAGCTATGTGCGGCCGTGGCAGTGGGCGGCTTGAGCTTAGTGGGGCGCCGGGCGCACAAGTTCTGACAGTACGGCGTAGAGAAACGCCGTCGAGATGCCGAAAGAGATCAGCCCAGCGACCGCCGCCATGGAGCCGAGCACGCGGAGCTCCGGGACGATGAGCGCGTCGCCGTAGCCCAGCGTCGTATAGGTGGCGATCGAAAAGTACAGCGTTTCCTCGAATGTCTCGAAACCGCCATTGGGCAGGAAAATCGCCGTCCAGATCGCTATTTGTATGATATGCGCGAGTAGCACCGCGAGGATCGCGCTCGTCGTGAAACGAGAACGCCTTTTGAGGGGAGCGGCATCGAGCCATCGAAGCCCGCGGGCCACAAAGAGCATTTGCAGCACAGCGCATATCGCACAAACGCCGACGCCCAGCGTGATTTGCATCATGATGCCCATTGCGGCGGAACCTAACCCGCTTTTTGTCTGTCCCGCCAGAGCTTTGCGGCGATCCAGAGCCAGCTTGCGATCAGGAGGACACTCCCGATTACGGTGCCGGGCATCGTTGCCTTCCAGCCGAGGGTGGCAAATGCATAGAGCGCGCCGGAGAAGACAAACGTGCCAAATAGGCCTGTGACTATCGGTGCGTTGAGACGCCATCGCCCTAGTGCCGCTGCCAAGGCCGCGACTGCTGATGCGGCATGGACTTGAGCGCCGAGTTCAAACGCCGAGGTGCGCGAGGCAACATCGTCCAGCTCGCGGAAATGCCATTCTACCCAGTGACCGCCGAGCGCGAGGGCAGCCAGGGCTAGCGCGACATTTAAGGCGAGGAACGCAGGCATGGGGTAAAGATCGGCCCATCTGCGACTTGGGCAAGAGGCGCGTCTGGTCGCAGT
>JBCCYG010000300.1:0-2776 GCA_039190145.1 Pseudomonadota bacterium | reverse complement strand
CGTCGACGCCCAAATCGCGAGCTCGGCTTTGTGCGTCCCGCTTTCATCGCCACGGCTGGCAAAGAGCGCCGTCGCTTCGGCAATCCTTGTCAGGCTTGCAGCAGCACTTTGGGCATCACTGACGCGAGCCGGGTCCGCCTCGGGGCCGACAAGGACAAAATCATTGTACATCACCTCGCGACGATAGAGGTATGCGCCCGCCGCCACTGCCTTTGCCTCTGCCACGGGCGCATGGGTGAGCACCGCGTCGACATCGCCCGCCGCGCCCAGTCGCAGCGCGCGACCGGTGCCTGCAACAATGAGCTGGACCTCGTCGCCAGAGGCCGCCTCATAGGCCGGGATGAGCACCGCCGCCAGGCCGGAGTTTTCAAAGGAGGTCGTCACCGCGAGGCGGAGCACATCAGCCGATACTGGGCTTGCCAGGAGGAGCCAGAGAGCAAGCCACCTCATGCCTGCGCCTCCATAAACGCGCGCGCTTCTTCGGGCGGCGCGTCAAAGAAGCCTGGCGTCACGTAGGGCCCACTCACGCGACCGCCCGCAACCCAGAGCACCTCGGTTGCCAGACGTCGCGCTTGGCCCATGGCGTGGGTCGCGAGGATGAGACGCGTGCCGCCCTGGGCAAGCCCCAAAAGAATGTCTTCAATCGCGGCGACGGTCGGCCCATCGAGATTGGCGGTGGGCTCATCGAGGAAGAGCACGTCTGGCGCCGTCATGAGCGCCCGCCCAAGCGCGAGTTTCTGCGCTTCGCCCCCAGAAAGCCGGGGGGCATGGGTGTCGAGAAGCGCGCTCAAGCCGAGCCTTTCGGCCATCTCCTCAACGTTGCCTGCCCGACCTTTGAGCTGGAGCGGGAGAGCCAAGTTTTCGCGCACCGAGCGGCGCAGCATGACGGGCCGCTGGAACACGAATGCCTGGGAAAGCTCCTGATCCCAATGCACCTGTCCGTCGCGTGGGGGCTCGAGCCCGTGGAGGAGCTTGAGAAGCGTCGTCTTCCCGGCCCCGTTCGGCCCGATCAGCACGGTCACACCCTCGCGCCCGAGAGAGAGATCAACCGGCCCCAACATCTGCGTCTTACCACGGGCAACATAGGCTCCTTCCAACCTTACCATGGCCGCGTCCTCTCAGCTCGGCTGAGAAGGTGGAGCGCCACACTTACGCAAAGCGATATCCCCACGAGTACCGCGCCCATGGCAACGGCAAAAATCAGATTGCCCTTGGAGGTTTCCAGCGTGATCGCGGTGGTTAGAACGCGGGTCAGATGATCGATATTGCCGCCAACGATGAGGATCGCGCCCACCTCCCCTATCGCGCGGCCAAAGCCTGCAAGCGCGGCCGTCATGAGGGAACGGCGCGCATCGCGGATCAATATACCCATCCGCTGCCCCCGGCTCGCCCCGAGGGACAAGAGCAGATCGCGATACTCAGCCCACAGATCGCGCACAACCTGATGCGTGATCGACGCCACAAGCGGCAGCACGATCACAATCTGGGCCATGATCATCGCCCATGGCGTGAAGAGCAGGTTAAAGACGCCGAGCGGCCCCGCGCGGGAAAGAAGCAGGTAAAAGACAAGCCCCACAACCACGGGCGGCAAGCCCATGAGCGCATTGAGCACGGCCACCGAAAGCCGCCTGCCCCGAAAGCGCGTCACCGCCAGCCACGTCCCAAGCGGAATGCCCAGCGCGCAGGCAATCAGGACAGCGGTAACAGAAACGCCCAGCGAGCGGAGCGTGATCTCGAGAATGTCAGCAAAGAGCGGCGCGCCATCCATGACTTAGCCGGATGCCGCGCGCTCAAGGCAGATGCAAGCGCAACACGGTCTTTGACGCCTACAGATACCCTGCGCTCCCCGAGCGGAGAGAGCTAGTAGTGGACCGAAAGCGAGTCGATAGGCGTTTTCTTCGGCGGGGCGAACTTCGTCAGGTCGATACCCTCCACCGCTTGTTTGTATTCCTCCATCGTCGGCGTTCGCCCGAGAATGGCCGAGAGCACGACAACCGGCGTGGAACCCAAGAGTGACTCGCCCTTCTTTTCCTCGGAATCCGCCACCACGCGGCCCTGGAAAAGACGCGTGGACGTCGCGAGCACAGTGTCCCCCTTTTCCGCCTTTTCCTGGTTCCCCATGCAGAGGTTACAGCCGGGGCGTTCGAGATAGAGGATGTTTTCGTATTCGGTGCGCGCTTTCTTCTTTGGGTCCGTGTCGTCGAACTCAAAGCCGGAGTACTTCTGCAGCACTTCCCAGTCGCCCTCTTCCTTGAGCTCGTCGATGATGTTGTAGGTCGGCGCTGCGACCACGAGCGGCGCTTTGAACTTCACGTCACCAGCGTTCTTTTCGAGGTTGCGCAGCATCTGCGCCACGATCTTTACGTCTCCTTTGTGCACCATGCAGGAGCCTACAAAGCCCAGATCGACCTTCTTTTCCGCCCGGTAATAGGAGATCGGGCGGATCGTATCATGCGTGTAGCGCTTGGAGACGTCGGCGTTATTCACATCCGGGTCCGCGATCATCGGCTCGTTGATGACGTCGAGATCCACGACGAGCTCTGCAAAGTACTCCGCAGTGTCGTCGGGTGCGAGCGCGGGCTTCTCGCCAGAGCGGATCTCGGCGATGCGCTTGTCCGCAATGCCGATGAGCTTTGCGAGCATACCGCTTTCATGCTCCATGCCCTTGTCGATCATGATCTGAATGCGGCTCTTCGCGATCTCCAGGCTCTGGATGAGCGTTTCGTCCTCGGAGATACAGATCGAGGCTTTCGCCTTCATCTCAGCCGTCCAGTCG
>JBCCYG010000299.1:0-2790 GCA_039190145.1 Pseudomonadota bacterium | reverse complement strand
GAGACGCTGTGCAGGTCTTGCGCGGCGGCACGCGCGTTGAGGCTCAATTGGTGAACCTGCCATTTGATGTATAGAGCGACGCGATGGTGAAGCCTGACGCAAACCCGCGCGCGGCGCTTTTGAGCGTGGCGCCTATGATGGCCTGGACGGACCGTCACTGCCGGTATTTTCACCGGCAGTTGTCGCGCCACGCGCTTCTTTACACTGAGATGGTGACGGCGCCCGCGCTGGTGCGAGGCGGGGCGGTGCATCTGCTTGATCATGATGCGGCGGAGCATCCCGTCGCGCTGCAGCTTGGCGGATCCGACGCTCGCGAGCTCGCGGAGGCGGCGCGGATCGGGGCCGACGCGGGGTTTGATGAGGTGAACCTTAATGTCGGGTGCCCGTCAGACCGCGTGCAGTCGGGGACTTTTGGGGCGGTCTTGATGAAGACGCCCGCGCTGGTCGCTGACTGCGTGGCGGAAATGATTGCCGCAGTGGACGTGCCGGTGACGGTGAAGTGCCGCATCGGGGTGGATGATCAGGAGCCGCGCGAGGTTTTGCCAGAGTTCTTGCGGCAGGTTGAAGCCGCGGGCGTGCGACAGGTGACGATCCATGCGCGGAAAGCTTGGCTCAAGGGGCTGTCGCCGAAGGAAAACCGCGAGGTGCCGCCGCTTGACTATGAGATAGTTGAGGAGATGGTTGCAGCTTTTCCAAGCCTTTCCATAGCCTTGAATGGCGGTATTGTAAGTCTGGGTGAGGTTGAGGCTGCGCTCTCGCGCGGGGTCGACGGCGTCATGGTTGGCCGGGCAGCGTATCACCGGCCTTTTGATTTGCTTGCCCAGGCGGACCGGCTTTATGGGGCCACGCCCTTCGCCAGTCGCGAGGGCGTTTGTGACGCGATGGAGCCTTATATCGCGGCGCATCTCGGCAATGGCGGGAGCCTGCATCAGGTCACGCGGCACATGCTGGGTCTCTATGCGGGTCAGCCGGGCGCGCGTTCCTGGCGGCGCATCCTGTCGGAGGGCGCCACGCGCGCTGGGGCGGGGCTGGAAGTTTTACGGGCGGCGCGCAATGCAGTAGCGGAAGCAGAGCTGAGCGCCGCCTAGACATGGAATTCGCCGCCATTCTGCCCATTGCCGCCATCGTGGCCGTGATCGGCGCATTTGCCGGTGTGCTTGCCGGGCTGTTGGGCGTGGGCGGTGGCATCGTTTTGGTGCCTGCTTTCCTCTATGCCTTCCGAGCGCTTGGCTTTGACGGGCCGGACGTCATGCAGCTCTGCGTGGCGACGTCGCTCGCCACCGTCGTCGTGACCTCGCTCAGATCGGTCTCAGCCCACAATAGAAAGGGGGCGGTGGATTACGACATCCTGCGCGCCTGGGCTCCGGGGCTGGCGGTGGGCGCCGCGTTTGGCGTCGTGGCAGCGGCCAATCTGCGCTCTGACATGCTGCAGCTGATCTTTGGCGGGCTCGCGATCATCGTGGGGCTTTACATGGCACTCGGGCGTGAGAGCTGGCGGCTGGGCGAGGCGCTGCCGCTGGGCTGGGGTGGGCGCGTGGGGGCCTCTGTCATGGGGTTTCTATCGGTCCTCATGGGGATCGGCGGTGGGTCCTTTGGGGTGCCGACCATGTCGCTTTATGGGGTGCCCATTCACCGTGCGGTGGCGACGGCGGCGGGTTTTGGCGTGGCGATCGCGGCGCCGTCGGTGATCGGGTTTTTCTTTGTTGCCACTGACCCCGCGACCCGGCCGCCTTTTACGCTTGGCGCGATCAATCTGGTGGCTTTTGCCATTGTGGTGCCCATGACGATCCTCACGGCGCCTTGGGGCGCCTCTCTTGCGCATTCCTTACCTGCAGGCAGGCTCAAGCGTGTTTTTGGCGTCTTCCTGCTAATTGTGGCGGCGAATATGGCCTGGGAAGTTCTTTCGTCGTGAGTTTCCAGGAAGCCGGATGGGCGCTCTTCGAGGATCTGGCGCTGCTGCCTTGGGTAGAGGCGGTGCACCCGGTGGCTTGCGAGATCGCGGCGGATGAGGCGCAGCAAAGGGCGTGGCTCCGGCATGGCGGGACCTGGTTTGCGGGGGTGAATGCGCTTCCAAATGATGCGCGGGGGGCCGTTTCTGGTGGGCTGGCGCTCACTGGTGTGGCGGTGGAATTTGCGAGCGCGCTCCATGGGGCTGAGCCTGTCTGGGATACGGGCCAGATTTCGGTGGTGTATCCCGGCTATCCGCAAAAGGATGCATCGGAAAGTGACGCCGCGCATCGCTTTCGACGCAACCGTGACGCGGCCCATGTGGATGGGCTCTTGCCCGTCGGGCCCGCGCGGCGGCGAAAGATGCAGGAACCGCACTCCTTCGTTCTCGGAATTCCGCTGACGGCCTGCAGCGCTGGCGCGAGCCCTATGGTCGTATGGGAGGGAAGCCATGAAATCATGCGCGATGCGTTTCGTGTGGCTCTGGCTGAGGTGCCCCTAGAGGCTTGGGGGGAGTTTGATCTGACGGATGTCTACCAGGCGGCGCGGCGGCGGTGCTTTGAGGAATGCAGACGGATGCCCGTGATCGCGCAGCCGGGGCAGGCTTACGTCGTTCACCGTTTGGCGCTGCACGGGGTGGCACCTTGGGATGACGGGGCTGAGGCGCCGGAAGAAGGGCGGATGATCGTCTACTTCCGACCGCCGTTTCCCGGCCTTAACTGGCTTGACGCGCCTTAGCGGACCGACCGCCGCGGCGGGCCTTTAGGAGCGGGGCGCGTTCGGGCACCGTGGCCATCACAGCGCGGCGCGTCTCAGGGGGCATGGTGGACCAGCCGCCGATTT
>JBCCYG010000298.1:0-2795 GCA_039190145.1 Pseudomonadota bacterium | reverse complement strand
GGTATCTATGGGTAAGCGCGCGTGCAAGCAAGGTTTGACGCGAGGTGGCCCTCGGCATAGGTCGCGGGGTATGAACAAAGAACGCAGCGCTATCCGTCAAAGCCTCGCCCAAGGGCGCCAAATGCTGGCGATCCCGGGGCCCTCTGTCATGCCTGACCGCGTACTTCAGGCCATGCACCGCCCCGCGCCCAACATTTATGCCGGGCAATTGGTTGATATGACGGCGTCTATAGTGCCCGATCTCAAGGCCGTCGCGCGCACGGAGCAGTACGTGGCGATGTATATCTCGAACGGCCATGGCGCCTGGGAAGCGGCTTTGGCGAACACGCTCTCGCGGGGTGACAAGGTTCTCGTGTTAGCCACGGGGCGGTTTGCCCATGGTTGGGCCGCGATGGCCGAAATGATGGGTGTTGAGTGCGAGATTATCGATTTCGGCAAGCGTGATCCGATTGACCTCGCCCAAGTCGAAGATGCCCTGCGTTCTGATAAGGCCCATGAATACCAGGCCGTTTTGTCTGTGCAGGTGGACACGTCAACATCGGTGAAGAGTGATATTGCCGGCCTGCGGAAGGCCATGGACGCCGCAGGCCACCCGGCGCTCTTGATGGTCGATTGCATTGCCTGCCTGGGCTGCGATGACTTTTACATGGATGCCTGGGGCGTCGATGTCATGGTGGCGGGCTGCCAGAAGGGGCTCATGACCCCGCCCGGCATGGCTTTCGTCTATTTCTCGCAGAAAGCAGACCGAGCGCGCGATAACTCGGACAACGTCACGCATTACTGGGACTGGCGCCCGCGCACGCGTCCCGAGGAGTATTACCAGAATTTCGACGGGACGGCGCCCACCCACCACCTCTATGGCCTCCGCGAAGCGCTGGACATGATTGTGCATGAAGAGGGGTTAGAGGCTGTCTTTGCACGTCATGCGACGCTTGCTCGCGCTGTCTGGGCCGCGTTTGAGACGTGGGGCCAGGGCGGCCCGTTGGAACTCAACGTGCCTGACGCGGCCTATCGGTCAAACGCTGTTACAAGCGTGCGCATTGGTGCTCCCCATGGCACAGCGTTGCGTGACTGGACGGATGAGGTGGCGGGCCTAACGCTCGGGATCGGGCTGGGGATGGCTCCTCCAGGCGATCCTGCCTGGCACGGTTTCTTCCGCGTGGGTCATATGGGTCATGTGAACGCACAGATGATCCTAGGGACGTTGGGCGCCATCGAGGCAGGGCTCGTTTCCCTCGGTATCCCGCACACAACAGGCGGGGTCAGCGCAGCGGCTCAGGTCGTTTCAGGAACGTGAGTTACGTGCGCGGTAGGCTACCTCCGCAATAACCGCGCTTAAAATCACCCAGATGAAGCCGAAAAGCCCGGCGATTACCCAGAGCGCCATAAAGAGAAGCACCCCGAAGCTCGCGAGGAAAGCGCCGGTGTAGTTTGGCGCCTCTTTGGGGGTGAAATTCTCGTGGCTCATTGTCTCTCCTATGCCGACGGTAGCAGGGATTTAGGGAGAGAAAAGCGAAACTTCCGTTATCGCGACGCGCGGGCAGCTTTGAGCGCTATCGGAAGCGCGGCGGCGAAGGCTTTGATATCGTTTGCCGTCCCGCAGCTCACGCGGATGCAGCGATCGAGCGGGGCTACGCCCGGCATGCGGACAAAGATGCCCTGTTCCAGGAGCGAGCCGAGAACGGCGCGGGCGAAGTCGCCGTCTTCGCCGCAATCAATGGCGACAAAGTTCGTGGCGGATGGCAGCGCCTTAAGCCCGTTTTCCTTGGCCGTCACTCGGATGGCCTCGCGGGAGGCGGCGACCTTTGCTTTGACGCTCTCAAGGTACTGGATGTCGCTCAGCGCTGCGAGGGCGCCGGCCTGGCTGACGCGTCCCATGCCGAAGTGATTACGCACGCGGTCGAAGGCGGCGATGAGTGGCGCAGGGCCGATGGCATATCCCACGCGTGCACCTGCGAGCCCGTAAGCCTTTGAAAACGTGCGCATCCTTATGACGCGCGTGTCTTCAGGATCGAGGGGCGGTGCAGTGCCTTCCGGCGCGGTGTCGATATAGGCCTCGTCGAGGACGAGCAGGCACCCGGCTGGGACATGGGAGATCGTGCGCGAGACGACGCCCCCGCCGTGCCAAGTTCCCATTGGGTTGTCGGGATTGGACCAATAGACGAGTTTGGCGCGCTTGGCGGTGGCAGTGGCGATGAGCGTGGCGGGGTCTTCGTGGCTGTTTTTGAAAGGAACTTTGTGGAGTTCGCCGCCAAAGCCCGCCACGTGGTAGTTGAAGGTGGGGTAGGCGCCGTCAGATGTCACAACGGGCGTGCCTTCGGTAACCGTGAGGCGCACGAGGAGGCCGAGGAGGCTGTCGATCCCTTCGCCTACGATTATGTGTTCGGGCCCGATTCCGTGATGTTTTGCAAGGGCTTGGCGGAGCTCATCCGCTTCCGGATCGGCATACATCCAGGCGTCTTTGGCGGCGGCTTCCATCGCGGCGATTGCTTTGGGCGACGGGCCGAAGACGCTCTCATTGGCCCCGATCCGCGCCGAGAAAGCCTGGCCCCGCGCGCGTTCCTGGGCTTCCGGGCCCACGAAGGGCACGGTGGCAGGCAGGCTTTTTGCCAGCGATGTCAGGCGTTTGTCGTCCATCAGGCCATGTCTGCGAGGCGACCCAGGGCCTCGGTGAGCTTGCCACGCTCTTCGGATCTTGCGGCAAGGTTGGCTTTGGCCTCTTCGACGACCTCCTCAGGGGCGGAGGCGGCGAATTTCGGATTGTTCACGCGGCCTTCCAACCCTTTGATTTCCTT
>JBCCYG010000297.1:0-2817 GCA_039190145.1 Pseudomonadota bacterium | reverse complement strand
TGGCCCAAACCGCCGCGGTAGCCTCAGACAGCCAAAGAGCCAGACCATGTCGCGCATCGACGCCAAATTCGCAGAGCTGAAAGCCGCCGGGAAGAAAGCCTTCGTCTCCTATGTCATGGCCGGCGACCCGGACTACGAGACATCGCTCGAGATCGTCAAAGGCCTGCCCGGCGCGGGCGTCGACATCATCGAGCTTGGACTGCCGTTTACCGACCCCATGGCCGACGGCCCCACGATCCAGCTCGCGGGCCAGCGCGCGCTCGAGGGCGGCATGACGCTCGAGAAAACGCTCGACACGGCCCGCGCCCTCCGTTCGGAGGATGACACGACCCCCATCGTGCTCATGGGCTACTTCAACCCGATCTTTTCGCGCGGCGTGGACCGCTTCCTCGCCGAGGCGAAAGAGGCTGGCATCGACGGCCTCATCGTCGTGGACCTACCCCCGGAGGAAGATTCCGAGCTCTGCATCCCGGCGCAAAAGGCCGGGCTGAACTTCATCCGCCTGGCGACGCCGACAACGGATGACAAACGCCTTCCCGCCGTGCTCCAAAACACGTCGGGCTTTGTGTACTATGTCTCGATCACCGGCATCACGGGCGCCGCAGAAGCGCAGGCCGCCGACGTCGCCCCAGAAGTAAACCGCATCAAATCCGCCACCGACCTGCCCGTCATCGTGGGCTTTGGCATCAAGACGCCGGAGGCCAGTAAGAGCATAGCGTCGGTTGCCGACGGCTCTGTCGTGGGCTCGGCGATCGTTGAGCGGATCGGCAAAGGCGATAGCGCTGCGGACGTGCTCGCCTTTGTAAAATCCCTCGCCGACGGCGCGCATGATGCGTAAGCCCACGCGAATTCTTTCAAAGAATTCGGGCCGTTTTCTTTTGAAGAAAGCGGCGCCCCACTGAAAAAGGAGAGCCCATGACCCCCCACATCTCCGCCAAGCCCGGCGACATTGCCGAAACGGTCCTCCTCCCGGGCGACCCGCTACGCGCCAAATGGGCCGCCGAGACCTTACTGACAGACCCCGTCTGCATCAACGAAGTGCGCGGCATGCTCGGCTTTACCGGCACCTGGAACGGCAATCGCGTGACGATTCACGGCTCCGGCATGGGGATGCCCTCGCTCTCCATCTACGCCAACGAACTGATCACAACCTACGGCGCACAGACGCTCATCCGCATCGGCTCCTGCGGGGCCATGCAGGAAAACGTCGGTATCCGCGACGTCATCCTCGCGATGACATCTACGACGCTCTCGACCCCCTCCCGCGGGATCATGAAAGAGCTCAACTACGCCCCCTGCGCAGACTGGTCCCTCCTCCACGCGGCCTACAAAGCGGCGCAGTCCAAGGGCTCCAAGACCCATGTGGGAGGGATTTACTCATCAGATGTGTTCTACGACGAGCGCCCCGACCTCAACGAGCAGATGGAGCGCCACGGCATCTTAGCCGTCGAAATGGAAGCGGCCGAGCTTTACACCCTCGCCGCCCGCCATGGCCGCCGCGCCTTGGCAGTTCTGACGGTATCCGACCACCTTAAAACCCACGAAGCGCTCCCCAGCGAAGACCGCGAAAAGAGCTTCGGCGACATGGTCGAAATCGCACTTGAGGCAGCGTTCGCCTAGGGCCCGGTTCAACGGTGTTTATGGCCTGGCCAAGACCGCGTCGTCGATGTGCTTCGTGGCAAAGGCAAAAAACGCATTCACCCGCGCACTGCGCCGAACATCGGGATGTGCCAAAAGCCATAGGTGCCAATTGGCGCTGTCATCAGGGTCATGGATGCGCACAAGTTCCTTGTGTTTCTCGCCGAGGTAACACGGCATGGCTGCAATGCCGAAGCCGGCGTGGATGATGTCAAAGACGCTCATCATCGTATTGAGCACCGTTGATTTGGCCCGCTCATGTTTCCAGCGCAGCGTGATTTTACTCATGGGGGATTGGTTCAAATCGTCGCCTAACATCACCCAGTGATAGGCGTCGGGTTCTTCATCTTGGATATCCCGCCAGTAATCACGATGCGCATATGTGGCAAATGAGAGCCTCATTAGGTCACGTCCGACCCAGTGTTCGGGGGGCGCATTCGTTGGCCTTAGCGCGATATCGGCATCCCGTTGCATGAGGTCCAGTGCTTGGACATCTGACAACAGTCGCAGCTCAACATCCGGGTGCACTTGCCGGAACCCCGCGAAGATCGGGGAAAGACAATGCAGCAGCGAGTCCGTTGTCGTGACTGTCAGCGGGCCGGCCAAACGCAAATCCTGCCCAAGCAGTTTCCGCTCAATTTCTTCCTTGCCTTCGCACAGCAATATTGCGCGCTCGTAGAACCGCTCGCCCGCCGGGGTCATCACGTATCCACGCGCAAGACGTTCAAACAAGCGGACGCCGAGGCGCGCTTCCACTCCCTCGATGCGCCGAAAGACAGTTGAATGGTTTACGCCAAGCATACGGGCCGCGCCCGCAAGGCTACCGGCCTCACAGACTGACAACAGGTAGGGCATGTCCGCCCATTCAAGGGTCTGATCGCCGCGCGACCTCTGTGCTTTCATGCAAACTTCGCCTGCATAAAATGGAAATTCATTTGCCAAAATACACACATATGTTGGGCTTAAGCAACGCATGGAGCCGACAATGCAAATTGCACTCAGCCTACCAGAACGCCCGGGCCCAGCGCCCAAGACCCTCGGTCAACTTCCCCATTCACAGCTGACCCAGCATGGGCCCGATGACATCGTGGAAGCGCTGCACGCTTGGTGTTTTTCGCTCCCGAACATCAACGAGGAAAACAGCGGAATATCTGTCCCCGGATCGCGAGCCCTGATCCT
>JBCCYG010000296.1:0-2849 GCA_039190145.1 Pseudomonadota bacterium | reverse complement strand
GAGTCGATTGATATGCATATTGATTATGCTAGGTCAAAAAGTGACCTTGGCCTGAGCTGAGATCAGGTCATATTTGTGTTTTGGCCTAGTATGGTCATATTATACATTATTCGATTTGCCGTGACGAGAGGAAGATAATGGTGCCTAGAAAATTATTCTTATTCAACAATTCCAGACCCTAGAGCCCAAAAACTGTACTCTAACATGTCACCTTCTTTGACCTGCCATGACTTCAATATTGACCTGAGCCAAAAAGTGACCGATGTAGTTTATTCATGAATTTTGATGGGCTATTGAAACGTTGCGCGTTTTTTTCGCTATCCCTCATAGGAGCCGAGTTCGAGGGGGAGGGCGTGTTTGAAAACCCTCCCACCAGGGCGAAGGTGGCTATGAGGCCAACGGGGGCGGGTGTTAACGCAGCAGCTCACCAGGTCGCTACACCCACTTCCCAGAAAACGCCGACCGTCAAAACCGACGCGGCCTCCCACTACTGATACACCAACAGCTACTCCTCCCCTTCCCAACAGCAGTTATCGGGCTGGCCGCGCCCAGCTCTAGGAGTCGGGGCAGAAAACTGGCGTCTCCACCCCGGCCATGACACGCCGGGGAGATCGCACATCGTTTTACCGCCGCCGCGCCCCTCGGCACTTCCCGGGGAATTCAGCTCACGTGTCATGCCAGCTTCACTCAATGTCGGGGAGTGCCTTATACTTAAATCAATGCTGTGCTCTCTTGTGCATGTGCATACAGTGCAGTATATGTCCTGCCATCCAACTTAGCACGGACCATCTCCCCATCCACCTGGACGGCGCGCGCTTTGCCAATGCCTGTGCCGCGCTCGGCTGCAACGCCGCGGAGCTGAGCTGGAAACGCGGCGTCGATGCAGTGAGCTTTGGCGGCACCAAAAACGGCTGCATGTCGGTGGAGGCGGTCATCTTTTTTGACCCAGCCCATGCAGCACGATTTGAGCGCCAGCGCATGCGTGGCGGGCACCTATTCTCCAAGCACCGCATGCTGTCGGCACAGATGGCGGCTTATCTGGCGGATGAGCTCTGGCTCGAGCTCGGCGCCAAAGCCAATTCCGCAGCGCAGCACCTGGCGACAAGTCTCGGCAATCACGTGGAGTTCCTCCACCGCCCCGAGGCCAACATGATGTTCGTCAAATTCCCCCGGGCCCTCCACCGAAAGCTCCATGCAGCGGGGGCAGAGTTCTATTCCTTCGCCAACGAAAATGCAGGGCCGGATGAGGAACCCATCACCGCCCGCCTCGTCTGCGATTGGTCCGCCACACCCGAAAACACGGACCGCTTCGTCGATCTTCTCAAGGCTGGATAAGCGCCGCCACCGCGTCAGCGTGGGTGACCGGCGCCATATGCCCCGCGCCCTCGACGACAACCTCCTCGGCGTTCGGCAAAAGCCGCATCAGCACCCGGTGGATCGCCGCGATCGAGGGCTGCGTCTCACTCCCCCGGATGAGCGTTACGGGAATGTCGAGCGCTTCAAGCCGCCCGGACTCAAAGACCCCGCCCTGATCGCCGTCTATCCCTGCGCCCTGCGCGAAGACTAGCGGCATTTGCCCGGC
Organism: Pseudomonadota bacterium; assembly: GCA_039190145.1. Taxonomy (GTDB): domain Bacteria; phylum Pseudomonadota; class Alphaproteobacteria; order Rhodobacterales; family Rhodobacteraceae; genus Shimia_B. The sequence goes on along the minus strand of JBCCYG010000296.1, from coordinate 1,267 downwards.
GATCGTGTCCTTGAACTTCTGCGGCAGCGGCGCCCAGGGCGCCCCGCCCCATATATCCGTAAACCGCTCTGCCATCACGTGCAGTGCGCCCGCCTCATAGGCCTCAAAGAGTGGGGCAAAGACCTCCTGATGGGCCGCGTAAGCCGCCTCATCATGGAGCCGTATGGCAGCGAAAAACACCGGCTCAGCGAGCACCAACCTCGTCACGAGGTCCGGGCGCTCCACCGCCAGCCGCAAGGCAACCGTCCCGCCGAAGGAATGCCCAAACACCGGCCCCGGGCGGTCCATGGCCTCCGCCGCCCACGCGGTGCATTGCTCTTGATAGTCAAGCGCTTGGTCCCAACCCGGGCTCTTTCCGTGACCCGGTTGATCATAGGCCACCGCCCCGCCCGGTAGCGCTTCCGCAAGGGGAGCCAAAGCGGCTGAATGCGCCAGGGCACAGTGGATCAGGAAATACTCTCCTGCCCCCCAGCGTTGAATAAAAGGCGTCACTTGGAAAGACACCGGTCTAGATCCTCAATCCGATCCTGACCCCAAAAGCGCGCGCCGGCATCGGTGATGTAAAACGGCGCGCCAAAGGCCCCGGCATTCACCGCATCCTCGAGGTTCTGAGTATACGTCTCCGCCCCCGCGAGAAGCCCGCTATCGGCGAGCGCCGCATCAAAGCCAGCGCTGGTTAGGCAAGCGCGGATCACGTCATCCTGAGCGATGTCCTTCTCTTCCGCCCAGCAGGCGCGCGTGAACGCCGCCACCAGCGCGCCCAGGTCTCCACCGGCCTTGATCGCCGCGATGAAGGCATAAGACGACGGCGCCGGATTAGTCGGCCAGTGCGCAGGCTTAAGGTTGAACGGCATGCCTAATTTCTCGGCCTGACGCACCAGCTCCTGTGCACGGTATTCCTGCCGCGCCGGATGCCGATCCTTCGGGGCCGTGCCCCCGGTCCGCGCAAAGAGCGAAATGATATCCAGTGGCTTGTAGGTGATTGTGGCACCGTGCTTTTCGGCCACTTCCTCCATCCGCGTGCCCGCCAAATAGGTGTAGGGAGAGATGGTCGAGAAATAATAGTCGATATGTGCCAAAGCGGTGTCTCCAACTGTTGGTGGCAGGGTATGCCCGTGCTAGGCGGTGCCTACAAGGCGACTCGCGGGACAGAGGCGCTGATAGGGACAGTACGGGGTAGCCAGATGCCGACATCCGCGGAACCCAAACTCATATCCGGAAATGCGAATATGAAGCTCGCCAAGGCCGTCGCCCGGCGCGTGGGCAT
>JBCCYG010000295.1:0-2863 GCA_039190145.1 Pseudomonadota bacterium | reverse complement strand
GCAGGGTATCGGCCTCATCATCTATCGGGCCGACAGCTTAGAGGCTGCCCGCGCGCTCGCCGATGGCGACCCGATGCACAAGACCGGGGCCCGCAGCTACATTTTGCGCCGTTGGATGATAAACGAAGGCTCACTAACCCTATCGGTAGGGCTTTCTACTGGCGGCGGCGCCCTGAGTTAGACGACCAAGAACTGAACCTTGAAACACCGGAGGCTCTCACGATGAACGTGATGCATACGACCGACGGAAAAGAAAACTCCGCCACGCATGATTGCTATCTGCGGTTGCGGGACATGATCCTTACGGGCGCGCTCGCTCCGGGAGAGAAGCTCAAGATTGAGACACTGAGGCAGCTTCTCAATACGGGCGCGAGCCCTGTTCGGGAGGCCTTGAGCCTTTTGACGTCCGACATGCTCGTGGAGCGGATCGACCAGCGCGGCTTTCGCGCAGCGCCCGTTGGGCGCCTGAACTTTGAAGAGATTTTGCTTCTGCGCTGCACGCTAGAGGAGACGGCGCTTAGGCTCTCGATCAAGCAGGCCGATGCGGAGTGGGAGGAGCAGCTCGTGCTGCGTCACCACCACATGAAACGCGCCAGCGGCGGCGATGAGGCGCTCTTTGAACGCGCCCATAAAGCCTTTCACATGGCACTTCTGTCGCGGGCTGGGATGCCAACGCTGTTACGCTATTGCTCGCAGCTTTATGACCTCAACATTCGCTATCGCTACCTCGCGGCGGGCGGTCCAAGCTACGGCGAGCGGAGCATCGAAGCCGAACATCAGGCGATCCTCGACGCGGCTCTCGATAGAGATGCGGACGCCGCATCGACGCATCTGCTCGAGCATTACCGCCGCACAGGTGACTACCTTTCCCAACAGATGGGCGACTGACAATGGCACGTAATCGGTTCTTTGGTGATCTCTTAGTCCAGGTCTTTGATAGGCCAGTTTGGAAACGAAGCCTGGGAGAAGCGCGATCTCTCCGCGCGCTGGGCGACGCGCTTCTTTCGGAAGAAGGCGAAGTGTCTGGTACGCGACTCGCGGCCGCGCTTTTGGAGCGCTACCGTATGGCGAGTGACGACGAAAAGCGCGCGTTCTTTGTCTATATGAATGACGTTCTCGAAATTGATGCGGCCCATGTTGCGGAACTTGCCGCAGAATATGATGAGAAACCAAGCGTCAGCACCTACAAGAAACTCAGCGCCGCGGCGGAGCCCCGGCGTCAGGAGCTCCTGCGCAGATTAAACCAACCCGCGGGTGCCACGGAGATGCTCGTGGCCATGCGCGTCGATCTTTTGCGTTTCATCAAGGACCAGCCCGCGCTTGCGCGAACAGACCATGATTTTATGCATCTCCTGCGCAGCTGGTTTAACCGGGGATTCCTGGTGCTTCAGCAGATCAGCTGGGCGACGCCGGCGCATATCCTCGACAAGATCGTCAACTACGAAGCCGTCCACGCCATCGACAATCTCGATGCTTTGCGTCGCCGGCTGCAGCCCTTGGACCGCCGCTGCTTTGCGTTTTTTCACCCCTCGATGCCGGAAGAGCCGCTGATCTTCGTCGAGGTGGCTTTGACTGAGAAGGTGCCAGGTTTGATCGGGGAATTGCTTTCAGACGACCATGCGGGGATCGATCCAGAGGCAGCGCGCGTGGCCGCCTTCTACTCAATCTCGAACTGCCAAAAGGGGCTCGCCGGCATAAGCTTTGGCAACTTCCTCATTAAGCAGGTGGTCAAAGAGATCGCTGCGGAGCTTCCCGCTGTTGAGACCTTTGTCACCCTCTCGCCGATCCCGGGCCTCATGCGCTGGCTCGAGGCGGAAGGCAGAGACGCAGCCGAACTATCCGAAGAAGAGCTCAAGGCGCTCGCCGCGCATTACCTGATCGGCGCCAAAAGGGACGACGGCATGCCCGTCGACGCTGTCGCGCGCTTCCATTTGGGGAACGGGGCCGAGGTGCATGATGTGCACAGCGATGCGGATTTGTCCGACAAGGGCACGGCGCAATCGGGCGGGGTGATGGTCAATTATCTCTATGACCTCGCGAAGACCGAGCTTAACCACGGCGGCTTTGCCCTGGAGGGCAAGGTCGCCGCCTCAAAGAAAGTGCAGGCCCTGGCGGCCAGCGCGGAAAAAAAGAAGGCCGAGGAAGTAGTTACGTGAGCAATGCCCTCTACGACGCGCTCTTTGCCCCCCATGTTGGCAACGAGGCCGTTTTTCTCGAATGCGATGATGGGACATCGATCAGCTACGATGCGTTTCTGAAACGGGCGGCCCAGGTCGCCCAAGTCCTTTTGGCGGCTGGCGTGTCGCCGGGGGATCGCGTTGTGGTGCAAGCTCCAAAGCTTGCAGACACGATCGCGCTCTATGCCGCCTGTGTGCAGGTTGGCGCCGTCTACCTGCCGCTCAACACGGCCTACACACAGGCGGAGCTCGATTACTTCGTCGGGGACGCAACGCCCACGCTTTTGGTGTGTGACGTGAAGGATGCGGGGGACTTTGAGACGCTGGCCGCGAAATTTGGAGCGGCGCTCCATACCCTTGGCGGGGGCGGCTCACTTTCTGCCGCCTCAGACACCATGGGTACGTCATGCGATGTGGTCTCGCGCGCAAGCGATGATCTCGCGGCGCTGCTCTACACATCCGGCACGACGGGCAGATCCAAGGGCGCGATGCTCTCGCACAACAACCTGCTGTCAAACGCGCGAACCCTGCAGGAATACTGGCAGATCACGTCAGATGACCGCCTGATCCATGCCCTCCCGATCTTTCACACCCACGGGCTCTTCGTGGCGCTGAACACCGCGCTGCTCGCCGGGGCGACGGTACGTTTCATGGAGGTGTTTAACCTCGACGCCATACTGGAAGAG
>JBCCYG010000294.1:0-2866 GCA_039190145.1 Pseudomonadota bacterium | reverse complement strand
GGCCAGCCAACAACAGCTACGTCGCCCCACGGAATGCAAAGGAGTACAATATGAAACTCACACGTCGTGAACAGCTTGCCCTTATGGGCGGTGCCATGGCCGCGACTGCCGTGCCAGCCGTTCTTTCCGCTGAAAGCCACGAGGAAGGCCCCGTCACCCACGAGGTGATTATGGCTAACCGTGACCCGGACAACGCGCGCGAGCTGCAGGTCTACCTGCCCCCGGTCGTCCGTGCGAAAGTTGGCGATACGATCAAGTTCATCAGCCAAGACCCGGGCCACAACGCGCAGTCCAATGAGGACTGGAGCCCTGAGGGCGGCACCGAGTTTAAGTCGAAGATCGGCGAAGATTTTGAAGTCGTGATCGAAACCGAAGGTGCATACATGTACGAGTGCCAGCCGCACGCGACGGCGGGCATGATTGGCCTTTTGCTGGTGGGCGATGTCTCCGGCAACTACGAAGAGCTGAAAGGCGCGCGTTTCCGCGGTAAAGCACGCCAGCGCGCTCAGGCTTTCTTTGAGATGGCCGACGAGATGCTCGCAAACGAAGAATCTGCCTAAGCCTACGTGCTCATGGCAAAGAGAGGGGGCCTCGCGGCCCCCTTTTTGTTTGCCCCCTTTACCAGAGGCGCCAGCGTTCCCAGCGGGTCACAGGATCAAGGGTCAGGGGCGCGTCGGGGCCGACGGTGAGCTCGGCGTGGTGGATCTCCCGACCTTCCAAGAATTCGGTTACCTTGATTTCCATGGTGCTTGGGAAAGCGATCTCTACCCTGTCGTGACCTGCAACCTCCCAGGCGATGTAGCCGGCATAGGTGGAGAGCACGTCGACGCCAAAGAGCGTGTCGTCGCCCACAACGTTGCAGACCGCCATTGCGATCCAGCCGTCCACCGGGTCGTTGAAATCAACGGGCAGACTGTCAGGGTGGACCATCATCGACATGGCCTCAACGAGGGCCGTTTCGCCGCCGATGCGTGTTTCCACGCCGCGCCAAAGATCATCGCCGTGGTCTGCCGTGCCCGCGCGGAAGGGGGCAATGTCGACGACGCCTTCGGAGGCGAGAAATCCCGCCGGGAAGGGGGCGAGGAGTGCCTCGGTCGAGCCCGTGGGGAATTTCACGAACATCTCCACGCCGCGCTCTGATCGGTCAACGATGAGCGACAGGTCTGCCGAGAAGGCAGGCGGTGCGGCGAGCGCAAGGGTCACGGCGGCGGTTAGGCGCATGGCCTATAGATAAACCCTCTGGCGCTGGCGGCAACGGGGCGCTGGACACGAAGGTGAGAACGTCATTGCTGCGCTACAGCCCTTCGCCTAAGAGCGACGGGACGAGGTGAAACATGCCCGAACGGAGGGCCCGACGCGCCGACCCAAACCGGGGGCAGCCGAGGGCAGCGTCGCGACGCCGCGCTCTTTTTGGGCCCGAATTGGGCGGATTGCGCTCCCTGATGCGACCCTATGAACGCGACCCGGCGGCGATTTACGCCCAGAGCTTTGCGACGGTGCGCGAAGAGGCCCGGCTGTCGCGGTTTCCGCCGTCACTTGAGCCCATGGTGGTGCGGTTGATCCACGCTTGCGGGATGGTGGAAATTGCCGATCGGCTGGCGTTTTCCCCTGCTGCCTATGAGGCGGGAGCGGCGGCTTTGGCCGCGGGTGCGCCGGTCTTTTGCGATTGTGAAATGGTGGCATCCGGTGTGATCCGGCGCGCGCTTCCTGCCGGGAATGACGTGTGCGTGACGCTAAATGACCCGTCGGTGCCGGCGCGCGCTAAGACGGCGGGAACGACAAGGTCGGCAGCGGCGGTGGAGCTTTGGGGGCCGGAGCTTGAGGGCGCTGTGGTTGCGATTGGCAATGCGCCCACGGCTTTGTTTCATCTTTTGGAGCTCTTGGATGAAGGGGCGCCCAAGCCAGCGGTCATCCTCGGTTTTCCCGTGGGTTTTGTCGGCGCGGCGGAGAGCAAGGCGGAACTGGCCGAGAACCCGCGCGGAGCAGAATTCGTTGCCCTTAGGGGCCGTCGTGGCGGGTCGGCCATGGCCTCTGCGGCCGTCAACGCCCTCGCAGCAGGGCTCGGCGGAGGCGTGGCATGAGCGCGCCCTGGCTGCATATCGTGGGGATAGGTGAGGACGGGATGGCCGGGCTCACGCCCGCGACCCGCGCAGTTGTCGAGGCGGCAGAGGTCATCGTAGGTGGCGATCGCCACCATGTGCTGAGCGATGCGGTGACGGCGGAGCGGGTGGCTTGGCCCTCGCCATTCGACGCGCTGATCGGGACGTTGCGGGGCTTTCAAGGGCGTCGCGTCGTGGTGCTCGCAACCGGTGACCCGCTTTGGTACTCTGTCGGGGCGCGTATCGGGCGGGAGATCGACCCCGTAGAGATCACCTATCACCCGCAGCTTTCCGCGTTTCAGCTTGCCGCGGCGCGCATGGGGTGGTCCATGGCTGATGTGGAGCATCTGACCGTCCATGGGCGCCCCGTGGAGCAGATGATCGCCTTTATCCAGCCCTGGCAGCGGCTCTTGATCCTAACGACAGGTGCGGAGACGCCAGCGCAGATTGCCTCGTTTTTGACCGAGCGCGGATTTGGCCGCTCACAGATGACCGTGCTCGCGGCGATGGGCGGAGAAGGCGAAAAACGCTTTGAAGGCGTCGCTCAGGATTGGGATCAGGACGTGCCTGAGTTCAATACGCTCGCGGTAGAATGCGTCGCCGACCCAGATGCGGCCCTGTTGCCGCGCGTGCCGGGCCTGGCAGACGAGCTTTTTGAGAGCGACGGCACGATGACAAAGCGCGAAGTGCGGGCCGCGACCGTCGCCAAGCTCATGCCCATGCGGGGCGCGCTTTTATGGGATGTTGGCACAGGCTGCGGGTCTGTC
>JBCCYG010000293.1:0-2868 GCA_039190145.1 Pseudomonadota bacterium | reverse complement strand
GCTCGACGCCGCCACCCGTGCCGCCCTCGATCCCGCCCGCTTCCAAAGCTGACAGGTGACGCAAGGGAAACTTCTCGCTACGGTAGAACGGTTTTCAGCTCGTTCATTTTACCAAGCAGGTTCCCATGCGCAGTCTTTTCGCGGTAGCCGTCGCCACTATTCTCTCGCCCGTCCCCGCCCAAGCAGACGATTGCGGCGGCCCCGGCCAGTACCCCTGCACACTTAACCTTCTAAACCCCTGGGGATTCAAAGGCTTCTGTGACGAAGGGCTCGATCACATTCCTTTCGTCGCCTGCGTCCCGCCGGTCTCCGCGGCAGACCTCGGCGACACGGCTTTGGAGGTAACCCCCCTCCTCATTGAGATCGCCATCAAACTCCAAAGGCTGCAAAACTCGTCCTCACCCGCTAATTTGATCACCCATGTCCGCATCATGGACGCGCTCCATAAGGGCGACATTGAGCGCGCCGAAGCGCTCCTGCGCGATCACGTCCCCATCGACGAGGCGCGCGAAGTGGCGCGCAACTTTGGCATGGAAACGCTCGCCATCGGCGTGACCGGCGGCGGTTCGATCATCGGCGGCGGCGGCGGGGAGGCAGGCATCGCCTTTCACACAGAAAAGGACGAGGTCGCCTTCTACACCTCAAGCTACACGACCATCGGCGTGCAATTCGGCCTAGGTGCCGATTTCGTCGCAAGCACCTTCCTCAAGCCGCCGCAATGCATCGGCGGAAAGTCCATCGCTGCCAATGCCTACATCGATGCGGGGCCCGGCGCGGGCGGGATGATCGTGCGCGACGAAAGGAAGTTCTTCTCGGGCACGTCGCTCTATTTTGGGATCATCGGCGGCGGGCTCGGGCTGGCCCAAGTCACTGCCAACGCCGATGTCCAAACTGGCCCCGCCTGCAACGAATACCTCGCCTCGCTGATTGAGGAAGATGAAGACGAGGGAGATACCGGCACAGAACCCGTCATTGCGACGGTAACCGTCGTGGAGGGGGATACGCTCTGGGCTCTGAGCGGCACCCATATGGGCGACAGCCTCCGGTACGAGGAACTCTACGCGGCCAACACGCCGCCCCTCACAGACCCCGACCTGATCTTCCCGGGCCAGGTCCTGACGCTGCCCTAGCTCATCCGCTGCCCCCCGCTTTTTGCGCCGATGCAAGCCTCGGCCACGCCTCAAAGCTTGATGCGATAATCCAAGCCAAGCTCGAGGCAACGCGCGCCTCAGCCCTTGCCAGCCCCACCGCTTGGCTCCTAAGCTACTGGTATTCTTTAAGGAGTTATAGATGCGTCCCCTAATCACCGCTTTTGTTCTCAGCCTTACTTTCACCTCGGCATACGCCGATGATCTCGAAGACAGGTACTTCGAGGCCCAACAGGCCTTCGAAGACAACATGCGCAATTTCTACAGCAGCATAAGTCCGGAAGTCGGCGCCAAATTCCCGCGCATGATGGAAGACGAACGCGTCCGCGGGGCCATGCGCTGCGGCCTTGATTTTCTGCGGGCCGAAGGCGGCGAAAGCGCGGCTGAGGCCATGGTGGAATGGGTCGAACGGGCCGCCACCACTCCCATCGAAGAATTCGAAGACCTCGCCGGCCCGCCCAGCGATCAGGTAGATGAAACGCTCCTCCTGGCTGCAGCAGATGCCTGCAACTCGATAGAGATTTCCATGGAACTGATGGAGGAGTCAGGCTTCATGGACGCCATGACAAGCCCTGAAGTGTTGCAAAAGATGCAAGAAAACTAACGATTTACGGGTCGCCTTCCTCCGCCGAAACCCTGCGCACCTGCGGGTAGGTCGTTATCGCTTCACCCGCCACCTCGAAAGCGAGCGGCAAGCCGGACCCATGGTCAAACCAAGCCAGCCCCTCCATGGGCCCGTCCTGCAAAAGCCGCCGCATCCCCGGCCCGCCATAGGCAGGCGCGATCCAGCGCTCCGCCCCGCGCCGGATATGGATCTCGTAACTCGTCCCCTCGCTGTCTGAAAACTCGCGTGCTTCGAGCATGACAGGCACAGGCTCCCCCCGCCGCACGCGGATTTGAAGGATCGCATGGCGAAGAGCCATGAGGCTCGCCATGCCAAACAAAGCGCCGAAGACGACAAGAATGATCCTCAGGAAAACCGGCGGCGGGCTCTCGAAAACGCGCCCGCCGGTGACACCGATATAGAAAAACCCAAGAGCCACGCCAATACCAACAAGGCTCAGCGCAAGAAAAAGAAACGCGCCGCGCGGCATCGCGCGCGCCCTATTCCGCGGCCTTGAGCACCTCGACGCCCGCATCCACGCGGATCAACGCATTCTTCGGGTCATAGGGGCTGTCCTCGGTGACCTCCGCATCCCAAAGCTGGTCGAACGTCTTGACCTTGAGCTTCGTGCCCGCCTTGGCGAGCTCCGGGCTCACATAACCCATCCCGATGGACGATCCGAAATGAACTGAATACCCGCCCGAGGTCAGGCGACCCACCCGCGTGTCCCCGTGATAGAGCGCCTCACGGCCCCAGGGGTCCGCATCGCTCGGCCCGTCGATCTTGAGCGTCACGCACATCGACCGGATGCCCTTGGCGACCATCGCCTCTTTGCCAAAGAAGTCCTTCTCCAGGTCCACAAACCGGTCGAGCCCCGCCTCAAGCGGCGTCGCATCGCGGCCAAGCTCTGTGCCAAAGGCGCGGTAGCTCTTCTCTTGCCTCAGCCAGTTCTGTGCCCGCGCGCCAACGGGCTTCATGCCAAAAGCCTCGCCCGCCGCCATCAGCTGATCCCAAAGGTAATTCTGCATCTCCATCGGGTGATGCAGTTCCCAACCAAGCTCGCCCGTATACGCCACGCGAACAGCCTGAACGGGGCACATGCCCAACTCGATCTCG
>JBCCYG010000292.1:0-2871 GCA_039190145.1 Pseudomonadota bacterium | reverse complement strand
GCGGCGATGCCGCACTCCGTCATCATCTTGATCTTGAGATCCATCACCTCGTGCCAGAGCCAGGGGAGCTTGTTTGGGTCAGTACCGCGGCTCTCAAGCAATTTGGGCGATGCGATCCCTATGATTGTGGTCTGGGCGACGAGCTCCGCGTCGAGACCCGGGCCGGGACGTCCGTGGTCCTGGTAGGGCAGTATGGCGCGCAACGCGAGGTCGAAGCCGTCGCCCACGATGTCGGCATAGGTGCGGGTGGGGGATAGCGAAATTTCTGCGCCGGGATGGGCGGCCCAGAACTCCGCGAGCCTGGGCATGATGACCCGTTCTGTCAGGAATGGTGTGGTGGTGACGCGGAACGCGCGGCTGGCATTGGCGTCCTTGAGGCGGGCTATGCCGCCTGCGATCGTGTCGAAGCCCTCGCTCAGCGTGCGCGCAAGTTGTTCTCCAGCCTCAGTCAGTGCGACGCTGCGCCCCTGCCGGACGGCGAGGCTCACGCCCAGATGCGCCTCCAGCGCGCGGACCTGCTGGGCGATGGCGGAGTGAGTGACGTTGAGCGACCGGGCCGCGCCAGCGAAGCCGCCATGGCGCGCTGTGGCGTCGAAGGCGCGGAGCGCGGTGAGCGCTGGCAGGTTTCGCCAGTCCAGTGACATGATAGTGCGGCTATTGTCCCAGATTTATCCCTGGCTGGCATCCTTTATGACTGGCCGCTACCTGTAAAGCCGTTGGATTGACCCCTGGAGCAGACAGCTATGGATAATGAGCTAAAGATCATTGCAACGCCCCCTCTTTGCGCGCCTGAATGGGTCAGGGCGGGTGCCTCAGGAGATGTGAAAAGCATGGGAAAAGGAAACTCAGACTATGCTTCGGTCACGCTCCAGAGGTACCTGACGCGTGAGGAGGTGCCATTCGAGGCCGCAAACGCGCTGCTCCTTGAGCACACCAAGATGATGCTTGGGAGGATGGTTAAAGGCGGCGGGCCGCATTTTGACATCATGCTCCATGTCACAGGTTTCTGGGAAAAGTTCGATCAGGTTTTGCCGCCGGTGGGGAGCTTCTACCTGGCATGGTCTGCCTCCGGGGAGCTCCTTGGAACGGGCGCGCTGAGGACCGTGTCGCCGGGGGTGGGAGAGATGAAGCACCTCTATGTTCGGCCCGAAGCGCGCGGCATCGGACTGGGTCGCGCGTTGGTGGAGGCGCGTATCGCTGATGCCCGCGCCATGGGGATCAAGACGCTCCTCGCGGACACATTTGCTGCCAATCCAGAGATGCCCGCGCTATATGATCAGATGGGCTTTGAGCGCGTCGCGCCCTTTGATCTCGGCGGCACCGCAACGATTTCACCGGAGCTTGTCGACCACATGCTCTTTTTCCGCATGGCGCTCTAGGACGTGCGGCCGGGATGCCTCCGGCGGCCCTTCGGGGAGAGTATTTGGGGAACAAAGAAGGGGTATGATACGCCCTGCTTCATCTTTCCAAAAATACCTCGGGGTGAGGCGCAGCCGAGGGGCAGCGCCCCTAGGGGCCTTTCAGTTTCTCCCAAAGGTCAGGGCGGCGCGCGCGCGTGAGTGCCTCGCTTTGCTCTTTGCGCCATTTGTCGACCTTGCCGTGGTCGCCCGAGGTAAGCACCTCGGGGATCGTGCGGCCCATCCATTCGGCGGGGCGAGTGTATTGGGGGTGTTCGAGAAGGCCTGCGCTGTGGCTTTCATCCTCGGTCGAGGTCTCGTTGCCGAGCACGCCGGGTAGCAGGCGGATGGTGGCATCTAGCAAGACTTGGGCAGCGAGTTCGCCGCCGGTAAGGACGTAGTCCCCAATGGAGACCTCTTGCATCCCGTAATGCTCTATGGCGCGTTCATCGACTCCCTCAAAGCGGCCGCAGAGGATCGTGCAGCCCGCGCCTCCGGCGAGGTTTTTCGCCATCTTTTGAGTGAAGGGCGCGCCGCGGGGGGACATGTAGAGGATCGGGCCGCCCTGGTGGGTGGCTTCAATGGCACGACCCACGATGTCGGCGCGGAGCACCATGCCCGCCCCGCCGCCTGCGGGCGTATCGTCCACATTCCGGTGCTTACCCTCGCCATAGGTGCGCAGGTCCGTGGTGTGGAGCTGCCACTTGCCTTCCTTGAGGGCCTTTCCCGACAACGAGGCGCCGAGGACGCCGGGGAAGGTGTCGGGAAAGAGCGTGATGACGCGGGCTGTCCAGGCATCGGCCAGCTCTGCGCCTTCCATGAGCGAGCGGGGTTGGAGCGTGGCGCGGATGCTCTTTCGCCCGTGGGAAAGCGCCATCAGAAGATGCCTTCGGGCGGGTCGGCGACGATGCGCCCGGCAGCAAGGTCCACCGTTGGGACGGCCTCCAGCGTGAAGGGCAAAAGCGCTGTGTCCGAGGACCCCGGTACTTTGATCTCCAGGATATCTGTGGCGCCGTGGTTGAGCACGGCTTTCACCGTCCCGAGCGCTGCGCCGCCAGGATCGACAACGGCGAGGCCCACGAGATCCGAGTAGTAGTACTCATCATCGGGGAGCGCGGGGAGCTGGTCCCGGTTGGCATAGAGCCGCGTGCCTTTGAGGGCGTCGGCGTCTTCCTTTGAGCGCACGCCCGAGAGCCGGCCGATGAGCTCGGCCTTGCCCGCGCGGTCGATCTGGACGGTGAAGCGCCGCGTGCCCGCCTCGTCGCTGAGCTCGCCGTAATCGCCGAGCGCGAACGGGTCTGCGCAGAAGCTTTTCAGCCGCACTTCGCCGCCCACGCCAAAGGCGCCCGCGATGGCACCCACGCAGATGCGGTCCTCGCTCACGAGATCACCTCTTCCAGCACTTCCCGCGACACGCACTGCAGATACGCGCCCCATTCGGCTTCAACTTCGCAGGTGGTTCCGGCATCCGCGC
>JBCCYG010000291.1:0-2876 GCA_039190145.1 Pseudomonadota bacterium | reverse complement strand
TGGGACCCGTCGATCCGGGGGCTCTATGAGCTACCGGCTGAGCTCAAGGCCTGGGATGTGTTCCGCTCCATCGCGCTGTCGCTGTTCTTATCCTTTACCGTCACGATCTTTCCGGCGCGAGCGGCGGCGCGGCTCAACCCGGTGGAGGCGTTGCGCTATGAGTGAGGTGCTCCGGCTGAGCGGCATCTCAAAGGGCTATAACCTCGGGAAACCTAGCGAGATCAGCGTGTTGAGTGATCTGGAGCTTTCGCTCAACGCGGGGGAACTTGTGGCGCTAGAAGCTCCATCGGGCTCTGGTAAATCCACGCTTTTGCACATCGCAGGGCTTCTCGATACGGCAGATCGTGGCGAGGTTGCCGTGGATGGTGCGGTCGCTGGGGCGTCCGACCGCCAGCGCACGGGGTTGCGCCGTGCGACGTTGGGCTTTGTCTACCAGTTTCATCATCTGCTCCCGGAGTTTACCGCGCTTGAAAACATCCTCCTGCCGCAGCTTGCGGCGGGTACTGCGCGCAAGGCGGCGGAAGATCGCGCGCGCGCGCTTTTGGCCGATGTGGGGCTTGGGGCCCGCGAGGATCATCGCCCGGCGGAGCTTTCTGGCGGGGAACAGCAGCGCGTTGCTTTCTGCCGCGCGGTGGCCAATGGGCCTAAGGTTTTGCTTGCGGATGAGCCCACGGGCAACCTCGATCCGGAGACGTCAGACACGGTTTTTGAGGCCTTGCTCAAGCTCGTGCGGGGCGATGGGATGGCGGCGCTTGTGGCTACCCACAACCCTTCGCTTGCCGCGCGCATGGACAGGCGGCTCAAGCTTGTCGGTGGCAAGATAGAGGAGGCGTGAATGCGAGTATCCGTGCCCGAAATTCGCGAGGCCTCTCGACAAGCGCTTGAAAACGCTGGTGCTTTGCCTTGGATCGCCGCGAGCGTGGCGGATGCGGTGGCGGCGGCCGAAGCCCATGGCAATGTCATTTGCGGGCTCTACTACCTAGAATCCTACGTGCTTCAGCTTGGGTCGGGCCGGGTAAAGGGCGATGTGGAGCCGGTCGTCTCGCAGCCAAAACCCGGCGCGGTTTTGTCGGACGCGCGCTATGGTTTCGCGCAGCCCGCCTTTGCCCGGGGGCTGCCCGTCGCGCTGGAAACCGCAGCCAGCCAGGGCATCACGCTCTTTTCCGTGGCGCATTCCCATACCTGCACCTCGCTCGGCTACTTTACCGAACAGATCGCGAGAGCGGGGTTTATCGGGATCGGGTTAACAAATGCTTCTGCCATCGTTGCGCCCCCAGGCGGGAAGGGGCGGATGTTGGGGACGAACCCGTTTGCCTTTTCGGTCCCGGGGCCGGGCGGGTTGGGCATGCATTACGACAGCTCCACCTCAGCAGTGGCTCTGGGCAAGATCACCATGGCGAAGGCCGCCGGCGAGAGCATTCCCGAGGGCTGGGCGGTGGATGCCGAGGGGCGGCCCACGACGGACCCGGAAGCGGCTTTGCAGGGCTCGCTCGTCTCGGCGGCCGGGTACAAAGGCTGGGGGCTCGGGCTCCTCGTTGAAGTCATGGCCGCGGCGCTGACGGGATCAGTTAGCTCGCGCGACGTGGCGGGGCTCAAGGTCACGGATGGCGATCCGCACGATCTCGGCCAGACCTATGTCATTGTAGATGCTGGCGTTTTCTCTGATCACTTTGGCGATGACCTGAGCGCGCTCGCCGCAGCCACGGCCGAAGCTGGAGGCCGGTTGCCCGGGGCGGGGCGGGAAGCGATGGAGGTCGTGGACGTGCCGGACGCGCTTTGGGAGCTGACGCTCAAGCTAGCTGCACAGCCCTGAGCGGGGGGCGTCGGGCCAGGCGATGAAGGTCTGGGCCGGGGGTATCGTCCCCAGGGGGATTTCCTTGGAGATTAGCGCCCTGAGGCGCGCGGTGCGAGCGCCCGCAGGGTCGAGGAGCGCGCAGCAGACATATTCCTCCACGAGGCCCGCCTGCTGCTCATAGCCGTAGCTCAAGAACGGCTGCTCGGTCTCCGGATCAAAGAGGTAGGGGTCCTCTGATCGCAGGTGTTCAGAGGCCGCCAGAAGCGGGTGATAGCCCGTACGATCGCGGTTCTGCCATTGCCAGATATGGGTCATCTCATGGGCAAAAAGCATTGTATCATAGAGGCTTACCGCATCCGGGTAGCGAGGGGCGAAATCCTCGAGTGACCAATCCTCGGAGAGGAACATGCGGTTAAAGGCCACGAGCCCCGCGGGGGTAACCCTGAGCGTTCCGGTACGGGCGGGGACGACGCGCTCCTGGCAGGTGACGCGCGGGCGGGGCGGCAGATTTACGGTGAAGGATTGGAGCGGCGCGTCGGCCACGATGCGGACTTTGCCGGTGTCCACGGAAGCGCCAAAAATGTCGGTGATAAGCGCGGTTTCCGTGCCCGTGAGAGGGCGGCCGCAGGCGGCGAGGAGGAGGAAAATGAGGAGGAGCGCGCGGTGCATTTACCCAGCACTTTGGGCCGGAAATGCGCAGGTCACAACCCGTACACAGGCCGTACACACCCCGTACACAGGCGCAAGCCCCGCACGCGGCCCCTAAACGCCGTTAACCTTTGGCCGATATTTCTGTCGCCTCACGGCCCAGGAGGCGCGCATGAGCAAATTAACGCATAGCTGGACGAAAGAGCCCAAAGACATGACCACCAAGGAGCGGGTGGCGTGGATGGGATCCATGGAGGCGCTCTGGGCGATTGAGAATGACATCCATGACACCCTCAATCAGGCGGAGATGATCCCCAATGACTGGCACCTGATCTGGCAGGATACCGGGGAGCGGGGCGAGACCCAGCGGGTGACGATCCGCCTCGACCGCGATGTCGTGCGGTTCTTTAAAGCGATGGGGCCGGGATATCAG
>JBCCYG010000290.1:0-2890 GCA_039190145.1 Pseudomonadota bacterium | reverse complement strand
CTATGGCGATCTGCGCCCGTGCAAGACGGCCTTTATCGATGCGCATACGCCGGGGTCAGACCAGAAGGAAAACTTCACGATCATCGGTGGCGGGGTGTCGGAAAGCCCCGATCAGCATGTCCATATCCGCGACACGCCGGGCTTTAATATCGGAGCGGCGGGGCAGCCGCCGAAATGCCGGAACTCGCTCCATTCGCACCGCACGGCTGAGGTCTTCTTTGTGCTAAAGGGCCGCTGGCGGTTTTTCTGGGGGCGCTGGGGTACGGCGGGTGAGGTCGTGCTCGAAGAAGGCGATATTTTTAACATCCCCACGGGCATCTTCCGGGGTTTCGAAAATATCGGCACCGATTACGGGATGATCATGGCGATCCTCGGCGGTGACGATGCTGGTGGTGGTGTCCTTTGGGCACCGCAGGTGATCGAGGATGCCGCCGATCACGGGCTCGTCCTCGGCGAAAATGGCAAGCTCTACGACACGAAGGAGGGGCAGTCGCTTCCGGAAGGTGTTGGCCCAATGCCGCTCCTTTGCGATGACGTGCTGGCGCGGATGCCGGAGCCGACGACCGCAGAGGTCATTCCCCACTATGTGGCTCGCTACTGGGACCTCATGGCGCTTGCTGACAAGCAGCCCGCAAAGGTCATCGGGGAACACGCGCTCCTCCGTGACAAGCCCGGCTTTGAGGTCGAGCTGCTGGGTCGGAACTCGATTTCGGCAGAGGCTTACGCGACAGATAAGCATGAAGTGCTCATGCCTGTGCGCGGCCATTGGAAGCTGAGCTGGGAAGGCGGTGAGACCGTACTGAACCCTGGCGATACCATGGCCGTGCCTCCCGGCGTTTCCCGCGCGCTGGCGCCCTCGATGACGGGGGAGGCAAGCCTGTACCGCGTGCGCAATACCGAGGACCCAGCTGGGCCAACCATGCCTCTTTAAGGGTTCAGACCGCTGTCACGCTAAGCGCGAGGTTCGTCGTCGTCTTCCTCATTCCAGAGGATGCGGGCGGCCTCGCCGTCCGGGTCATCATATTGGTCCGACTTGATCGTCCAGACAAAGGCCGCGAGCGCGCCCAGCCCGAGAAAGAGCGAGCAGGGGACGAGTATGACGAGGATGTTCATGCGCGGATCCTCCGGATCGAATTGACAATGACACAGATCGAGCTCGTCGACATTGCGAGCGCAGCGGCGAGCGGGGTGGCAAGGCCACTCACCGCGATAGGGATCGACACGCAGTTATAGAGCACGGCCAAACCGAAGTTTTGCAGGATGCGCCGGCGCGCGGTTTGACAGACGCGGATCGTTGTCGGGATTTCCATAAGCTGCCCCGAGCCAAAGATCATGTCCGCCGCGTTCCGGCTGGCATCGAGAGCGGAGCCCGGCGCCATGGAGGCATGGGCCGTCGCCAGCGCGGCGGTGTCATTGAGCCCGTCACCCACCATCAAAACATGGGCGCCATCGGCCTGGAGCGTTTCCACGACCGAAACCTTCTCCTCCGGGTCCACCTCGGCCCACACGGTATCGACGCCGAGCCGCTCCGCGATCTTGTCGGCAACGGGCTTTGCATCGCCAGTAAGTAGGTGCACCTTCATGCCCATCTCGCGCAGCTTCGTGACCGCGTCGGTTGCGTCCGGTAAGAGCTCCTCATGGCTTTGGAGCTTGTAGCTCCTTGCCCCGATCCGAAACTCGGTATGCTGCTCGCCGGCGCCCTGGCGGGAGAGGCTTACGGTCTCATCGCCAAATTGACCAAATACCCCCTGACCGACTGTTTCGTGGAGGCTGCCGAGCTTGGCTGGGGCAACGGTAGAGAGAGATTTGGCAAGGCTCACGCAAAGCGGGTGATCTGAGGCATCTGCCAGCGCCTTTAGGATCGGCAGGTCCGTCTGTGGGAGGTTTGCAGCTAGCGACAGGCGGCGCTCAGTAAGGGTGCCGGTTTTGTCAAAGACGACGGTGTCGACCAGGGCCACGCGTTCAAGCGCGGTCTCAGACGTGACGAGCATGCTTTCCTTAAAGAGGCGCGCCGTGGCTGCGACGCCCATGGCGGGGACGGCGAGACCGAGCGCGCAGGGGCAGGTAATGATCAATGTGGCGATCGCGACATTGATCGCCATGCGCGCGTCGCCTGTGGCAATGAGCCAGCCGAGAAAGGCCGCGGCAGAGATGATATGGACGGCGGGCGTATAGATCGCCGCAGCTCTGTCCGCGAGCGAATGGAAGACGCCGCGCGCCCCTTCGGCCACGGCGACGAGCTGTGCCACTTGGCGCAGCTTGGTATTCTCGCCGACGGCGGTTGCGGTGAGCGTGTGCGGGCCGCTCAGGATGACCTCACCAGCATAGAGCGGCTGCCCTGCGCGGCGCATGACCGGAGCACTTTCCCCGGTGAGGAAGCTCGCGTCGACCTGCGCCGAGCCTTCGCTCAGAGTGGCATCAACGGGGATGCGGGCACCCGCGGCCAGCCAGAGCCTGTCGCCCACGCGGATGTCCTCGAGGGGTCTACTGACTTTAACGCCGTCCTCGATACGCAGGGCGCGGCTTGGTTCCAGCGCCGCGAGATTGTCCGCCGCTGAGCGTGCAGCACGGCGCAGCCTCTGATCAAGCGCACGTCCAGTAAGGAGAAAGAACGTCAGCGCGAGCGCGGCGTCAAACCAGGCATGCTCCCCGCCATGGGCGACCTCGGAGAGCGACATGTCGGAGGCGAGGATGATCGCGAGAGAGATCGGGACATCCATGTTGAGCCGCCCGCCACGCAGCGCGCCGAAGGCCGACTTAAAGAAAGGCTGGGCGGAGAAGACGGTCGCCGGGAGCGCGATGGCGGCGGTGACCCAATGCAGGAAGTCGCGCGTTGTCTCTGCCGCCCCTGACCAAACGGCGACAGAGAGCAGCATAACATTCATCATGG
>JBCCYG010000289.1:0-2927 GCA_039190145.1 Pseudomonadota bacterium | reverse complement strand
AGTTCGGCCTGCACCGCCTCCATCTCGGTCCGGTGGTGGGTCGTGACGCCGGGCTGGGCGTCGATCCCTTTGAACTTCTCCGGCTCGTCGCTCACCAGCGCGATCCGGTTCACCCCCTCGGCGAGGAGCTGGCTCACCATCTGCTGCGGCGAGACTTCCCCATCATGGGGCTGCCCGCCGGTCATCGAGACAAAACCGTTATGCAAGAGCTTGTAAGTCATCGGCGCCTTAGCCGCGATGGCCGCGCGGATCGCCATGAAGCCCGAATGGTTGTAGGTGCCGTCGCCCATATTGGCGAAAACGTGGCTCTCATCAGTGAACGGGACTTGCCCGAGCCAGAGCCCGCCTTCACCGCCCATATGGCTGATGGAGTTCGTCTTAGACGGATCCCGGAACACCGCCATCGTATGGCAGCCGATCCCTGCCAGCGCCCGGCTCCCTTCGATGGTCTGCGTGGAACGCCCATGGGGGCATCCGGCGCAGAAAGAGGGCGGGCGCTGGGCCCCGCCGCCGAGCTTTGGGATCGCGCCGGGCTGGTTAGGCACGGGCACCCCACAGGACGGGTCGGTCTCGTTGATCACCCGCCCGATAACGCGCGCCACAAGCCCCGGGTCCACCTCGCCATAGGCGGGGAAGGCGGGCTCACCCGTCTCCCCTGAAAAGGTCTTGCCCACGATGCGCGGCGTGTGCTTGGAGCCATAGAGAGTGGCGCGGATTTGGTCCTCAAGGAGCCCGCGCTTTTCCTCGATGACGATGATCGTATCGAGCCCCTCGGCGAATTCATGGACGATCTTGGTATCAAGCGGCCAGATCATCCCCACTTTGAGGAGCTTGACCTCGGCCTCCCCGATCCGCCCGTCCTGCGCGCCCATGGAGGCGAGCGCCTGGTTGAGATCCTGCCAGGACTTGCCCGACGACACGATACCCACGCGCGCGCCCTTGGCATTCGAGACAATGGAGTTGAGACCGTTTGCCCGCGCATAGGCGAGGGCGCGGTCGATCTTGACGTCCCAGAGGATCTTCTCCTGTTCGAGCATCGGGCGAAACGGCTTGATGCCTATGTCGGGCATCTCGCCGGGGGGTAGGGTCACGGTCGGTGCCTGCGGGGCAACCCAGACCGACCCGCCGCCTTCGACCACGTCGGTGACGAGCTTCATACCTGCCCAGGTGCCCGCATAGCGGCTCATCGCGATGCCATGGAGCCCGTAATCGAGCACTTCCTGCGCGTTGCAGGGCGCCAGAAGCGGGATGCCGGTGGAGGCGAAATTCAGATCGGAATAACAGGCGAGTGTCGAGGATTTCGCCCCGTGGTCATCGCCCACCAAAAGGAGCGCGCCGCCCTTGGCGTTGGTGCCCGATAGGTTCGCATGGCGGATCGGGTCCATGGAGCGGTCCATGCCCGGCGCCTTGCCGTACCAGATCGAAAAGACGCCATCGACCGTGGTCCCCGGGAAGAGCCCCACCATCTGACTGCCCCAAACGGCGGTGGCGGCCATGTCCTCGTTGAGGCCTGGCTGGAAATAGACATTGTGATCCTTTAGCGAGCTCTCCGCCTGCCAGAGCTCCATGTCATAGCGCCCGATGGGAGAGCCGCGGTACCCGGAGATGTAGCCGCCTGTCTTGAGGCCTTCAGCGCGGTCGCGCTTGGCCTGCTGGATCGGCAAGCGCACGAGCGCCTGCATCCCGGTCATATAGACCCAGCCCTCCTCCTTCTCGAGGCGGTCGGCGAGGGTCATCTCTAGGCGTTTGGCTGGAAGATGTGACATCACTGGCGCAACTTGAGATCTACCTAGGAGCCTAGAGCACTTTCAGCGCTTTGCAAAAGCCGAAGCGAAGGCGCGGGGGCGGGGTCGAAACTGACGAAAGTCGCCGCGAAAACTGTCGAAATTGGCCATGGGTTATCGGAAGGGCAGGGGGCATGAGCGCAAGCGCCGCAGATCGCGCACTCACGTCCAAAGCTGAACACGTCCTGCCAGCTCGCATCGGCGGGTCTCCTCCCTCAGGATTTAGCTAAAGCTCTAGGAGAGAGCGTAGGCGTCTCATACATTTTCTGCAATAAAAAATATTTTTATTGCGATCTGCCCACCTCTGTGTGACAGTCTGAGAAACGAGCCTACGCAGTGGGAGGAGCTACGATGGGCGCGAAGCACACTAAGTTCAGAATTATACTCAACGCGCTGCCGGTCATGTTTGGCCTCAAAGCTCGACAGAGCAAGAAATTCCGTGAGTACATTTCGTCGCGGGATGCGGTCGTGCAGATTGAGCTGGGTGACAAAACGATCATCAAGCACCTCGTCTTCAAGGGCGGGAGGTGCAAGCTCAAGAACGGCATGCATGATGAGCCGGACGTCCACATCTACTTTAAGGACATCGAGGCGGCGCTGACCGTCATGACCCCGCCCACCGATTACGGTGAGGTGATCCACGCGGGCAAAAATTTCCGCGTCAAGCTCATGGGCGATGAAGAGGCAGTGGCCTGGTTCACCCAACTCGCCGGCAAGCTTGAAAGCGATGGCTGGGACTACGGGCAGAAGCAGCCCGACGGCTCCATGCGCTACACGCAGATCACCAATGGCGGCCCGCTCCACGTCTATGTGAAAGACGGTAAAATCCTGCGGACCCACATCATCGAATTCGACGACGATGACCCGGAAACCTGGACCATCGAGGCCCGCGGCAAAAAGTTCTCGCCCCAGCGCAAGGGGCTTGTTGCGCCCCATGCTTTGGCGATGAAGGCCAATGTCTATGCCGAAAATCGTGCGCTTTATCCGATGAAGCGCGTCGATTTCGACCCGGATGGCGAACGCAACCCGCAGAACCGCGGCACCTCGGGCTATGAGCGGATCAGCTGGGACGAGGCGCTCGACATCGTCTCCAAAGAGATCATGCGCCAGAAGCGCGTCCATGGCCCCGGCTCCATCGCGCTT
>JBCCYG010000288.1:0-2936 GCA_039190145.1 Pseudomonadota bacterium | reverse complement strand
CTGCTGCATCGTCGGGCGCGGCGTGACGTAGTGGCTGTTGGCATAGAGACGGATGCGGTCGAAGGTGTCGGTCTTTTCACCGGTGAGCGGATCGAATTCGGTGATCGTCTCGAGCTCTTCGCCAAAGAAGGAGAGCTTCCAGGCGCGGTCTTCCAGGTGGGCGGGCCAGATTTCGAGTGAGTCTCCGCGCACGCGGAAGCTGCCGCGCTGAAACGCTTGGTCATTGCGGCGATATTGCTGGGCGACGAGGTCTGCCATGACCTTGCGCTGATCATATTCCTTGCCGGAATAGAGGTCCTGGGTCATCGCTCCATAGGTTTCCACCGAGCCGATACCGTAGATGCACGACACCGAGGCCACGATGACGACGTCGTCTCGCTCAAGGAGCGCGCGCGTCGCCGAATGGCGCATTCTGTCAATTTGTTCGTTAATTTGGCTTTCTTTTTCAATATATGTGTCCGAGCGGGGGACATAGGCTTCGGGCTGGTAATAGTCGTAATAGCTGACGAAATACTCGACCGCGTTTTCTGGAAAGAACCCTTTGAATTCTCCGTATAGCTGCGCGGCCAGCGTTTTATTTGGCGCGAGGATGATTGCGGGGCGCTGGGTCTCCTCGATGACCTTGGCCATGGTAAAGGTCTTACCTGTGCCCGTGGCGCCCAGGAGTACTTGGTCCCGCTCACCATCGAGGACGCCTTTGCTAAGCTCCTCGATCGCAGTGGGCTGATCCCCCGCGGCGGCAAATTCTGTGTGCATTATGAACTGCTTGCCGCCTTCGAGCTTTTCGCGCGCGCGCACGTCACCGGTGGGGGCATGCGTCAGGGCCGGCATCGCTTCTGGGGAGTTGTTGTGCATCTTAGTCGCCTCGCTACGGCACACATTTGATCCCTTTTCGTTCACGTTCAAGGGGGCATCGCAGCCTCGCTATTTTTGGGGATGTCGAGACGCCGCATTGGAATTGAGGGAAATAACCAATTGAAATAAAGAGATTAAAAAGAGTTAACGAGAGGTTAACAACTTTAAGATGAATTTATTACTTGCGTTTAAACCTAAAGGTAATTTACCGTAATAGAGCAAGCAGCACAGGTGCCCGGGCCCGCCCCACTCACCCACCCCTCGCTCTGCGTGGCTCGGGCATCTGGCAAAAAAATCTGCGGCGCGCACCCTCCCGCGCATTGAGGACGAGTATAAGGTTCTTCGCCTTGGCCCTGCTTTTGCGGGGCTCTTGTCATTTTAGGGCCTTCCGAGAGCGGCATTACTTGATCCAGTGGCAAAAAGTGACCAGAAGGCCGCGAGCGGTCCCTTAGCTCAACTGGATAGAGCAGCTGACTTCTAATCAGCAGGTTGAGGGTTCGAGTCCTTCAGGGATCGCCAGACGCCCGAGTCGTTCATCTGAGTGTATTGGCCTGACTGCCTTTGCCCATGCTTCCCGCCCGAGGCTGGCGGGTTCTTGCCACACGGCTAAGGAGCGCTGGGCCAAGAGACCCGCTTGGTTTGCTCAATAAACGCTTACGAAATGCCTCGCGCATTGGCCGACAGGATCATCGTCTTTGTTCACTGTTCGAATTCGACGAAAATTGAACAAAAACTGTTGGATTAAGCAGCTGCCTTAGCGGAAACTAAAGCGCGAAGGCACGCGCGGGAGTGCAACATCGCGAGCTCCCACGCCACCAATCTAAGTCTCTTTCAAAGAGCTCTAAGGCGGAGAGCGATTATGGTATTTGACGGAACAAGAGCCGAGGGAAAAATGGCGACGATCTCTATTCCCGAACCGGTTTCACTTGTTCTAAGCAACGTGCTCTCGGCGCGCTTTGGCCTGCTCGCACTATGCCTCTTCGTGGCTGCAGGTTGCGCTGAACGGGGCTCGCTTCAGATGGCAGAGCCGGTGAGCGGTGCCACGGTTGAGCGTGTCTGGGCCGCGAAATTCCGCAGTGACATCCAAGCGGATCGGCGGGGAACGCCGCCGCGCCCCACAGAGGTGAGGTATCAAGCAATCGATGTGTCTGTGCCGCCAACGCATCAACTCGGCCAGATTGAGTGGCCAGACGGAGAGCCGGACGCCGCCCGGCACTTCGTGACCCTCGCGCAGGATCCGGTCTCTGACCTCAATGCTTTTGCCCGCGCGGTAGCGCGCGCTGACGATTCCGGGCTCAATGAGACCTTTGTCTTTGTCCATGGCTACAATATGCGCCATGGCGAGGCCGTTTATCAGGTCACCCAATTCACCCATGATTTTGACGTGCCGACGCCCAAGGTGCTCTTTTCCTGGCCCTCGGCGGGGCTCTTGGTGGGCTATGTTCATGACCGGGATAGCGCCCTGGTGGCGCGAGATGAGCTTGAGGAGCTGCTCCTAGCCTTGTCGAGCAATGGCAGGCGCGTGATGCTCGTGGCACATTCCATGGGTACGTATCTGACGATGGAGACGCTCCGCCAGATGGCGCTGAAAGGGATCGATGTAGACGGGCGCATTAACGGAGTGATCTTTGTGGCCCCGGATATCGACGGCGATCTTTTCCAGGACCAAGCGCGGGATATCGGTCAGCTCCCTGAACCCTTCGTGCTCATGGTAGCCGAACAGGACATCGCTTTGCGCGCGTCCGCCTGGCTCACCGGTTTTAGGCCACGGCTTGGAGCACAGACAGATCGAAGCGTGGTGGGCGACTTGCCTGTGTCCGTGGTCGACGTCTCGCGCCTCGCTGCGCCAAATGACAACACGCACGCCATCGCGATATCATCGCCGACGGCCATCAGGGCGCTGCAGGAGATTGCGGGAGCGACCCCGCCGGGTGACGCCGAGGTCCCTGATCTGGTCGTGCTGGGTGATGGGAGTTAGCGCCGCGCGCTCACATCCGGCTCAGAAGCGATAGCAGCACCTGCCGGTCTTGCGCGCCGAGATCGCCTAGGACTTCATCCACGACCTCGGTCAGCATATCTTT
>JBCCYG010000287.1:0-2943 GCA_039190145.1 Pseudomonadota bacterium | reverse complement strand
GATTCTGATCACGGGGTCTCGCGATGGTCGGATGTCCCTCGGCATTCTGAGGACGGTGGGCCGGGGGCTCATTACGAACCCGATGATCGTCTCCATATCGCTTGGGCTTGCCTGGGGCATGACGGGTCAGCCCGTTCCAGGCCCGGCTGACGAATTCCTGAGCATCCTGGGATCAGCGGCAACGCCCGGCGCTCTTTTTGCGATCGGCGCGTCCTTGGCGACAAAGAGCGCGAACCGAGTCGCGATCACAGGGTACCTGTCATTCCTTAAACTGGTCGCGCATCCACTCGCGGTGGCCTTTGCGGCACTCGTGATCTTTCCGGTGGAGCCCTATGCGGCGGGCGTCATGATCGCAGCGGCAGCGCTGCCTGTTGCGGGGAACGTCTTTATCCTCGCGCAACATTACGGGGTGGCACCGACGCGTGTGTCGGCCTCGATCCTGATTTCCACGGTGATCTCCGTCGTGACGGTGTCGCTCGTGATCGGCTGGGTCAGCGGCTTGGGAGCGTAGGGAGGCGCATATGAAAACGGTATCAGAGAATGCCTGCTTTGGCGGGGTCCAGGGTGTCTATTCGCACGCTTCCGCGGCGTGCCAGTGTGAAATGACCTTTGGCCTCTTTCTGCCTGCCGAGGCGAAAGCAGGGAGGGTGCCGGTGCTTTGGTATCTCTCTGGCCTCACCTGCACCCATGAAAACGCCATGGTGAAGGCCGGGGCGCAGGCCTGGGCCGCGCAAGCGGGGATCGCGCTGGTCTTTCCGGACACCTCACCGCGTGGCGAGGGCGTTGCCGATGATGAAGCCTATGACCTGGGCCAGGGCGCGGGCTTTTATGTGGATGCCACTGAGGCACCCTGGGCGCCGCACTTTTCGATGTGGCACTATGTGAGCGACGAGCTTCCCGCCGTTGTTGGCGAAATGGGCTGTGACCTCGAACGGCAGGGGATCACCGGCCATTCCATGGGGGGGCACGGCGCGCTGACGCTCGCCATGGGCCACCCGGGGCGGTTCAAATCCGTCTCCGCGTTTGCGCCGATCTCGAACCCGACGGCGAGTGATTGGGGTAGAAAGCAGCTCAGCGCGTATCTCGGCGATGACGAGGCGGTGTGGGCGCGACATGATGCAACGCGCCAGATGGAGGCTGTCGGGCTCGACGCGCCGCTGCTGATTGATACCGGGACATCCGATCAATTCATTGATTTGCTGAAGCCCGAAGCGCTCGCAGCGGCAATCGCCGCGCGCCGCCAGCAGGCGGTGAACCGGCTGCAGCCGGGTTACGACCATTCCTATTTTTTCGTGTCGAGCTTCATGGCAGACCATGTCGCCTTTCACGCCGAGGCTCTTTTGGGATGAGGCTCGGCCTTGGGCCACGCGGCTGCATCCTATGATTTATGTCGATGCAGATGCGTGCCCGGTGAAAGCAGAGGTGGAGCGCGTGGCGACGCGGCATCGGCTTTCTGTCGCAATGGTCTCAAATGGAGGGATACGGCCGTCGCCAAACCCGCTTATTGAGATGGTCGTCGTGCCGGATGGGCTCGATGAGGCAGATAAGTGGATCGCGGACCGGGCGGGGAGCGGCGACGTGGTTGTGACCGCGGATATCCCGCTCGCGGCGCGGGCCGTTGATGCAGGAGCGCTTGTGATTAAGCCGAACGGAGAAGCTTTGACGGCGGCGAATGTGAAACAGGCCCTCGCAACACGCGACCTGATGACCGATTTGCGCGCGGCGGACCCGTTTCGGCAAGGCGGCGCGCGCCCGTTTTCGAAGGCCGACCGCAGCCGATTTTTGGACACGCTCGAACGGCTCGTGCGGCAGGCGGCGCGCTAAACTTGGGGCCGGGTCGTCGAGCGGCACTGTTTGCTTCGCAAAGGCGCCCGCCCACCGACCCGACATGACGCTTGGGGCTGGCCTTTGCGACCTGGCGCAGGCAGCGTCGGCGCGATGCTTGGTTCAATCCTCCGCAATCCGACTCAGCTTGGCGTGGCCTGCGCGGCATCGGCGGCGGTGATGTTCACGGCCAACGATACAGTGCTCAAGTTCATGTCGGGGGCCTATGCGCTCCATGAGATCGTGCTCATCCGCTCGATCATCGGACTACTGGTTGCCTGCGTCCTGATATTCCCCTTCGCGGGTGGTTTCGCGATCTTACGGACGCGGCGTTTAGGTCTTCACATTGTGCGCGGTCTCTTTGTTGTCTTGGCCAATATGACCTTCTTTGTGGGCCTCGCGTCGTTGCCGCTCGCGGAGGCGGTTGCGATCTTTTTCGTGGCACCGCTGCTGATCACTGTGTTTTCCGTCGTGTTCCTGAGGGAGCCAGTGGGTCCACGGCGCTGGGCCGCTGTGGCAGTTGGATTTGCGGGAGTTGTGATTGTGCAGCGACCCGGGACAGATGCGTTTCAGCTCGCATCGCTGTTGCCTGTGATTGCGGCGGCGTTTTACGCGGGGCTTCACATCATGACGCGTTTCATCGGTAAGACCGAAAGCGCGGCGACGATGATCTTTTACAATCAGCTCACTTTCATTGCTGTTTGCCTGCTTTTCTGGGTGGCTGTTGGAGACGGACGCTATGGGGATCAGGAAAGCGCGTCCTTGGCCTTTTTGCTCCGCGCCTGGGTGTGGCCGGAGATGTCCGACTGGCCCCTTTTCCTTTTGATTGGCGTTGCCACCGGACTCGGTGGCTACTTGATCAGCCAGGCCTATCGCGTGGCTGCCCCGGCTGTGGTTGCGCCTTTCGAGTATCTCTCATTGCCCACTGCGATCCTTGCGGGTTACCTCGTCTTCAACGAAGTGCCAGATGCAGCGGCGTTCCTTGGGATCGGCCTCATCCTTGGGGCGGGGCTCTTTATCATCTGGCGCGAGGCGCGGGTGGACGAATTGGCCGACGTGCCCCGCACACGGCGATGAGGAGGCGACATGGCAGTGCAAGCGGTCATCTTTGACATCGGT
>JBCCYG010000286.1:0-2956 GCA_039190145.1 Pseudomonadota bacterium | reverse complement strand
TTCGCGCAGCTCCTCGATCATGATGGAAACCTTCCAGCCATTGGGCGTGGCGGCTGTGAAGAACTGCATCTCTCTCCCTCCCCGGTGAGATGGCGTGGAAAGCCGCCCCAAGCTTGAGCCCGGGGCGGAAGGGGGGCGGCCCAGAGCTGCCCGGGCCACCCTGTCCGAGCGTTTAGTCGCGCGGAACGGTTGGGAGCTGCTTTGGGATGTCTTCTGGCGCGACCGGGGGACGCGTCAGAATGGATTCCCGGCTCTCGCCTGCGCGGTAACGCGCCATAAGATCATCAGGGTCAACTTTGTAACCCACTGGGTTCATCGCGAAGTCGCTGTTGCGGAACCAGTCGTTGAGCTCTTCTACGGTGTCGAACACGTCGACCTGGAGTTCGAGCTGGTTCCGGTCGGGGTCGAAGTAGTAGTAGGAGAGCGTGCCGCCGTGGTTCACGCACCAATAGGGCTCGATCCCCTCGGCCTTCAGCCGCTCATAGGTGGCGAAGAGATCCTCAAGCGTCTCGTAGCAGTAGCCGGTGTGCTCGCAGCCCGCGCGGGTCAGCGTCTGATCCTCGAGATCGGGGAAGTGGCCGATGGCAACGCGGTGATGCTCTTCGTCATAGGTGAGGAAGGTCAGCATCGGTGTCGAGAGCGTAACTTCCGCCTCAAGCACTTTGCAGTGCCAGTCGATCATCTCTTGGTAGCGAGACGTGCGGTAGTTGACGTGAGCTAGCTTATACGGAGCGACCTTGCCGCGCTGTTTAGCGGGCGTGGGCACAACGGGGTTGATTGCGGGCATTTGGTTCATAGTGTCCTCCTCCAGCACGACTGAAATTTGTCGACTGTCAAAATTTTAGTTGTTGCTTATGTGTGCTGTCAAATATATTTTTTTATTAAAATCTAGTTTTTGGAAAAAATACAGAATGACGATCCAACCTGCCATAGCTCAGGAAACATCCTTTGCCTCACGCACGGAGCGGACCAGGTTTGCGCTGCTGTCAGCGGGAATAACTCTGTTTTCTCAGCAGGGTTATGACGCGACGAGCACACGACAAATCGAGACCAAGGCCGCGGTACAGCGGAACTTAATGACCTACCATTTCCGGAGCAAAGAGCAGTTCTGGAAGACGTGCATGACAGCGCTGAACGAGCGCATGGCCGATCAGATGGCGCCCGCGCTCTCGCTGCCCGAGGGCCTGGACCCGGGCGAAAAGATGCGCGCAACGATTCGACAATTCGTTCGCGCGAGCGCAGCCGTGCCAGAGGTCGGCCGCATAATTTTCGACGAAGGCAGACAACCCAGCTGGCGGCTGGAATGGATCGTGGCCCATTACGCCGAAGGCTTTTTTGGTGAGATCGGTCGCCTCTTTGACCAGGGCCGCGAGGCTGGGCTCATCGCGGACATCCCAAAGGTCAGCTTTTATTACATGGTCGTGGGCTCCGCAGCGCTCTTTGCGATGTCGGCAGAAGCCAAGATCATCACCGGCAATGACGCGTTCGACCCCGCCACGGTTGACGCGCACGCCAATTCGGTTGCGACGCTGCTCGTGCCGCAACCCCTTTCCTCACATGAACCTACGGATGACCGGGAGAAAAGCTCATGAAGTTTGCCAGTTACACGATTGATGGGCGCGCCACCTACGGCCTCGTAACCGACGGGGGACTGATTGATCTCGGTGCCCGTTTCGGAGCGGGGGCCCCTACCCTGCGCGATCTGATTGCCTCGGGGGTCGGCGCAGCGGCCCAATATTCCGGGGAAGCCCCAGACCATAGCGTCGCGGATGTGACGCTCGAACCGGTGATTCCAAACCCCGGCGCCGTATGGTGCACTGGGCTCAACACGCACAGCCACTTTGCGGAGGCCGCCGCCCTCATGGGCGTCAAAGAGCTTCCTAAGGTTCCGATGTTTTTCCTCCGCTCCACCCAAACGCTGGTGGGCTCGGGGCAGCAGATGGAAAAACCCAAGCTCGAGACCGATTTCGACTATGAGGGCGAGATCGCTGTTATCATCGGCAAGCCCTGCCGCAATGTGAGCGAAGAGAACGCGCTTGATTATCTGGCGGGATATACCTGTTTTAACGATGGCTCCGCCCGCCAGTACCAGATCCGCAGCCACCAGGTGACCACCGGCAAGAACGGCTACCGTAGCGGCGGCTTTGGTCCTTGGATGACGACGATTGATGAGATCGAGATGGATGACCTCAAGCTCGAGACGCGCGTCAACGGCGAGGTGCGTCAAAGCATGCCGATCGACGATCTGATCTTTTCGATCCGCGAGCTCGTCTCGCACATCTCCGAAGTGGCGTTCCTGATGCCTGGCGATGTCATCGTCACCGGTTCCGGTGAAGGCGCGGGCGCGCTGCGCAAGCCCCAGGTCTTTTTGCAGGAAGGCGACGTGGTCGAGGTGGAAGTGAGCGGCGTTGGCACGCTCACCAACACCATCGTTGAGCAGCGGCTCTAAGCGGCGGCGTCTCAGAAGGCTTTTAGGGGTCCGGCGCGTCAGCCCGGGCCCCTTTTTCATGTTCAATAGGAGAGACGCATGGCGCTCGACTTTTACTACTGGCCCACGCCAAACGGGTGGAAGGTGGCGATCCTGCTGGAAGAGCTTGGGATCGACTACACGCTCAAGCCGCTCAACCTCCCCGCGGGGGAGCAGAATGACCCAGGTTTCTTAAAGCTCGGGCCCAACGGCAAGATGCCGGTGATCGTGGACGACCCGGATGGACCCGATCCCGTGCCGGTCTTCGAGTCCGGGGCGATCATGCTCTATCTCGCTGAGAAGGCCGGGCAGTTTCTCCCGACTGACGCGTTTGGCCGAAAGGAAGTCCTCGAATGGCTCTTTTGGCAGGTCGGCAACCAGGGGCCCATGGCGGGCCAGCACGCGCATTTCCGCAACTACGCGCCGGAAGGCGAAAGGGACGGCTATGCCGCCTCACGCTACCGGGGCGAATACCTGCGGTGCATGGGC
>JBCCYG010000285.1:0-2968 GCA_039190145.1 Pseudomonadota bacterium | reverse complement strand
GTTTGGGTCGTGAGGCAGCGCCCGGGGCAGCAGGGCGCGCAGTATTCTTTCGTTATGCTGCATCGCCGCGAAACAAAAGAGTAAACTGCCCGATTTTGGCCCTTTAGGCCCCTGTTTGCGCTACCCTTTTGGGCGTTTGACATAACGCAATGTGCGCGAGGGATGTTGTGCTTGTGCGTGGTCCTCCCGATCTGCCCGACCTAGTTACGACCTATGCCTGATCCGTCCAGCGTCCGTTATTTAGACCGCAGCACCCCGCCGCATCTCTCCACTTTGATCATGGTGGCGGGCCTTTCCGCGCTTGCGATGAATATCTTCTTGCCGTCGCTCCCTGCGATGACGGCCTACTTTGATACCGACTACGCAGTGATGCAGCTGTCCGTGGCGCTCTATCTGGGCTTCAACGCGGTGCTCCAGCTCTTCATCGGCCCGATATCCGACCGCTTCGGCCGTCGCCCCGTCTTCATATGGGGCATCATCCTGTTCATGCTGGCAACGCTGGGCTGCCTTTATGCGCAAAGCGTCGAGGTCTTTTTGATCTTCCGTATGGCGCAGGCCGTGATCGTGGTCGGCATGGTCCTGTCTCGCGCGGTTATCCGCGATCTTGTGAGCCAGGATCAGGCAGCTTCGATGCTGGGCTACCTTACCATGGGCATGTCCATCGTCCCAATGATCGGCCCCGCCATCGGCGGCTTTCTTGATGACGCGTTCGGCTGGCGGGCAAACTTCTGGCTCATGTTCTGGCTCGGGGCGGCCTTCCTCATCCTCGTCTGGTACGATGTCGGCGAAACCGCCCCAAGGCAGAATTCGAGCTTCCGCGACCAGGTGCGCGACTACCCCGCGCTCCTGACCTCCCCGCGTTTCTGGGGCTACAATCTCGCCGCCGCTTTCTCCTCCGGCGCGTTCTTCGCCTATCTGGGTGGCGCGCCCTATGTGGGGTCGACCATCTTCGGGCTCTCTCCGTCGGAGCTCGGCGTCTATTTCGGCGCGCCCGCCATCGGCTACTTCATCGGCAACTGGATCTCTGGGCGGTTCTCCACACGCTTTGGCATCGACCACATGATCCTTTGGGGCTCGCTTTTGTGCACCTCCGGCATGGTCGCCTTGCTGGTGTGCTTCGCCTCCGGGCTGCAAAGCGCCTTTATCTTCTTCGCGTTCATGACCTTCGTCGGGCTGGGCAATGGTCTCGTGATCCCCAACGCCACCTCGGGCATGCTCTCGGTGCGTCCGCAACTGGCGGGCACGGCCTCTGGCCTGGGCGGCTCGATGATGCTCGGCGGGGGGGCCGCCCTCTCCGCGCTGGCTGGCGCTGTCCTCACTGAGGGCGCGACTGCCTTCCCGCTGATCTACATCATGTGCTCAACATCGGTTGCCGGCGTGGGCGCGATCCTCTTTGTCCGCTGGCGCGCCGCGCAGATCGCGCGCCAAGCCCCGGCTGAGTAATCAGAGCTTCGTCGCTGGCGCGGGCGGGGTCACCTGCCGCCGTTTCTGTGCTTCACGGAAGGTGATGTAGCTGACGGCAGCGATGATCATCAGCCCGCCCAAGATCACGTAGCTATCGATAGGCTCGCCAAAGATCAAAAGCCCGACCAGCGTCGCCCAGACGAGCTGCAAGAACGTCACCGGCTGCGTCACCGTCATCGGCGCCTCGCGAAAGGCAAAGGTCATGGAATAGTGGCCTCCGGTGGCAAGCGCGGCCACGAGAAAAAGCCAGGCGAGGTCAGAGGCCGAGGGCGTCACCCACACCGCCGCTGCAAAGGGCGCAAGCCCGATAGTCACCGTGATCGACAACATACCGACGACCATCGTCGGGCTCACGCGATCCGCCATGATCTTGGCCAGCAAGTAAGACGTGGCAAACATCGCCGTTGTCCCGAGCATCGCCAGATGCGCCAGCTCCACCTCGCGAAACCCTGGCCGCAGGATCACAAAGACGCCTAGCAACGCCACACCGATGGCCAAGATACGCCGCAACGCGATCCGCTCACTGAGAAAGAGGGCCGCCCCGATCGTCACGCCAATGGGCGTCAGATATCCCATGGCTGCCACCTCCGCGACGGGCAGGATGCCCATGGCAAAAAACCAAGAGATCACCCCGAGCGAATGCGCAAACCCGCGCAGTGCAAACATCCCCGCCGCCCAGCGCGACAACCCCTCGCGCAGCATCGGCAGGATCATGGGAATGAGAAAAACAAGCCCGAGTACGTAGCGCAAAAAAGCCGCCTCCGCCGCCGGAACCCGCCCGCCCAAATGCTTCACCACCGCGGCCACTCCCACAAAGAAGAAGCCCGTGATTACCATCCAGAATACGCCTAGGAGGGGGCGCTGCATGCGGTGGGTTGTTCCGTCCACCTTTAGTGCCTCCCGCCAAAGCGAGGTCTGCCAACCAAGAAAAGAGTAGCCCTATACAACGGCGCTACGGTCCTACCCCGCCGCCTCAAGCTCCGCCGCCACGGCGTCGGACACCTCAAGGTTCGCCGTTACCCGCTGCACGTCATCGTCGTCTTCCAGGACCTCGATGAGCCGCATCACCTTTTGCACGCCATCAAGGTCGAGCTCGGTGGTGGTCTGAGGCTTCCAGATGAGCTTGGTGGACTCAGCCTCCCCCAGATCGCCCTCGAGAGCGTCCGATACAGTGGCCAGATCGGTATCGGCGCAGTAGATGAAGTGCCCCTCTTCCGAGGTCTCTACATCCTCTGCCCCGGCCTCGAGCGCGGCCATCATGACTGTGTCCTCGTCGCCCGCCTCGGCGGGGTAAACCACCTCGCCCTTGCGATCGAACATAAAACTCACCGAGCCCGTCTCGCCCAGGTTCCCGCCATGCTTTCCAAAGGTCGAGCGCACGGATGACGCCGTCCGGTTCCGGTTATCCGTCATAGCCTCAACGATGATCGCGATCCCACCGGGCCCGTAGCCCTCATACCGGATCTCTTCGTAGTCATCCCCGTCGCCACCCGTGGCCTTGTTG
>JBCCYG010000284.1:0-2969 GCA_039190145.1 Pseudomonadota bacterium | reverse complement strand
GCGCATCCACGGCTTCTTCGAAATCGAGCTTACCGTCCATGGCGAGCGCCGTGATCTCGGCCACCTGCGCGCCGATCCCGACATGGGCGGCCATCTCGTCGATGCATTCCTGCTCGATCATCGTGGAATCCATATCCGCGATCAGGAGCTTCTTGCGACGGGAGCCTTCGGGGAGGATGTTCACATCGACGCCCTCAGCATCCAGCGCCTCACGGACGCCGTCCGGCAAAGCGCCCTCAACTTCCGCAGCCTCTCCCTGAGCCAGCCAGCGCACAGCACCAGGTACCTGAGCCACGTGGGCCTCCGTCAGCGCGCCGGACTTTGCAATCATCGAAACTATCATGCCCGCCCCGTAGCCAAGCTGCGCGGGTCCGCCAAGTGGAAACCGGGTTTCCGATGGGAACGCCCTTCATGACCATGATGAGCGAAATCCCGGTTGCCTGCCTCCTCGCCGCCCCTTAAACGCGGCGGTGGGACAGCCCTCCCCAACGAGGGCCGCATATCTGTAAGGGTAACAGCAATGACCATCTCGACGCCGGACAAGCGCCCGGCCAACCCGCGCTTTTCCTCTGGCCCCTGCGCCAAACCCCCCACCTTCTCCCTCGACAGGCTCGCCGACGCGCCCCTTGGCCGCTCGCACCGCGCTGCCGTGGGGAAAGAGAAACTCAAAGCCGCCATCGAGCGCACCCGCGCGATCCTCGGCGTGCCCGCCGACTATAAGATCGGCATCGTGCCCGCCTCCGACACCGGCGCCTACGAAATGGCCATGTGGAACCTGCTAGGCGAGCGCCCGGTAGAGATGGTCGCCTGGGAAAGTTTCGGCGCGGGCTGGGTCACCGACGCGGTCAAGCAGCTGAAAATTGAAGCCGAGGTTCACACCGCCGAATATGGCGAGATCGTCGATATGGCCGCGCTGAACTACGACCACGACGTCTGCTTCACCTGGAACGGCACGACCTCTGGCGTCCGTGTGGCGGGTGACCCGATCCCGGCCGACCGCGCGGGCCTCACGCTCTGCGACGCCACCTCCGCCACCTTCGCGATGGACCTGCCCTGGGACAAGCTCGATGTGACGACCTTTTCCTGGCAGAAGGTGCTCGGCGGTGAAGCGGCCCACGGGATGCTCATCCTCAGCCCCCGCGCCGTCGAACGGCTTGAGAGCTACACGCCGCCCTGGCCGCTGCCAAAAATCTTCCGCCTGACGAAAGGTGGCAAGCTAATCGACGGCATCTTCACGGGCGCCACGATCAACACGCCCTCCATGCTCTGCGTGGAAGACTACCTGCACTGCCTCGACTGGGCCGAAAGCGTGGGAGGGCTTCAGGGCCTGGTCAAACGCGCCCAGGACAACGCCGCGGCAATATGGGATTTTTGCGCCCGCCGCGACTGGATCGACAACCTGGCGACCGATCCGGCAACCCGATCCACGACGAGCGTCTGCCTCAAATTCACCGATCCCCGCATCACCGACGGCGCGACCTTCGCGAAAGCGGTGGCAAAGCGGCTGGAGAGTGAAGGCGTGGCGCTCGACATCGGCGCCTACCGCGACGCGCCTCCCGGTCTGCGCATCTGGTGCGGCTCCACCGTGGAGCTCTCAGACATCGAGGCGCTCCTGCCGTGGCTCGACGCCGCATTCGCCGCTGAAATTAACCTTTTGACCGAAGCCGCCTGAGCCGTTCGCCGGAGCACGGGTTGTGTACGGCTTGTGTACAGCTTGTGCCTCGCAGTTTTCGGCGATTTCGGCCCCTTAACACACCGGACGCATCCGCGGGTTAATGCCCGTTAACAGGACCAAAACAATGCCCAAAGTACTCGTCTCCGACAAACTCTCGGAAACCGCGGTTCAGATCTTCCGCGACCGTGGAATCGACGTCGATTTCAAACCCGATCTGGGAAAAGACAAAGACGCCCTGCTCAAGGTGATCGGCGATTATGACGGCCTCGCCATCCGCTCCGCCACCAAGGCAACGGAGAAAATCATCGCCGCCGCTGACAACCTCAAGGTCATCGGCCGCGCCGGCATCGGGACCGACAATATCGACAAAGATGCCGCCTCCAAAAAGGGCATCATCGTCATGAACACGCCATTCGGAAACATGACAACGACAGCCGAACACGCCATCGCCATGATGTTTGCCGTGGCCCGCCAGATCCCCGAAGCATCCGCCTCAACCCACGCTGGCAAATGGGAAAAATCCAAATTCATGGGTGTGGAACTCACCGGCAAAACGCTCGGCGTCATAGGGGCGGGCAATATCGGCGGGATCGTCTGCGACCGTGCCAAGGGCCTTAGGATGAAGGTGCTGGCCTACGACCCGTTCCTGAGCGAGGAGAAGGCCGAAAAGATGGGCGTTGAAAAGGTCGAGCTCGAAGAGCTTCTCCCCCGCGCCGACTTCATCACGCTCCACGTCCCTAAGACCGAGCAAACCGCCAACATGATCACCGCAGAGCGCATCGCGATGATGAAAAAAGGCGTGCGGCTCATCAACTGCGCGCGCGGCGGTCTCGTGGATGAAGCGGCCTTGGCCGAAGCGCTCAAATCCGGCCACGTGGCAGGTGCCGCATTCGACGTCTTCGCCGTCGAACCTGCGGTCGACTCACCACTCTTTAACCTTCCAAACGTAGTCGTAACCCCCCACCTCGGCGCCGCCACAACAGAGGCGCAAGAGAACGTCGCGCTGCAGGTGGCAGAGCAGATGTCGAACTAC
Source organism: Pseudomonadota bacterium (assembly GCA_039190145.1). Lineage (GTDB taxonomy): Bacteria > Pseudomonadota > Alphaproteobacteria > Rhodobacterales > Rhodobacteraceae > Shimia_B. The sequence continues at coordinate 261 of JBCCYG010000284.1, read as the reverse complement.
CTGCTCGACGGCGCGGTTGAGAACGCGCTGAACATGCCGTCGATGACGGCAGAAGAGGCGAAAGTCATGGGTCCTTGGGTCAAGCTCGCGGGCCATCTTGGCGCGTTTATTGGCCAGCTCACGGATGAGCCGATTAAGGCTATCAACATTCTCTACGACGGTGGGGTGGCCGAGATGAACCTGCCCGCGCTTAACTGCGCGGTGATCGCCGGGATCATGAAGCGGGTAAACCCCGATGTTAACATGGTCTCCGCCCCCATC
>JBCCYG010000283.1:0-2973 GCA_039190145.1 Pseudomonadota bacterium | reverse complement strand
GTGCTGCCCCGGTCGCCTCAGACATAAGCGTGACAGCGAGCGTGAAGACGGCAAGCGCCAGAAGAAACCACATGACCGACGGGTTTTGGCCGATGAACGTGTTTTTCATGATCCGTACTTCCCTGCGGCGCCGAAATCTTCAAAAGATTTCGGTCCGATTTCTTTTGAAGAAATCGGGCTCCCGCTGCTTATCTCGGAATGCTGACCCATGGCTCAGTCCGCCGCGGCCCGGCCCTTGAGGGCGACGATGCCCTTGGGTCGGAACTGAATAAAGAGGATGATAAAGAGGATCATGTAGGTCTGCGCCGCCAGCGTATTCGACGGGTTCAGCCATTCGATCCCCTTTTGTAGCCCGCCGATGAGGCCCGCGCCTGCGAGCGTGCCAAAGACGCTGCCCACGCCGCCCACAACGACGGTCATAAAGCTCTGCACGATATAGGCCTGCCCCATCTCCGAGGTCACCTGGGCAAAGAGCCCGATCGCTACGCCCGCGACGCCCGCAATCCCAGAACCCAAGCCGAAGGTCATCATGTTGATCCGGTCCGGGTTGATCCCCATGGAGGCGGCCATGCCGGGGTTTTGCGTCACGGCCCGCACCTTGAGCCCAAGCCGCGTCCGACGCAGGACAAAGACGATGAGCGCCAGGAACATCAGCGCCATTACGAAAATCGCGATCCGGATATAGCTGATCGCGATCACGTCATTGAACACAAGCGCCCCATCGAGCCAGCCCGGCGAGGTGAGCGGGCGAGCTTGCGTCCCAAAGACGTTCTTGGCCAGTTGCTGCAGCGCAATGGAGATGCCGAAGGTCGCCAGCAGCGTCTCAAGCGGGCGGTGGTAGAGCCAGCGGATCACGAGCCGCTCCATCGCCACGCCTGCGCCAAAGGCGACCGCAAAGGCAAGGGGCAGCGCGATGATGATCGAGAGCGTGTAATTCGGCACAAAGAGCTGCACGACATAGCCCGTATAGGCGCCCATCATGATAAACTCGCCATGGGCCATGTTGATGACCCCCATGACACCAAAGGTGATGGCGAGCCCGATGGCCGCGAGGAAATAGATCGACGCAAGCGACAGCGCGTCGAGCCCGAGGTCAGCGGCTTGCGACAACCCCACCCGCGTCTCAATCTGTGCGAGCGCGGCCTCAGCAGCGTCGGTAATGGCGGGTTCGGGCTCGGCATAAGCGGTATAAAACACATGCGCGTCGAGCGCCGCCGCCCGGTCCTCGGCGGTTACCAGCGGCGGCACGATCCCTGCGGAGGCGAGCGCCGTATAGGCCCGCTCCCGCGCCGCGTCCGTGCCGAGATCGGCTGTCGCAATGCCGCCCACGGCGCCGCCTTCAATATTGCTGACAATGGCCTCGCGGATCGCACTTGCCGACACCGGGGCAGGGGCGAGGCCCTCCTCCACAAGGAGGTCATAGGCCTCTGTCTCTCCAATGTCTGATCCAACGGCCAGCTCAGTCGCTACATTCGTGCCCTCGGGGATGCTCTCGCCCACGGCAAGGTCGCTCTGCAGGATTGTATTCAGCACCGCGCGCACATCGACTGACAGATCGCCGGCTAGGCCGTCTATGGCCGCGATCCGCGCCTCCGCCGTGTCGGCAAATCGTGCTGTGAGCATGCCGACCAAACGCGTCTTTTCAGCCTTCAGCGCCGCATCGGGCTCGCTCTCAATCGAGCCTTCCAAGGGGGCGAGCTGGCTCGCATCCATGCTCCGCGCGATGGCCTCCACGGCCGCCCGCCGTTTAGTGATGTCGGGGTCTGATAGCTGGAACTGCACCAATGCATCCCCGATCGCGCGGCGCACACCGCCATTGGGGCGCGACGATGTCGTGTCTTCATCCGGGCCCACGCTTTCGCCCGTATCGAGGTCAAAAAGCGCGTCGTCCACGCTGCGGAAGAAAAGCCCGTCAGTCTCCCGCTGAACGATCTCCCGGTCGCGCCAGGCCTCCAGGAACGTCACCGCCTCAGGGAGCCCGCTCCCAATGAGGTCGTCGAGCACGACCCCCACGCTGCGCCGCCCGGGTTTCAGCACCTCTTCGGCATGGGTCTGAAGGATGTCCTGCAGCGGCCCGGCCTCCGCTGACTTGGGCAGCATCAGAGACAAGGCAAACGCCAAAAAGAGGAGTCGGATCATGAAGGAAGAGGTGCCGTGTCAAAGGGTTAGGGTGCGCGATGGCCAGCCACCGCGCACCCCATTTGGTTTTAGTAGTTCGAGGTCAGCTGAACGCAGGTCTCGGTCTCCGTGTTGTACATGCCGCAGCCGAGCATCTGCCAATCGGACTTGAGCACAGCGGATTCCGGGAGGAAGTCCGTCCACGCATCGCCCGGCACCTCAGAGGTCTGGCTGATGATGTCGAACTGGCCGTCCGCGGTGATCTCACCGATGAGCACGGGCTTGGCGAGGTGGTGGTTCGGCAGCATGACGGCTGTCCCGCCCGTCAGGTTCGGGAATTCCTGGCCATACATCGCCTCACGCACGGCGTCGACATCGGTCGTGCCCGCTTCGGTCACTGCGTTGATCCACATGTTAAAGCCGATGTAATGCGCTTCCATCGGATCGTTCGTCACCCGCTCGCCGCCCATCTTTTCCTTCCAGGAGGCGACCCAGGCCTCGTTGGCCTCGGATTCCGCAGACTGGAAGTAGTTCCAGGCGGCCAGGTGGCCGACGAGGTTGGTCGTGTCGAGGCCCGAAAGCTCTTCTTCACCCACGGAGAACGCGACAACTGGGATGTCATCGGCAGAGATGCCCGCCGCGGCGAGCTCTTTGTAGAAGCCGATATTGGCGTCGCCGTTGATCGTGGAGATCACACCGACCTGCTTGCCATCCGCGCCGAGCGCCACGACATCCGCCACAATCGTGGCCCAGTCAGAATGGCCAAAAGGCGTGTAGTTGACGAAAATGTCGTCCGCCGCGATGCCCTTGTCCTGCAGGTAGGATTCCAAAATGTTGTTCGTCGTGCGCGGATAG
>JBCCYG010000282.1:0-2979 GCA_039190145.1 Pseudomonadota bacterium | reverse complement strand
TCGGCAGCTGACGACGTGGAGGAAGCCGTCAACGCAGCTTTTGAATGGCGAAGCGATGTTGGTCCCTGCCTCCTCGGCGGCGACAGCGCGGGCGGGTGTCTGGCCCTTGTAGCCCTAGCTCAGATGCTCACAGCAGACCGTGCCCCCGCCGGTGTCATCCTCTTTAGTCCCGCGACAATCATCGACCCGGCTCGCCCGGTCCCAAAGGCGGATGACCTGCTCTTCCCAGAGAGTATCTTGCACCGAATTGCGGAAGCCTATGCGGGGCAATCCGACCCCACAGACCCACGTCTTTCGCCCATCAAAGCCAACTATGCGGGTGCGCCGGCCACGCTTATTCAATGCGTCGAACGCGAGTTTCTTGAGGAAGACAGCGATGCAATCGCCTCGCGCCTGGCCGGTTTTGGCGCGGATGTGACGCTCGAAAAGGTCCGCAAGATGCCCCATGTCTGGCAGTTCATGGCGGGCTCTTCCCCCCTCGCCGATGCTGCCATTGCTCGCGCCGGGGACTTTGCAAAGGCGCAAGCATGAAGGATTTCGCCGCGCTTTTTACCAAAGTCGACCAAACCACCAAGACGTTGCCCAAAGTGGCGGCTCTCAAAGACTATTTTGAGACAGCACCGGAGGATGACAGGCTCTGGTGTATCGCGCTCTTTTCCGGACGGCGGCCAAAGCGCACGCTTACGACCCCCTTCCTGCGCGGATGGGCGGCGGAGCAGGCAGGCATTCCGCTCTGGCTCTTTGAGGAGGCCTATCCGGTAGTAGGGGATTTGGCCGAAACCATCGCCCTCGTCCTGCCGCCACCAAAGGCCACGAGCGACCACTCTCTCACGCACTGGATTGGCGTGATCAAATCGCTGCCAGCTCTGGAGGAAGATGATCGGAAAGCCCTGGTGCTCAGCGCCTGGGACGAGCTCGACACCACCGAGCGGTTCCTCTTCAACAAGCTCCTCACCGGCGGCTTCCGCGTGGGGGTGAGCCAAAAGCTCATGACCCGCGCACTCGCGCAGGCCACGGGGCAGGAAGAGCCGGTGATCACCCACAAGCTCATGGGCTCCTGGACGCCAGAGACGACCGATTGGCACGCGCTCATTGAGGAAGACGACCCGGGCGCGGATCTGTCCCGCCCCTACCCGTTCTACCTCGCCTATCAGCTCGACGATCCGCCCGAGAGCCTCGGTGCGCCCGGGGAGTGGCAGGCGGAGTGGAAGTGGGACGGCATCCGCGGGCAGCTTATCGTGCGGGGCGGCGAGCATCACCTCTGGTCTCGGGGCGAGGATCTCATGACCGATCGCTTTCCAGAGCTGGCGCAAGCGCGGGATTTTCTACCCGATGGGACGGTCATTGATGGCGAGGTGCTCGCCTGGGCCGACGGCGCCCCCCTGCCATTCGCTGCGCTGCAAAAGCGGATCGGGCGAAAGACAGTGCCCAAGAAGTTGCTTACCGAGGCACCTGTTGTGCTGCATTCCTACGACCTTTTGGAATTTGGCGGCGAGGATTGGCGCCCCCGCCCGATGTCAGAGCGGCGCGCTAAACTTGAGGAGGTGGTCGGTGCGCTGCCAGACGGCTCCCCGATACAGCTTTCGCCCACTGTGGCGTTCGAGAGCTGGGACGGTCTCGCGAAAACACGCGAGGGGAGCCGCGACAACCACGCCGAGGGCCTCATGCTCAAGCGGCGCGACTCGCCCTATCTGAGCGGTCGCAAGAAAGGCGATTGGTGGAAGTGGAAGGTCGACCCGCTCGTCATCGACGCGGTCATGATCTATGCCCAGGCGGGGCATGGTCGACGCGCCAACCTCTTTACCGATTTCACCTTTGCGGTCTGGAAGGGCGACGATCTTGTCCCTTTCACCAAAGCTTATTCTGGGCTGACGGATGCGGAGTTTCGTGAGATCACCGGCTGGGTGAAGAAAAACACCCTGCAACGCTTTGGACCAGTGCGTCAGGTAACCCCACACCACGTCTTTGAGATTGCCTTTGAGGGCATCCAGGCCTCAACCCGGCACAAATCCGGCGTGGCGCTCCGCTTTCCCCGGATGAGCCGCTGGCGTAAGGACAAGCCTTTGAAAGAAGCCAATACCTATGAAGACCTGAAAGCGATGCTGGATGCCTATGGATAGAGCTCAAATGCCGCCTGCGCCCAAGGTTCCCATGCAGCGAGCACCGGCTGGGTCCGTGGACAGCCATTTGCATCTCGTAGGGTCTGACTTCCCGCTTTGGAGCGGCCGTGTGGAGGACCCGGCTGATGAGGCCACGCTGGAGGCCTGGCTCACCCGGTACAGGGCCGTGATGGACACGCTGGGCTTTGAGCGCGCTGTGCTCGTGCACTCTATCCTCTATGGCACCGACAACTCTCTCACCATCGAGGCGGTGCATCGCTTAGGGCCCGCGGCCAAGGGCGTAGGGCTCCTTCCCGACGGGGCCAAAGAGAAAGACATCGCCGCTTTTGCCAAGGCCGACATGGTGGCGGTGCGCCTCAACTACGTCCATGGCGGCGTTTTGAGCTGGGCCGGAGCGAGAGCCATGGCACCCATGCTCGGAGCCCATGGGCTCCACATCCAGATGCTCCTTAGCAGCCACAAACACATGGAAGAGATCACCCGCGAAGTGCCCAATCTCGGCGTGCCGCTAGTGATCGATCATCTCGGTTGGCCGGACCTTTCGCTTGGTGTGGGCGACCCAGGTTTTCAGACCCTGCTCAGCCTGCTGGCGGAGGGGCTCATCTATCTCAAGCTCTCAGCCCTCTACCGCCTCTGCGACGCGCCCTATGGCACCGCTGCCCCTTTTGTCGAAGCCGCCATCGCCGCCAATGCAGACGCGCTCCTATGGGGGACTGACTGGCCGCACCTGATGCTGGCCGATGCCAAGATGCCCAGCGCGGCCGCTCTGCTCGATGCATTCGATGCCGTAGCGAGCGAAGACGTCCGGCAGAAAGTCCTCGTCGCCAACCCGACGCGCTTGTTCAACTTTTAGGTTCGG
>JBCCYG010000281.1:0-3005 GCA_039190145.1 Pseudomonadota bacterium | reverse complement strand
CGTTCTTTGTTCATACCCCGCGACCTATGCCGAGGGCCACCTCGCGTCAAACCTTGCTTGCACGCGCGCTTACCCATAGATACCGCTCCACCGAAAAGCTGCGAAAGCCATGAGCTCCCCCACTTCCCCCAACCTGCTGTCTCGCGCCAAAGAATTGACCCGCGTGACCCCGGAAAGCCTGTCCCATCCCGTGGGGCGGTTTTGGGCGCATATCTGCTATAATGTGCAGGACCATGGCTTCTTGCGGATTTGGTGGACGAACCTTGTTGAGATTTCCCCCGGCGTCTGGCGCTCGAACCAGCCGGGCCCGAAGCGGCTCGCGCAATACGCAAAAATGGGGATCAAAGATATCCTTATCCTGCGGGGCGTCACCGACCGCGCGCAGTACCAATTTGAAGTCGAAGCCGCGGAAAAGTACGGCATTCGTCTACACACGCTTGCGCTTCACGCCCGGCGCGCGCTGCCGCCAAGCCGGTTTCTCACGTTGCTCGACTACTTCGAGCGGATGGAAAAACCTTGGCTCATGCACTGCAAGTCAGGCTCGGACCGAGCCGGTTTGGCAGCTGCCATATACATGCTGTGGCAAGGTCGCCCGCTCGAAGAAGCACGCAAACAGCTGTCTTTTCGTTACTTTCACCTCAAGAGCACCAGCACGGGAATTCTTGACGTGATGCTAGACCACTACGAGGAGGCGCTAGAGGAAGGCCCCATCAGCATCCGCGACTGGCTTGAGACCGGATATGACGCAAACCGACTCCGCGAGGAGTTCGCAGCTGGCAGACGCCATGGCAAATCCTGGCCGGCCGCCTGATCGCGATCTCGCGCGCGTTTTATGGCTGTGGCGTGCCCATGGCCGCAAGCAGCTCCCGCTAATCGCGATCGCTTTTGTCTTCATGATGGTCGAAGGGTCAATCCTGGGTGGCGTGAGCTACCTGATGGAGCCGATGTTTGACGACGTATTTCTGGAAGGCTCGCAGGACACTCTCTACCTCGTTGGCGGCGGCCTTTTTGCGCTCTTTATAATCCGCGCTTTCGCCAGCACGACGCAGCGCGTCATCAGCACACTTGCCAGCCAACGCATAGGCGCGTCGATGCGCCAGCAGCTGCTGGATCACACCATGACGCTTGACGGGCAATTCCATGCGCGACACCCTCCCGGTTATATGATTGAGCGCGTCCAAGGAGACACTTCAAGCGCGCTAAAAGGCGCTATGAGCCTCATCACCGGTGTTGGGCGCGATGCAGTCTCTCTGGTGGTGCTTTTCAGCGTAGCAATCAGTGTTGACCTTATTTGGACGCTTATCGCGCTAGTCGGCATCCCGCTCCTGTTCGGCCCTGCTCTCGCGCTGCAACGCTATATTCGCAAAAAATCACTACAGGCTCGCGAAGTTGCAGCGATGATGTCGCTGCGTCTTGACGAGATCTTTCACGGGATCTCAACCGTAAAGCTCTCGCGCCTCGAAAGCTATCAGTCGACCCGCTATGCCGAGGTGAATAAGCGGCGAATCCAGACAGAGACCAAGAGCGAGCTAGGTCGCGCTATGCTACCTGGACTTATCGACATACTGTCCGGTCTCGGCATCCTGTGCGTGGTGATCTATGCCAGCGGCGAGATCATTGCCGGCGAGAAGACCGTCGGCGAGTTCATGAGCTTCTTCACCGCGATAGCTTTGGCTTTTGATCCAATACGGCGACTCGGCAACCTTAGCGGTGTTCTCAAAACGGTGGGCGCGAGCATCGAGCGCGTCCAGTACATCCTCGACACAAAACCAAGCTTGAAACGACCAGCTTCACCCAAAACCATCGCCCCAGGTAATCTGGTGTTTGACGATGTGCATGTCGCTTTTGATGAAACCCGCGCCCTGGATGGGCTGAGCTTCACCGCCAAGGCCGGAGAGGTCACTGCGCTCGTCGGGGCGTCTGGTGCAGGGAAGAGCACCGTGTTTCACACGCTCACGAGGCTCGCACCGATCAAAGGAGGCGCCGTCACTCTCGGCGGCACCGATATTACCGAAGCGGATCCGGCAGAGCTCCGCGGATTGCTGTCGGTGGTCTCGCAAGAAACTGTGCTCTTTGACGAGACCCTGCGAGAAAACCTCACTTTTGGTGCTGATGTGGACCAAAGCATCCTCGAAAACGCCCTCGAGAGCGCTTTTGTGACGGATTTCCTCCCCAACATGGCATTAGGGCTGGAAAGCCCCGCTGGCCCGCGCGGCTCGAACCTCTCTGGCGGTCAGCGGCAGCGGATCGCCATTGCACGTGCGCTACTCAGGGACGCACCGATCTTGCTTCTCGATGAGGCGACGTCAGCCCTCGACGCCGAGAGCGAGACCAAGGTGCAGCAAGCCCTCGCGCGCCTAGGGGATGGGCGCACAACCCTTGTCATTGCGCATCGCCTTTCCACAATCCAGGACGCAAACCGGATCGTCGTGATGGACCGAGGGCGAGCGGTTGAAGAAGGGACCCACAAAGAGCTCCTTGCAAAGGGCGGCCAATACGCGCGCCTACACGCGCTCCAATTCCGCGACTAGCAGAGCTTGTCCCCGCTCAATGCGGGGCCCTATATGCCGAGCGGAGAGGATATTCCGATGGCTCGCAAACTCATCCGCATTACCGGCGATGATCGTATCGATTTCTTGCAGAACCTGGTGACGAATGACGTCGCTTTGCTATCGCAAGGCTTGGTGTATACGGCCCTCCTCACACCTCAGGGCAAGCTCATCGCTGACTTCTTTTTGGTGCCAGATGGCGACGGCGTCATCGTAGACGTAGATGAAAGCGCGGCAGCAGCGCTCGCGCAGCGGCTCTCGATTTACAAATTGCGATCAGCCGTTGAGCTCGATTGGGACGACCGAAAGGTTGCCCAGGGTCTCGGTGATCCGCCACAAGGTGCGTTTGAGGACCCACGCGACCCCTCGCTCGGCTGGCGCTCTTACGGACAAAGCGAAGAGACAATCGAAAACTGGGACGCACTGCGCGTGGCCGCCTGCGTGCCCGAGCTTGGT
>JBCCYG010000280.1:0-3028 GCA_039190145.1 Pseudomonadota bacterium | reverse complement strand
GCGCTGCGGCTTTGGGGTATAAGCCCGCAAAAGAACGGGGCAGGTAATGCGAGCGGTATCTCTGGTTTTGCTGATGGCAGCGGCATTTGTGCTGTCCGGCTGCGCATCAAAGTTTCGGACCTATAACGGGCCGGAAGTCACTTACATCATGGCGTTCAAGGAGCAGCGGAAACTCGTGCTGCTCCATGACGAGCAGATTCTTCGCAGCTTCGATTTCGAGCTCGGCTTCGCACCGGTAGGCGACAAGGATATCGAGGGTGATGGGAAGACGCCGGAAGGCATCTACTACATCGACCGGCGCAACCCGAACTCCTCCTTCCACCTCTCGCTTGGGATCAGCTACCCCAACGCGGCGGATGTGGCCAAAGCCGAGGCTTTGGGAGAGAAGCCAGGTGGGGACATCTTTATTCACGGCACGCCGCGGAAGTGGCAGGGCAAGGATGACTGGACCTGGGGCTGTCTGGCCGTCACGAACCGGGAGATGGAGGACATCTTTGCGATGGTGAAAGTGGGCACGCCGATTGCGATTTACCCGTAGCCCTGTCCTTAGTCGTCTCGCCCCGGCTCATTGGGGTCACTGGAAAAGATCGCGATCTTGTTTCCCTGCGGATCGCGTAGATAGCTCACGTAGAAATGCGCCCCATAAGACGCCCGGAAGCCGGGAGAGCCCTCGTTAGTGCCACCCGCAGCAAGGGCTGCCGTGTGGAGATCGCGTACCTGCTGCTGATTTTGCGCTTCAAAGGCGACCATGGTGCCGTTCCCGCTAGAGGCGGGAGCGCCGTCGAAAGGGGGCTTTACGTAAAACTCGGGTGCAACAGCGATCTGACCCGGCATAACGGGCAGCGCATAGCTCAAGCCCTCTACACCTTCCTCTAGCCCGTAGCCCAGCCCCGGAAGGAATGCATTATAGAACGTCCGAGCGGCGTCGATGTCATCTGCGCCGACCGAGATGTACGAAATCATCGCGCGCCCTTCGAGCTATTACTTAGATCGTAGCAGACCTCGTCAGCGGTCATGCGATGTCAGGGACAGGGTTCGCCAAGGGTGCGGCACCTGGGGTGGTCGGGTCGCCAAGGACCAGCGTCCACCAGATCTTACCGTTGTCCTCTTGGAACCAGGAAAAGCCCATGTCGCGTGCCCTAGCATCGAGGATCACGCCGCGCGTGTCAGGCTCTTGCATCCAGGCCGCGAGCGTTTCGAGCTCGGTCTCGTAGGTTTCGGAAATCGTCTCTCCGACGAGTGTTCCGGTGTATCCTACGCGGCGAATGCGGTCGATGGGTGAGGAGCCGTCTGAACCGAAATGCCAGGGGCGGTTTTGCACCGCCATATCGCGGCTATGCGTGGCGGCGGCGGCGTTGAGCTCCGCATTGAGGGCAAGATTCTGAAGCCCCTGTGCGCCGCGCAGTGCGTTCACGCCGTCCAGCATCCGAAACTGAATCGCACCGGTCTGATTAGGTCGAATGCGGTAAAGGCGCTGAACCGGTCGTCCATCCGGGCCGACCGGCACAGACCCCGTTCCACAGGCTGCGAGCAACGCTGGCAGGCCGAGCACAAACAGGCGGCGGTCAATCATGGATGCTCCCCGATTTTGACGTCTTTTCATCGTCATACGCGGACCCCGTTGCGCGGCAAACCCACATTCGCGCTACTGAGCGGCATAACGCCCGTTTGATTTGCGACTGCGTCTTTCGCGCAATATCGTGATGTGGTCATCAACGGAGGCAGTGATGAGCAACAATAGAATAGCACGCCGCAGTTTCATTGCGGGAACGGGTGCCACATTGCTGGCGGCCCCTGCGCTGGCGCAGACGACGATCCCAGGCGATACGGTGGAGATCGAAGGCGATATTCAGGGTTCGGTGCGTCGCAACGTTTCGAGTTTTCGGACGCTGGATTGGCGCCCCTATTTCTCGAACACGAATAACGGCGCGATACTTGTCGATATCAACAGCAGAGCGCTGCACTACTGGTCCGAGGATCAGTCGATCTACAAGTTGTACCCAACATCGGTTCCTCTTACGGAGGACTTGACGCGTCGGGGTCGTACAAGCGTCATTCGCAAGGTCGAAGGGCCATCCTGGCGCCCGACGCCGGCCATGAAGAGGCGCAATCCGGAATGGCCAGATTTCGTTGGACCAGGCCCTGATAACCCGCTTGGCACGCATGCTTTGTACTTGAGCTGGACCTATTATCGCATTCACGGAACGCATGATACGCGCAAGATTGGGCGGCGTTCTTCGAATGGGTGCATCGGTCTTTATAACGAGCACATCGCCGAACTTTTCGAGCTCACTAAGAATGGCGCTCAAGTGTTGCTAATTTGACGACATCGCGGCAAACCGCCGATTGCGCCTCATATCAAGGGTTTGCAATCAGGAATGTTTGCTGCTTTACCGCCATTACGAGGTAAGTCTTGGGTGCGTGCCATCACCCTCAACATGTGGGCACGCGGAATACTGGAGGAAAGTATGAAAAAACTCGTTCTCGCCGCTGCTCTCACGGGCGTCGCGTCTTTCGCATCCGCAGGCTCCATGGAAGAGCCAATGATGGAGCCGGAAGTGGTCATCGAAACGGTTGAAGAAGACAGCGGCACGTCCGGTGGTCTGCTCCTGCCGCTGATCATCATCGCGGTTATCGCAGCTGCAGCTTCTGCCTAATTAGGCAACACAGCTTTCAAAAGGGCGGTGCATTGGCACCGCCCTTTTTGCTTTCGGGTGTATCTTAGACCCAGCCTTCGAGATTTTTGTGAATGATGTGGCTCAGCGCATGGATGTGCGCCTCATCATCATTCAGGCAGGGGATATAGGTGAACTCCTCCCCGCCTGCTTCCTCAAAGCTCTCACATATCTCTTCGTTGATCTCTTCGAGCGTCTCGATGCAGTCCGACGAGAAGGCTGGCGCGCAGACGGCGATGCGCTTTTTGCCCGCTTCAGCCAGGCGCGCGACCTCTTCTACGGTGTAGGGCTTGAGCCATTCCTCAGGCCCAAAGCGGCTCTGGAAGGTGGTGACGATATCTGTATCCGCCCAG
>JBCCYG010000279.1:0-3052 GCA_039190145.1 Pseudomonadota bacterium | reverse complement strand
GGTCGTCGGCATACCCGCCACGGGATAGATGCGCCGCTCCGGGCGCAGGACTTCGATCCCGCTCCCATTTCGCGAAACGGCGATGTCCGCCGTGGTCGAGATGTAATTCGGCCCTTGAACTTCTCGCACATCGAGGAGGGTGATCTCATAACGCTGGACCTGGTAGGTCTCACCGACCCGCGCAACGCGGATATCCTCCATTTGCCAGGCCATGAGGCCCGCCACGCCGATGAAGGTGATCCCTAGGCCCGAATGAGCCACCGCCTTGCCCCAATCAGCGCCTGGGAGCTTAGCGATTTTACCGAGATCCTTTGAGCCGCGTTCCCAGAGGTCTTTGAGCGCGCCAATGACGAGCCAGACGCCCAAAGCGACACCAATGGGCCCAAGCCCACTGCGGCCCGTCTGCATGGCCCAGATCAAAGCGGCGATCGCTACGCAGAGCAGCGCGACATAGCGCAACTTCCACGCCACACGAGCAAGCTTTGCCCGCTTCCATGGAAGGACGGAACCTAACGGCAGGATCACTGCAAGCGCGACCATAAAGGGCGTGAACGCGATGTTGAAAAACGGCGGGCCGACAGAGAGTTTTCGATCCATGAACATCTCCGCAACGAGCGGCCAAATCGTCCCGACAAAGACGACGAGACAGGACACGGCCAGCAGGATGTTGTTGGCAACCAAGGCGCTTTCGCGGCTAGCGACCGCAAACACACCGCGCCCCTCCATGATCGGGGCCCGCCACGCGAATAGCGTTAGCGCACCACCGGTGAAGAGCGCTGTGATCGCCAAAAGGTACACGCCACGGTCAGGGTCGTTCGCAAAAGCATGGACTGAAGTCAGAACGCCGGAACGGACGATAAACGCCCCGATGAGGCAGAAACCAAATGCGAGGATTGCGAGAAGGATCGTCCAGGCTTTCAGGCTCTCTCGCTTCTCCACGACAACTGCCGAGTGCAAAAGCGCCACCGCCAAAAGCCACGGCATGAAAGAAGCGTTCTCAACCGGGTCCCAGAACCAGAAACCACCCCAGCCAAGCTCATAATAGGCCCACCAGGAACCGAGCGCGATGCCTATGGTCAGAAAGACCCAGGCAGCAAGCGCCCAAGGCCGCACCCAGCGCGCCCAAGCGGCATCCACACGGCCCTCGATCAAAGCGGCCACTGCAAATGAGAAGGTCAACGAGAGCCCGACATAGCCGAGGTAGAGAAACGGCGGATGGAACGCGAGGCCGGGATCTTGGAGGAGCGGATTGAGGTCAGCCCCATTGAGCGGCGGCACAGCGAGTCGGAGAAACGGGTTGGACGTGAAGATCATGAAGGCGAGGAAGGCCGCGCCGACCGCGCCCTGGACGCCGAGCACGCGGGCCCGCAACGTATCTGTCAGCCCTCCGCCCCACCACGCGGCCATGGCCCCAAAGAGTGCCAGGATCAGGACCCACAGCAGGAGCGACCCCTCGTGGTTCCCCCAAACGCCCGTCACTTTGTAAAGCATGGGCTTCGCGGTATGTGAGTTCTCCGCCACGATCTTGAGGGAGAAATCCGACGTCACGAATGCGTAGGTCAGTGCCGCGAAAGAAAAGCCAACTAGAAGGAACTGGAGCGTTGCGGCGGGCTCGGCCACGGCCATCCATCCCGGCACCCGCCTATGGGCACCAACGAGCGGCACCACCGTCTGAAAGATCGACAGCGCAAAGGCCAGTATCAGCGCGAAATGTCCAAGTTCCACGAGCATAGGCGAAGTATAGCGCGCCAGAGTCTGGCCGACCACGCCCCGCGCGCCATGTCGCAGAGAGGTGACTAGCTAGTCCTTCTGCCCCGCCCAGTCGCGGAGCGCCGCATTGTCAGGAAAGCTCGCCTGCGTTGCTTTGGGCGCTGGCTCTGGCTCTGGCTCCTCCAACGGTAGCGGATCAGGCTCCGCAAGTTCTTTGAGCGCCTTTGAATTCTCCACGACTTTCGGCACCCGCGCGAGCATTTCGGCCATGGAACGCTGAAATTCCTGTCCTTTAAGCTGATGGCGCGCGCCGAAGTAGAAGGAAACGACCGCCCCTAAGAGCCACCAGAGCGGCTCAGGCACGAGCGCAATCCCCTGCATCCGGGAAGAGAACCAGACCGGGTCCACCATGGCCGCCACAAAGAGACCTAAGGTCCCGAGCGCCATGGCCGGACGGGGTATGCGGTTAAGACCGTCCATCGCCCGATCAAAGAAAGACTGCTTCGGTCTAGCAAACTCGGATGCGAATTGGCGCAGCGCCTCGACCTGCACCGCCGCCTGTCGCTCCGCGCTCGCCTCCGCGTTCTCGCGAAAGACTTCGACTGTTTCCTTGATTACGTTGCCGTTCGACCCGCCGAATACGAGCCCAAAGAGCCTATCTACTAGCCCCATGATGCGACCCTCCGCGCATGTTCTGCGTCTGTGAAGTGGTATCGCGGGGAGATGAACTCCTCTGCCCGCGTGATCCACCCGCCCTTACCGCCGTCCCGCCGGCGCGCGTATTTGCGGCTTTTGGGCCTGCGGTCGGCAAGCGCGTAATAGTAGTTGCGCCGCTCAATCCCATAAGCATCCGCGAGGTGCCTGGGTGCTGCGGTCACGGCATTCGCTGCGGCAGCGATAGTTTTTGGGCCCAATGTGCCATCCACCGTCACTGGAAAGCCGACCTTGCCAAGCAAGCGCTGCAAAATCTTGATCGCGTTTGAGCCCGCATTCACCTGCATATCGAAAACGCTGGCCTGAAGCGCTTCAGGCAGTTCGGCAATGCGCGGCATTTCGAAATAGTGCTTTAGGAAGATATCAACCGCTTGTGCCCGGCTAAGCCGTTTGACATCCGCGCTCGTCACCTGCCCGTCCCCATCAAGATCGAGCCCGAGACGGCGCATCGTATGGATCGTCACACCAAAGTTCGTCGCCCCACCCGGGTCATCGGGGTCGTTCACGTATCCGCCCTCGCGGTCGATGATCTCTTCTGCAATGTCCCGCACATTGTGCATGGCACCCTCCACCACATGTCGCGCGGAATGGTGGCGGAACTAGGTTAACCAATGCCGATGGCAGCGCG
>JBCCYG010000278.1:0-3093 GCA_039190145.1 Pseudomonadota bacterium | reverse complement strand
GCGTCGCTCGGGGCGATTGCGCTGGGCTGGTTTGAGCGCCGGGAGCGCACGCAGGTGGCGGCGTCGGACGTGGTGCTCGCGCTCTGCGGGGTGGTTGTCGCGATCTACTTTGTTGCGATCTACGGCACGGCGGCGCGGAATTCGGTGGGAACGCCTTTCGTGCCTATCGGCGTTGCCTTTGCGGCGACGGCGGGCTCTGCGATGATCCTGGAGCTGACGCGCCGTGTGGCGGGGTTGGCGCTCGTGATCATCACGGCGGTTTTCCTCGTTTACACGTTCACGGCGCATCTGTTGCCCGGCATCCTGGCCGTGCAGAGCGCTTATTCCTGGCAGCGCTTCTTTGGCCATGTCTATTCCGACGCGGGTATCCTCGGGCCGACAACGGCGGTGTCGTCTACCTACATCATCCTTTTCATTATTTTCGCGGCTTTCCTGCAGGCGTCCAAGGTCGGGGATTACTTCGTGAACTTTGCCTTCGCGGCTGCGGGGCGCGCGCGGGGTGGGCCCGCAAAGGTCGCGATCTTTGCTTCCGGCCTCATGGGGATGATCAACGGGACCTCGGCGGGCAATGTGGTGGCCACAGGCTCGCTCACGATCCCGCTCATGAAGAAGGTGGGTTACGAAAAGAAGACCTCCGGTGCGATCGAGGCGGCGGCCTCCACCGGCGGGCAGATCATGCCGCCGATCATGGGGGCAGGCGCCTTCATCATGGCGGAGATCACGGGCATCCCATACCAAGAAATCGCCATCGCCGCGATCATTCCGGCGGTGCTCTATTTCGCGTCGATATACTTCATGGTGGATTTTGAGGCCGCAAAGCTCGGCATGCGGGGCATGCGCGACGACGAGCTGCCCAAGCTCAACCAAATGATCCGGCAGGTTTATCTGTTCATCCCGATCATCATCCTAATCTGGGCGCTTTTCGCAGGCTATTCGGTGATCCGTGCGGGCACACTGGCAACGGTGGCGGCAGCGGTCGTGTCTTGGCTGACGCCGCACCGCATGGGCATCCGATCCATCATCAAGGCGTTTGAGCTTGCCGGGGTCATGTCGATCCAGATCATCGCGGTCTGCGCCTGTGCAGGTATCATTGTTGGGGTGATTTCGCTGACGGGCGTGGGCGCGCGGTTCTCCTCCGTGCTCCTTGATCTCGCTGGCGTGTCGCAGCTTCTCGCGCTCTTCTTTGCGATGTGTATCGCGATCCTTTTGGGGATGGGCATGCCCACGACGGCGGCGTACGCAGTGGCGGCGTCAGTTGTGGCGCCGGGCCTTGTGGAGCTCGGTATCCCGCAGCTCACGGCGCATTTCTTTGTCTTTTACTTCGCGGTGGTTTCCGCCATCACGCCGCCGGTTGCGCTTGCAAGCTATGCTGCCGCGGGTATCTCGGGGGCCAATCCGATGGAGACGTCGGTGGCCTCGTTCAAGATCGGGATCGCCGCCTTCATCGTGCCTTTCATGTTCTTCTATAACTCCGCGATTCTCATGGATGGGACTTGGTTTGAGGTAATCCGTGCGGGGCTTACAGCGACGTTTGGCGTCTTTCTTCTTTCAGCAGGAGTGCAAGGCTGGTTCATGGGGAACCGCCCAGCCTGGTTCCTGCGCGCTGCGCTCATCTTAGCGGCGCTCTTTATGATCGAGGGCGGGCTTTTGAGCGATATCATCGGCGTGGCCGTCGCGGCGGGCGTGTTCCTGATGCAGAGGCTCTTGGGGCCTATGCGGGGCGCGTCGATCCCAGTGCGCGGCGCTGACTAGAGGTCGCCCGTCTGGAGCAGGATTTGCTTCCAGATCGCCGTTTCGTCGATGAGCGCCCATTCGCGGCGGAGCTTAGGCTCCCCACCGCCAAGCGCGCCGAATTCAGCCTGGCTGAGGCCCATGACGAAGACGTCTGCGCCTGTGGGGCGGCCGAATCTGCCCCAGCCGTCATGCTTGCCATGCAAGCTCCAGCGGAGCGCGGCGCGTGGCGGCATGAGCGGATCATCGCGGCCGATGGCGTGGTGGAGCGTGAAGGTCGCGCTCGGGAAAGACGCGCGGAGGCCGAGCCAAAATCGATCTGCTGCTTTGAAAGAGAGGCCATCGACGCCCCCGGCATAGCTCACATGGGCCGCGCGATCGTACTCTTCTGCGATCACGGAGAGTTCAGAGCCCAGTATTCGGCGCAATATATCGGCGTAGCGCTGTCCCCATTCGTTGTCATTCCCCGACCCCGCATAGGGGCCGTTGACGTCATTCGCGGGCGTATAAGGGGCCACGCAAGCCTCCGGTCCGCCCTCTTTGGCGATAAGCGCGCGGGCGTAATCGCTGGGCTCAACACCAAGCTGGCGGGTAATGGCGCTTTGATCGCGTACGAGCCATTCATCGTTGATTTGGTCACCATCCACGTGGCACTCGGCGATGATCCGATAGGTGAGTTTTATACCCGTGGGCGGGCCATAGACCCCGTGGGCGCTATGCGTCGCGGTGCAGATCAGGCGGTGGGAGGAAAGGGCGCAGCCGCTGGGCGCGTCGCACCAGATGACATCTTCGCCGTAGAGCTGGCGATCTGGAAATTCATGGAGTGTGGCCAGCGTAGCGGCAATGATGCCCTGGTTGCCCACCACCACGGAAGCGGGTGATCGCACGATGATCTCCGGCGCGTAGTAATGCTCCAGTGTGGAGATACGGCGATCTTCCCAAATCTCTTTAGTGACGCCGATGATGTAGTCGGGGACGTCTTGGTACTTTCCCCGAGCTTTGCTCATCGCCGTTGCTCCGGGGCGCTAATCGCTGCCTGACTTCCCCTCAACGCGGTACGCCAGCGGGAAGAGCTGAATGTCGTATCTCTCACGGACAAATCCCCAAACGCCCTTTGGTGCCTTGAGCATGACGACAATGGCCACCACGCCGAGCACGATCAAATAGGTTGTGCCGAGATCTGCAAGCGTTTCGCGCAGGGCGAAGTAGATGAGCGTGCCGATGATGGGGCCTTCTATGGTGCCGATGCCGCCGATGACGACGATGAAGATCACGAAGGCCGTCCAGTCATTTACTGAGAAGGCTGCATCGGGTGAGATGCGTAGCTTTTGCAGGAAAATGAGCGCGCCGAGCATGGAGGTC
>JBCCYG010000277.1:0-3101 GCA_039190145.1 Pseudomonadota bacterium | reverse complement strand
TGTTTACATCAATCGAAACCAGATCGGCGCCGTCGTCGGCTCCCAGCCCTTCGGCGGCCATGGCCTAAGCGGAACCGGCCCGAAGGCAGGCGGGCCGCTTTACCTGCACGCTTTCGCCCAAGATAACGGCATCCCTCCTACCCCGCAGGCCTGGCACCTGCCCGGCCCGACGGGGGACGAGAACAGCTACAGTGTGCATCCAAGGCACGGCATCTTTTGTGCCGGACCTGGCGCAGAGCTGGCGCGAGAGCAGGCGGCGCTTGCCCGTGACCTCGGATGCACCGGCATCATAGAGGCCCCAGACGCCACTCCGATGGACATCCCGGAGGAGGTGAGTGCGGTGATCCGATGGGGCGATACCGGGCGTGACTGGGCGCTGGCCTGCGCCGAACGGGCGGGGCCAATCATACCGCTCGTGACGTCCAAGGAGCTCCACCGCTCTCTCACATTGGAGAAAACCGTCTGCATCGACACAACGGCGTCAGGCGGGAATGCGGAGCTCCTAGCCGCATCAAGCAAGGTCGACCTCGCCGCCGAGTGAGTTTCGCCTACTTCCACGGGATGTCTGATCGAGGAAGCCAAGCCAGGGCGCGCGCCGTCCCCGTGGGTCGCGCAAGCCGCGCGGCGCGTCTCGGGGGCGCGGGCCTCTCTATCGCAGGAAATGTCGCCATGGGTGGGGCCCGGGAGCTTTTGGTCGGCAAGCGGCCGGAGCTGCGCGGTCTGATGCTCACGCCCGCCAACATTTCCCGCCTGACGACAGAGCTCGCACGGATGCGTGGCGCGGCCATGAAGGTGGGTCAGCTTATCTCGATGGATGCGGGCGACGTCCTGCCGCCGGAGGTCGCTGACATTATCGCGCGGCTCCGCGCGGACGCGGATTTCATGCCGCCAAAACAGCTGCGGGTCGTGCTCGATAAGGAGTGGGGCCAGGGCTGGATGAAGCGCTTCAAGCGGTTCAACGTGCGGCCCATCGCGGCGGCCTCCATCGGGCAGGTCCATGGGGCGATCGGGCATGATGGCAGGCACCTGGCAATCAAGGTGCAGTATCCCGGGGTCAAAGGCAGCATCGACAGCGATGTATCGAATGTCGGCGCTTTGGTGCGCATCTCGGGCATCGTGCCCTCAGGGATCGACCTAAAGCCGCTCTTGGCCGAGGCAAAGCGGCAGCTTCATGAGGAAGCGGACTACGCGCGTGAGGCCGAAGAGCTGCAACGCTTTGGTGCCTGGTTGGAAGGCGATGCGCGGTTCGCCGTGCCCGGCTATGTCGGGGAGTTTTCGGCAGAAACGGTGCTCGCGATGGACTACCTCAAAGGCGTCCCCATTGAGGACCTCAAGGACGCGGATCAGGCGACGCGGGATAGAGTTGTGACAACGCTCCTCGAGCTCACCCTGCGCGAGCTCTTTGAGCTGGGGCACATGCAGTCAGACCCCAATTTTGCCAATTACCGGTACGATCCTGAGAGCGGGCGTATCCTACTCCTGGATTTCGGCGCGGCGCGGGCGATCCCGGTGGCGACGGCGGAGGGCTATCGCGCGATGCTCAGGGCGCTTTTGGGCGGTGATCGCGGTGGCATGGACAGGGCCTGTATCGCGCTCGGCGTCTACCCTGAGGGGACGCAGAGCATCCATCGTGACGCGATCCTGGATCTGATCCAGAGGGGCATGAGCGGCGTGGACAGCGCGGGCTGGTTTGATTTTGGCCAGGACATGCTCAGGCGTGAATTGGCAAAGACGGGGATGAGCCTGGCCGATGACCAGGCCTTCCTCCATGTGCCGCCGATGGACACGCTTTACGTGCAGCGGAAGCTCGCGGGCATGTTCCTGCTCGCGAGCCGGTTGCGCGCCCGGGTGAATCTGGTGACCCTTTTCGAGCCTTGGCTGTAGGTGCGCTCTAGGGCAGCCGCCGCGCATCGGCGGCGTCAATGGCCGCGCCAAACTCCTCGGCCGACATGCTGCTCGCCACGGCCTCCGCCGTCCGGGAAGCTTGGGTCTTGGGCGCATTACCCCCCACCGGCGGGTCGCTGTCGAGGTTTGTCGGGAAGCTGTACCCTTCCGCGCTGGCACCGATCACGTTGGCAAGCGCGGTACCGCTCAGACCCGAAAGGTGTGGATAAAGCGCTTTGACCATGGCGGATCTGTTCACGCTCTCCATGGCGCGGCCGAAGGCGGAGCTCACCTGCAGGAGGTTGGCCATGCGCTGGCGATCCTCGGTGACGTTGTCCCCAGCCCCGTGCATGAGCGCGGGGTTGAAGAAGACTGCATCCCCTTTGTCGAGCGGAAGCTGCGAATGATTTTCGGCGAAGTAGGCCTGAAATTCCGGACGGCTGAAGGCGAGATAGCCCTCAAAGAAGAGCTGCGAGTAGGGCAGAAGCAGCGTCGGCCCGGTTTCGAGCGGCATGTCGCAATGGGCCACGGCGCCCTGAAGCGTCAGAAGTGGCGATATCCGGTGGATTTGCGACGGATAAGCAGCGATCTGCTCGGCAGACATGAAGCCCAGGTGGTAGTCGCGATGGGGCGTCTGCGCCTTGCCGCCTGGGTTCACGCGGTTAACCTGCGCGGTCATCTGATAGCCGAGGCCGAGCCAAGCCTCGGATGCCATCGCGAGCGCGTCGGCGGCGTAATAGGCGGCGAAGTTCGCGGGGTCTTTCAGGCAGTGCTTTTCGAGCGCGTTCCAGATCCGGTCATTGGCGCCCGGCTTGGCAAAGTGGTCGCCCGCCCCTGCACCTGCCGCTTTTTCCTCTTCGATGATTTCGTCAAAGAGCGCCGTGGCCTCATCGACCGCGTCCAAATCATCCATTGCGCCCTTAATCGCGATGACACCTGGGCCATTGGCGAGAGCGCTTGCCCATTCGGCCATGAGGTCCCGGCGTTTGCCATCATCCGCCGCAACGCTGCGTACGAAACCACCGTCATAAATCAAAACGTTCTGCTCGACGGCAGCGGCCATGGGCCATCGGCGGAGGTCGGTTACCTGACTGACTTGCTGCTTAAAGGTCTCGAAAGCGCCCGCTTCGGCGGTGAGCCAGATTTCAGAACTGTAATTCATGGCGGCCTCCTGTTTGAAGGAACGGTAACACCAGCCGGATGAGTCGCAAAGAATT
>JBCCYG010000276.1:0-3110 GCA_039190145.1 Pseudomonadota bacterium | reverse complement strand
TCATAGGTCTTTGAGGGTTTGCAGCCGATTGCCCCGCGGTATGCGAGCAGACAAAGATGGAGTGCGTATACGCATGGGACAGACATTTCTCGGTCAGAAACGTCTTCGTAAATATTTCGGCAAGATCCGCGAAGTTTTGGAAATGCCGAACCTCATCGAGGTACAGAAATCCTCGTATGATCTTTTTCTAAACTCCGGCGACCAGCCTGACCCCACCGATGGGGAAGGGATCATGGGCGTCTTCCAGTCGGTTTTCCCGATCAAGGATTTCAACGAGACGGCAGTCCTCGAGTTCGTGAAATACGAGCTGGAGAAGCCGAAGTATGACGTAGAAGAGTGCCAGCAGCGCGACATGACCTATGCCGCGCCGCTCAAGGTCACACTCCGTCTGATCGTGTTTGATGTGGATGAAGACACCGGCGCGAAGTCGGTCAAAGACATCAAAGAGCAAGACGTCTTTATGGGTGACATGCCGCTCATGACGCCGAACGGCACGTTCATCGTAAACGGCACCGAGCGCGTGATCGTTTCCCAGATGCACCGCTCGCCGGGCGTGTTCTTTGACCATGACAAGGGCAAGACGCACAGCTCGGGTAAGCTGCTCTTTGCTTGCCGGATCATCCCCTATCGCGGGTCGTGGCTCGATTTTGAGTTTGATGCCAAAGACATCGTCCATGCCCGGATCGACCGCCGCCGGAAGCTCCCGGTGACGACGCTCCTTTACGCGCTTGGTCTCGACCAAGAGGCGATCATGGACGCCTATTATGACACCGTCGATTACCGCTATGAGAAGGGCAAAGGCTGGGTCACGAAGTTCTTCCCGGAGCGGGTGCGGGGCACGCGGCCTGTGTATGACCTGGTGGATGCGGCCTCTGGCGAGGTGATCGCCGAGGCAGGTAAGAAGGTGACGCCGCGCGCTGTGAAGAAGCTCATTGATGAAGGTGCTGTGACCGAGCTCCTCGTGCCGTTTGAGCAGATCCTGGGCAAGTTTGCTGCCAAGGACATGATCAATGAAGAAAACGGCGCGATCTATGTCGAAGCCGGTGACGAGCTCACCTGGGAAGTCGACAAAGACGGCGAAGTGATCGGTGGCTCGGTGAAAGAGCTGATCGATGCCGGCATCGACACGATCCCTGTGCTCGACATCGATAACGTCACGGTGGGCGCCTACATGCGCAACACCATGGCCGCGGACAAGAACATGTCCCGCGAAACAGCGCTCATGGATATCTACCGCGTGATGCGCCCGGGCGAGCCGCCCACCGTGGATGCGGCCTCTGCGCTTTTCGATACGCTGTTCTTTGACTCGGAGCGTTACGACCTCTCGGCTGTTGGCCGGGTGAAGATGAACATGCGTCTCGCGCTCGACGCCGAAGACACGGTGCGCACGCTGCGCAAGGAAGACATCGTTTCCTGCATCAAGGCGCTCGTGGATCTGCGCGACGGCCGGGGCGACGTGGACGATATCGACCACCTGGGTAACCGCCGGGTTCGTTCCGTGGGCGAGCTCATGGAGAACCAGTATCGCGTGGGTCTCTTGCGCATGGAGCGCGCGATTAAGGAGCGGATGAGCTCTGTCGAAATCGACACAGTGATGCCGCAGGACCTGATCAACGCCAAGCCCGCCGCAGCCGCGGTGCGTGAGTTCTTTGGCTCCTCGCAGCTCTCGCAGTTCATGGACCAGACGAACCCGCTTTCGGAAGTGACGCACAAGCGCCGCCTCTCGGCTCTCGGGCCGGGTGGTCTGACGCGGGAACGCGCGGGCTTTGAGGTGCGCGACGTGCACCCGACCCATTACGGCCGGATGTGCCCGATTGAGACGCCGGAAGGCCCCAATATCGGTCTGATCAACTCGCTCGCCACATTCGCGCGGGTCAACAAGTACGGCTTCATCGAAACGCCCTATCGCACGGTCAGTGACGGCCAGGTGTCGGATGAAGTGAAGTACATGTCGGCCACGGAAGAGATGCGCCACGTGGTGGCTCAGGCCAACGCGAAGCTGACCGACGATGCGAAGTTTGTGCAGGAGTTCGTCTCAACCCGTCAAAACGGGGAATACACGCTTGCGCCGTCTACCGATGTGGACCTTATCGACGTGTCGCCCAAGCAGCTCGTCTCTGTCGCCGCGTCGCTCATCCCGTTCCTTGAAAACGACGACGCGAACCGCGCGCTCATGGGCTCGAACATGCAACGCCAGGCTGTGCCGCTTCTGAAGGCCGAGGCGCCTCTGGTCGGTACCGGCATCGAGGAGAAGGTCGCCATCGATTCCGGCGCGGCCATCCAGGCCAAGCGCGCGGGCATCATCGACCAAGTGGATGCCCAGCGTATCGTTGTGCGCGCGACGGCGGACCTCGAGCCTGGGGACCCGGGCGTCGACATCTACCGCATGCGCAAGTTCCAGCGGTCGAACCAGAACACCTGCATCAACCAGCGTCCGCTGGTGAAGGTGGGCGATCTTGTGTCAAAGGGCGAGGTGATTGCCGACGGTCCTTCCACGGACATTGGTGAGCTTGCCCTCGGTAAGAACGTGGTCGTCGCATTTATGCCCTGGAACGGCTACAACTACGAGGACTCCATCCTCATTTCTGAGCGCATCGTGCGCGACGACGTCTTTACCTCGATCCACATCGAGGAATTCGAAGTCGCCGCCCGTGACACAAAGCTCGGGCCAGAGGAAATCACCCGTGACATCCCCAACGTGGGCGAGGAAGCTCTTCGCAACCTCGACGAAGCGGGCATCGTCTATATCGGCGCCGAAGTGGGCCCGGCAGACATCCTCGTGGGTAAAATCACGCCGAAGGGCGAAAGCCCGATGACGCCGGAAGAAAAGCTTCTGCGCGCGATCTTCGGCGAGAAAGCCTCCGATGTGCGTGACACGTCGCTGCGCCTGCCGCCGGGGGATTTCGGGACGGTCGTGGAAGTGCGCGTCTTTAACCGCCACGGGGTGGAGAAGGACGAGCGCGCGCTGCAGATCGAGCGCGAGGAAGTTGAGCGTCTGGCCCGGGACCGGGACGACGAGCTCGCGATCCTCGACCGCAACATCTATGCCCGTCTGGGTGACATGCTGTTGGGCAAGGAAATCGCCAAGGGGCCGAAAGGCGTCAAAGCGG
>JBCCYG010000275.1:0-3193 GCA_039190145.1 Pseudomonadota bacterium | reverse complement strand
TGACGGCACGGCGGGCGTGATGCGCTGCGGGCAGGCGGTCATCAAGGATGTCGAGGGCGAGTATGATCCCGACATGAAGCTGGGAAATCTCTAACCTATGAAGACAAATCCAGGACGGTTCTTTGAGGATTACCGCGTGGGCGAGGTGATCCGTCACGCGGTGCCGCGCACTGTGGGCGAGGGCGAACGGGCGCTTTATCACGCGCTCTACCCGGCGCGGCATGCGCTCTATTCATCGGACATCTTTGCGCAGGAATGTGGGCTTGAGGCCTCGCCGCTCGACGATATGGCGGCGTTTCATGTGGTGTTTGGCAAGACGGTGCCGGACATCTCACTCAATGCCGTGGCCAATCTGGGCTACGCGGAGGGGGTGTTTAAGAAGCCCGTTGAGCTCGGTGATACGCTGCGTTCCGAGAGCGAGGTGATCGGGCTGAAGCAGAACTCCAACGGTAAGACGGGCGTGGTCTGGGTTAGGACGCGGGGCCTTAACCAGATGGACGAAGAGGTGATGTCTTACGTGCGCTGGGTGATGGTGCGAAAGCGCGATGTGGACGCGCCCGCGCCAGAGACGGTGGTGCCAGAGCTTGCCCCGGCTGTCGCGGCGGGGGACCTCGTGATCCCGGAGGGTCTCACCTTCGCGCAGTATGATTTTGACCTCGCGGGCGAGCCGCATCGCTGGGGTGACTACGACGTGGGCGAAATCATCGATCACGTCGACGGTGTCACCATCGAGGAAGCCGAGCACATGATGGCCACGCGGCTTTGGCAGAACACCGCGAAAGTGCATTTCGACGCCACGGTGCGGCCTGATGGTTCGAGGCTCATCTATGGGGGGCATGTGATTTCCATAGCGCGCGCGCTGTCGTTCAACGGGCTCGCCAACGCGCAGATGGTGGTGGCGATCAATGGCGGGGCCCATGCGAACCCCTGTACCTCTGGCATGACCCTCCGAGCATGGAGTGAGGTGCTCGACCGCGCGGAGACGACGGCCCCGGGTGTGGGCGCGCTTCGGCTTCGGCTCGTGGCGACGACGGGGCAGGCGGGCAAGCTGCGCGGCGATGACGGCAAGTACCTGCCTGAGGTGCTGCTCGACCTCGATTATTGGGCGCTCCTCCCGCTCTAGCAGATTTGTGAGAGCCGTCGGGGGAGGGGCGTGCTACGCCTTTCCCATGCGGTGGCTTTTCGCTTTCCTTTTTGCTCCATTTCAGGCCGTTGCGTGCGACCTCGCCCTGCTTTTTGCCGTGGACGTATCGGGGTCTGTGGACCATGCCGAGTATCGCGTCCAAATGGCCGGGCTTGCGGAGGCGCTCGGCGACAAGCAAGTGGCGGAGGCGCTCATCACCGGGAAATCCGCGCTTGCAGTTGTGCAGTGGACCGGGACGTCGCGGCAACGGCTCACCGTGCCATGGACGCAGGTTACATCGCGCGCTGAGCTCGCGGCGTTCGCGGCTCGTGTGGAGGAAGACCCGCGGGTATGGCGTAACTTTTCGACGGCCATCGGAGAGGCGCTGCATGTAGCGGCGCTCGCCTTTGATGACGCGCCCCGCTGCGCGCGGCGGGTGATCGACGTCTCGGGCGATGGCATCTCGAATGAGGGCCCAGAGCCGCGGGGCAACCATGGGATCATGGCCGAACGTGGGATAACGGTGAACGCACTCGTTATTGAGAATGCGACGGCCGGAGACCTCACAGGTTACTTTTACGAAAATGTGATCACAGGGCCCGGCGCCTTTGTCGTCACGGCGGATAGCTATGAAGACTACCCGGCTCGGATGCGCCAAAAGCTCCTCCGCGAGGTGATCGAGGTGACAAGTTCACTGCGCTAAAACGGTCATGACAGAATGTCGCACATCTGACGCAGCGACCGAGCCGTAACCCTTACGATCCCAGCCAATCGCAAGGACGCAAAGGTCCGCAATCATCCCATATTTGCTTTCTGAAAGGAGGCAGACGTGACTACCAATTCGACGAATACATTCCTCCCCTCGTCTATGGTCGACAAGGGATACCTCTCCCAGGTGCATTGGCCTGGCGCGCACTGGTTTGTGCGTATTCCACTGGCGCTGATCATCGGTAATCAGGGCTACCTGAAATTCATAGATCTTGCCGGTGGCGCAGAGGCTTATGGCTTTCCCATTTGGATGTGGGCCCTCGCTGCTCTCGCAGAAGTGGCAGCCGCTGCGGGCCTAATCGTGGGTGGCGTCGTAAAATCGCTGAACCCGTCGAACCGCCTTTTAGCGCTCTTTGGTGATGTAGTGACCCGCCTTTCTGGCTTCGCCACGACGGCTGTCGTCGCCGCGGTCATTGCCATTGTGTACTGGGGCCCCTGGGCTGGCTTCCAGCTACAGCTGATGTTGCTGGCTGGTGGTATCTTCTTCATGCTGCGGGGGAACCGCACGTAAGGATCGCGCTTGAGCGCATTCTGGAAGGCCCCGTTGCGAGAGCAGCGGGGCTTTCTGACTTTTTTACAAAGGTTTGATTGATGTGATCACAGTAAAGATTGCCGTGATCACAAATGCAAAAAAGGCCTCGGCATGTGCGGTTTCACCGCAATTCTGCCCCGTCTCGGCCCGTGACCCATAAAAAGTGGTGAGCTATGTTCGCCAATAGGCGCAAGCGAAGGAGCTAGCAGCATGGCAGACGTCAACCGGGGGAACCGACCGCTCTCCCCCTTTATGATCGGACCGTACTACAAACCGCAGATGACCTCGATCTCATCGATCATGGTGCGGATCACGGGTATTGCCGTTCTTGGGTTGTCCGTCATCGTGATCGGCTGGCTCTTTCTCGCAGCGATGTGGCCGGACGCCTTTAACGCGGTGAATTGGATCGTTCAGAGCTGGCTCGGCGACGTCGTGATGCTCGCCGGGGTCTGGGCCCTGACCTACCACGCGCTGGGTCGGTTGCGCCACGTGATCTGGGATTTCGGCTATTGCTGGGATGTGTCCACTTCCGAGAAGATGGGGATGGCCATGTTTGTCATTCCCTGCATTGTCACCGTGGCCGTCGCCGCAGCGTTTTTGGTGCTCTGATGGCTGAAGAAACTCAACGCTTCCTCACCGACCGCAAGCGCGCCACCGGCCTCGGCGCCGCCCATGGGGGCACAGAGCATCACTGGAAGATGCTTGTGAGCTCCATGGCGATTGTTCTGGTCGCGCCAATTTTCATGGTGACCTTTGCCCTTGGGCTTCAG
>JBCCYG010000274.1:0-3204 GCA_039190145.1 Pseudomonadota bacterium | reverse complement strand
CTTCCGGTTCAAAATGCACGAGACCCGTCCCACGACACCGTAGAGGCGCCGCAATCTCGACACCTGGAGCGTCCACGCCACCGTCGAGCGCCCGCCTCCGGGCCACCGAAACCAAGCCCGACGGGCCGATGAGACCGTCATGTCTTGCGGTAGTTAATTAGGCCAGGTGGATGGGCGACGAGCATCCACAGCCTTGATGGCATTTGAACAACAAACACGAGCGTAAAGCCAAAATTGTACATATCTTTTCAAAAAAGGCGATACCGGTCTTGCTGGAGCGCACACAGTTTCACATCCAACCGCGTATGTATGGCTCAGCCCTGTGCACGTTTTGGTTTGCTTGACATCGTCACGTCATCATCATCGTCCAAGTAATCCTCGATTATATCAGGTATCCAGGTCGTCTTGACCCCAACATCGCTCGCATGCGTGCCGATCCAAGCATCGGCTGTGTCACGACCGACTTGGAACAAATAGTCGATAAAATCTGGGGCGGCGTTCATTTTGCTTGAGACGTTGAGCTCCCGCATAACGCTTTCGGCTTCTATCCGATGAAGACGCCCGGTTCCCAGCCCCTTCAGTTGAACCTGCTCCTCCTTGAGCCAGGAGTACATGATCCCGGCTGCGCGGAGTTCATGGAGCACACTGGAATTAAATATGATCTCGTTCAAACGGTTGTTGATGTCGCCACTGCTCTTTGGAATGTCCTCGCGTCGGAACGGATTGATCTGAATGAGGATCAGATCCTTGGCTTCGCTGTCGCGCACAAGCGGAAACAGCGGTGGGTTTCCCATGTAGCCCCCGTCCCAGTAGGCTTCGCCGTCGATCTCGATCGCCTGGTAGATCGACGGCAGGCAAGCGGAGGCCAGCGTTGTGTCCACCGAAATCTTAGGTTGCTTGAAGAGCTTCAACCGACCGCTTCGGACATTGGTTGCGGATTGAAAGAGCTTGGGCGCCGCTCTTGAATTGATTGCGTCGAAATCGAACGTGTCCTTGACGATGGGCCGCATCGCGTTGATGCCGAGCGGGTTAAAGTCGTAAGGGGAGAAGAAGGACGAAAACGCTTCGGTCCACGCATAGATCGGCGATTGATCGAGCCGCCATCCGCCGGTCATCCTGTCCATCATCGTGCGCTGTAGCGGGCTGAACGCCGCAGCCTGCGACACGCGCAGCCAAAACGACTTCAGAAGGGACTTGACCTGATCCGGGCCGTCTTGTGCCAAACCCTGCACCAGTGCGACGGCATTCATGGCTCCCGCGCTCGTCCCGCTCACGCCGCGCACCTCAATCCACGGCTCCTCGAGCAGTCTGTCCAGAACACCCCATGTGAAGGCACCATGCGAGCCCCCACCCTGGAGGGCGATGTCAACTTTGACCCGCTTTTTGGTTGGCGTTTTTGCCATCGCAGCACCTGCTCAAACCCGTCGGAAAAAGTCTACCGGTATTCGCTGTCCTATCAATCGAGGATATTGCATTGCAGCGCGAAATGCGCATTCCAGGAGAATCAGCCTATATTTTATACATGTAATTCAATATTCTAAGCTTTTTTTGCACTGCTGCATTTTGATGCTTGATGCAAGGGAAGACTCACCACTAGCCTAAAACCAGAGACGAACGGTATTCCTGCGGAGGGTTCATGTTCGGTATCTTACTTTCTCTTACGCTTCTGATTTACCTCGCCTACCGCGGCGTCAGCGTGATCATCCTCGCCCCGGTCCTCGCCATCCTCGCTGTGGTCCTCAACGACGGTGGGCCGATCCTGGGGACCTACACTCAGGTGTTTCTGCCGGCACTCGGAGAATACCTCGTCCGCTTCTTCCCGCTGTTCCTGCTCGGCGCGATTTTCGGCAAAGTGATGCAGGACACGGGATCGGCGTCAGCCATCGCAAACGGCATCATCAACAAGCTCGGTGAAAAGCGGTCTGCACTCGCAGTGGTCGGAGCGTGCGCGCTGCTCACATACGGCGGTGTGTCGCTCTTTGTGGTCGCCTTTGCGGTCTACCCGATTGCGGCCGCAATGTTTGCAAAGGCCGGCACGCCCAAGCGGCTTGTGCCCGCAACGATTGCCCTCGGTGCCTTTACCTTCACGATGACAGCCCTGCCCGGGTCTCCCCAGATCCAGAACGCGATCCCCGCGCCTTATTTCGGGACCGACAGCTTTGCGGCGCCCGGATATGGGATCATGGCCGCCATCATCATCGCAACCTTTGGGATGACGTGGCTGACCTTCCGGATCAATCAGGCATCCAAACGCAACGAAGGGTACGGCGAAGATGACGAGTTTGCCGGCGGGCAAACGGTCCAAGTGGAGGAAGATCTCCCTGTTTTGTGGATTGCGGCCCTGCCGATCGTTGTGGTCATCGTCATCAACCTCCTGTCGTCGCGAGTTCTTTTGCCCCTCCTGGACACCTCCTATTTGGCCGAGGATGCTTATGGCAACGTCACGCTCGACGCGGTGCGGGGCATTTGGGCGCTCATCATCGGTCTGGTCCTGGCCATCATCGTGGCGCTCGGGCTGAACTGGAAGCGGGTCAAGAGCATCAACGACTCGATCAAGGATGGCGTGGCCGCCTCGTTCCTGCCGATCTTCAACACCTCGAGCGAGGTGGGATACGGCACCGTCATAGCGTCTCTCGCCGCGTTCGTTGTCCTGCGGGATGCCGTCGTTGACATATCGCCTGGCAATCCGCTGATCTCCGAGGCGCTCGCCGTCAACATCCTGGCCGGGGTGACCGGCTCCGCCTCGGGCGGCATGAGCATCGCCCTCGAGGCTCTCGGCGAAACCTATCTCGAGATGGCCGAAGTCGCCGGGATATCCCCCGAGCTCTTGCACCGTGTGGCCGCCTTGTCGTCCGGCGGCTTCGATGTGCTCCCGCACAACGGTGCGGTTATCACGCTTCTGGCGATCTGCGGTCTGACCCATGTGAAAAGCTACTTCGACATTTTCATGGTCGCCGTGGTGGGTCCGCTGACGGGCCTCGCAGCCGTCTTGATTGTATCAGCGATCTTGTAGCGGTGTAGCGGTTCGGCCGCTATGCACGGCTCCGGACAGGCGCGCATCTGCCTCCACGACCCAGCCCTTGCGACCTGGAGGTTGCCACTGTAAGTGGGCGAGGGACTAAGACCTATGGCGTGGATGCGCTGCATGGAAGACGTAGGGCGGTCGAGCAAGCTGGAGGCTGAGACCGCGTGGCCCGAGCGGAT
>JBCCYG010000273.1:0-3234 GCA_039190145.1 Pseudomonadota bacterium | reverse complement strand
GCCCGCATGGGCTTCGAGCGTCTCCCCCCGGCGCTGGTAAGTCACCCCGGTCGCGCGGTTGCCCGCGATATTGATCTTGAGCACGCGAGCCTCGGTGAGGATCGTCACGTTGGGGCGCTTAGCCGCCGCATCGACGCAGGCACGCGCGGTCCCGGAGCGGTAGCCGTTGTCGATATTGGCGTCATAGGAGGTGACACCTTCCTGTTCCGCGCCGTTATAGTCGGTGGGGGCGGCGTGGCCCGCCTGTTGCCCCGCCTCCATGAACGCGTCTTCGATCGGGTGGTTGTCGGTGTAGCGCTGGATTTTGACGGGGCCTTTGCCGCCGCGGTACTCGTCAGCGCCGCGTGTGCAGGTCTCGATGGATTTGAAGTAGGGCAGGACGTCGTCATAGCCCCAGCCGGTCGCGCCCTCGGCCTCCCAGCCGTCGTAATCAGCCTTGTGCCCGCGCACAAAGACCATGCCGTTGAGGGACGAGGACCCGCCGAGCACCTTGCCCCGGGGCTGGTCGAGCTTGCGCGCGTCCATATTGGGCTCGGCTTCGGTTTCGAACGACCAGGTGCGCGGGCCCCCGTCGAACGTGTAGCGCGCGCCCGCGGGCATAGTGGTCGTCCAGTGTTTGTCGGAGAGGCCGGCCTCGAGGAGGAGGATCTTGAGCGAGGGGTCTTCGGAAAGGCGGTAGGCAAGAAAGCCGCCTGAGGAGCCCGCCCCGATGATGATGTAGTCGTATTCGGCCATGACGCACCCTCCCTTGTCGCGAGAGGATGCCGCGTCTGGCGACCTGTCAAGCGCGGGAGCGGGCCCGAGATGTCGTTAATGGGCGTTGGGCCTGGGTTAGAGTTCACGCGGGTTTGCGCAGCCGGTTGCGAGATGCCCGACTGCCGGCCGGGTGGCACCTTCGCTTCCGATAGTCCTGGCCCGTTGACGGTAGGTTCAGAGCCAAGTACGTCGCAAGGCGCGCCCGCGGCCGAACTGGATGGTGAGAACTATCCACGGCGCGAGGGGGGATGCGTTCGCTGGGTAAATTTATGTCCCGCCTCCATGCGCGCGAGCAGGGAAACGTAAGACGGAAAAGGCCCAGGCCATGCGAAGCATTATCAAGAAAAAGACGCGCACGGGTAAGTCCCCGCTCTATTTTGCGAAGCGTCATAAGAGCTTTGAGAAGCGTAATTCCATGATTTTGGAAGGCTTGCCGAAACCGGGCTCTTGGATATTGGATGTCGGCTCGAACACGGGCGAGACGTCGAATGACATGGCCGATGCCGGCCATGTGGCTATCGGTTTGGAAAAGATGGCGCCTGAGCGCAAAATCGCGCTGGAAGGCTCGCGGGGGCTTTCGGGGTTTTTGTGCACGGATGTGACCGGTGATTTCATACTGGGCGGCGTGGATTGGGATGCAATCCTGCTTTTGAGCGTGCTTCACAGGGTGTTCGCCTTTGAGGGCGAAGATCAGATGAAGAGCGTGCTGTCTGCCTGTGGGCAGAAGACGAAGAAGCTCTTCATCGAGGGGTCAACGCGGCATGCGCGGTACAACGATCAAGGCCAGGCTTCACCCAGCTTTACCGATCTCGATGTGGAGTCGGCTAAAGCGTGGCACAGCGACCTTTTCAAAGAGGTGCTTGGCGAGAGCTGGTCGGTTCGCAAGGACGTGGCCCTCGAGTGCAGCAAAAATGAGCCTTTTCGACTGTTCTATGAGCTAGAGCGTGCTTAGGAGGCGACTCCGTCTCGAGCTCAGGAGCCTAAAGGCGCTTTGGAAATATGGGTTGCGGGCGAAGAGCGTCACGATCCGGATCGCCCCGCAAGATATCGGCTTCGTTCAGTACCCTGAATTCTTCTGGCAACCCAAGCATGACAAGAGCCGGCCCATGGTCAGGGACGGTGATTGGGATCGCGTGGTCGCGGGGCGGATGTATTGGTCCGGCCGGTATGAGAAGCTCCCTGAGAACGGGGCAGGGATGCTGTCACTGGAGAATTATGTGTTTTTCACCTCGGCGAGGGAGCACTTCCTGAACGGCGTGGACTGGGAAGAGACGGGCTGGATGGCATGGGTCCGTAAGACCGGGATCAAACGGTATCGCAGCGAGGCGGAGATCGGAGAGCGGTTGGCATTCCTCGAGCGCCTTTACGAGGACGGGGTCGCGGGAAGGTTTATGAATTCTGAGCGCGACTATCCCTTGGTCAACATCGGTCGGGAGGGCCGGATTGCGATCGATGACGGGCGTCACCGGCTGTGCATGGCAATCATCGCGGGTCTCAGCGAAGTGCCGGTGCGGGTCTGCTGCATTCACCCGGAGGCGATTTCATCTGAGTATGGGGCTAGAGTGCTTAGGAAGTACTTTTAGCGGGAGGTCGTCACGCCTCCTTCTGTCGCGCGGTGGGGCAAACAGGGATTGCTCTGGCGGGTCAAGGACGCCGTTGCACCAAGGATTTTCGAGATTCCTTGGTGAAACTCTTTGAAAAGCTTTCGGTCCCGTGGAGCAGGGTGCGCGGCCTTGATTTCAAGGGCTTTCTGGCAGCGGGTGGGGGAAGCCTCTTCGAAGAGGCTTCTGGCGCTTGCGTCGTGTGGCGGTGCTGAGTATACGCCGCCGGTGGCCTAGCGCCACGTGACTCGAAACCATCAATGCCGTGTGCCGCCCTCGTTCGCTTCGGGGCGGAGGTCCGGCGAGGAGAAGCGATATGAAACTGCATGAATTGCGGGATAATCCCGGCGCGACAAAAAAGCGGACCCGTGTGGGCCGTGGTCCCGGCTCTGGCAAGGGCAAGACCGGTGGGCGCGGTATCAAGGGTCAAAAATCTCGTTCAGGTGTGGCCATCAATGGCTATGAGGGTGGCCAGATGCCGCTCTATCAACGGCTTCCAAAGCGCGGCTTTAACAAGCCCAACCGCAAGAAGTACGCCGTGGTGAACCTCGGCATCATCCAGAAGTTCATCGATGCCAAGAAGCTCACGGGCGACATCACCGAGGACGCGCTCGTCGAGGCGGGCGTTGTGCGCCGCAAGCTCGACGGTGTTCGCGTGCTGGCGAAAGGCGAGTTCAGCGCCAAGGCCTCGATCACCGTCACCGGCGCATCGGCGTCCGCGGTCAAGGCTGTGGAAGCGGCCGGTGGCTCGCTGACAGTCACGAGCGCGGCAGCGGCGGCGGAATAAGGTTGTGGGCGGGGGCACGCCCGCCTAAATCTTAGACAAGTTCCTAACGCCGCCACGGGACCCCGGGGGCGGCGTTTTCATGGGAGAGAT
>JBCCYG010000272.1:0-3236 GCA_039190145.1 Pseudomonadota bacterium | reverse complement strand
CATGACCCGGGCCTTGACTGAAGATGAGGTCACGCGTCTCGGCGGGAACGAAAGCTGGGGCATCACGCCCGCAGACCCTCTCGGCACGACGGTGCGGCGGATTTCAGGGCAGGGCGGCCATCGGATCGTCATCCGCAACCGATTTACGTATGAGCCGTCGCTTGAAGTCAGTGATGCCGCCCTGGCACGCATTGTCGCCACCCATGAGCGGAGCTTTGCGGCGCGGTTTCCCATGCTTAATGGCGTGGAGATGGAGCACCGTTGGGGCGGCCGTCTTTGTCTAACCCGCAACGGGGTGGGGGTAACGGAGGAGCTCAGGCCCGGCCTTTGGGCGGCCTGTGTGCAAAATGGGCTAGGAACGGTGCGCGGTCTCCTTTCCGGGCTCGTGGCCGCAGAGGCGGCGTCCGGTCAGTTGTCTGATATTGGGCGGCAGGTTTTGGCAGATGACGAGCCCACGCGGCTTCCGCCAAAGGCCATCGCGATGCTTGGCGCGCGGGCGGTTCTGCGTTGGGGAGAGTTCCGAGCGGGCAGGGAGCTATGAGCATCCCGCGCACAAGGGCCTGTGCGTGATCGGCGTTTTGCTCCAGACGTCTGACCGATAGAACGCTTTGCCAGCCAAGGAGGGCACCATGAGCGACATCAGCGGAAAGAGCATCATCATCACAGGCGCAAGCCGCGGTATCGGCGCGGCAGCAGCGCGCCACCTGGCCGAGCTTGGCGGGCGCGTTGTCCTTGCCGCGCGCTCTGAAGCAGCCATAGCAACGATCGCCGAAGAGATCGTTCGGGCCGGCGGCGAGGCCGTGGCTCAGGCATGTGATGTGGCAGACCCGGCGGCTGTCGAGGCGCTCATTGCACGGGCGGTGAACGAATTTGGAGGTCTTGATCTGCTGGTTAACAACGCGGGTCTGATCGACCCAATTGCCCGGCTTGAAGAGAGTGACACGGCTGAGTGGTCAAAGATCGTCGATGTGAACCTTAAGGGTGTCTATTACGGAATGCGTTTTGCCATTCCTGCCATGGCGGGCGCCGGCACGATCATCAACATTTCTTCAGGTGCTGCGACCGGCGCGCTCGAGGGATGGAGCCACTATTGCGCCACTAAAGCGGCTGTCCTGTCGCTCACGAAGTGTGGACACAAAGAGCATGGCGATCGCGGGATCAGCGTCGTTGGCTTAAGCCCTGGAACGGTGGCGACAGAAATGCAGGTGCAGATCAAGCAGAGCGGCATCAATCCGGTCAGCCAGCTTGATCCTGGCGTCCACATTCCGCCGCAATGGGTGGCTCAGGCGATTGCGTATTTGGCTGGCCCCGCAGGCGCGGAGCATGCCGGAGGCGATTTTTCGATGAAGACGGCTGAGGGTCGGGCGGCGTTGGGGCTTCCTGCTCCCTAGAGATCTTCCAAGAGCATCTCGGCGCATTTCTCTGCGATCATCATCGTGGGGGCTGCGGTGTTGCCGCTGGTGATCGTGGGCATGACGGAGGTGTCACAGATACGCAGGCCTTCGAGCCCTCTAACCCTGAGTTGTCCGTCAACCACCGCGCCCTCATCTGTGCCCATCCGGCACGTACAAGACGGGTGGAAGATGGTTGTGCCGATGTCTCCTGCTGCGCTTGCTAGCGCCTCATCGGTGTCGCCGACATTTCCGGGTTTGAACTCTTGCGGACTGTATTTCGCCAGAGGCTCTTGATCGACTATCCCTCGGGTAATCCGAATGGCCCGCGCTGCCGTCCGCCGGTCCTCCTCAGTGCTGAGGTAATTGGGCGTAATGATCGGCGCATCGCGTGGATCGGAAGAGGCGAGCGTAACGCTGCCCCGGCTTGTCGGGCGCAAGTCGCAGACGGATGCCGTAAAGGCGTCAAAGCCGTGGAGCGGCTGACCGAAGGCGTCGAGCGAAAGCGGTTGGATGTGGTATTGGAGGTCCGGCGTGGCTTTGGATAGGTGCGACCGTGTGAAGGCCCCCAGCTGCGACGGCGCTGACGACATCGGGCCCGTGCGAAACGCTGCATATTCAGCGGCGATCTTTGCTTTGCCCCAAAGAGACGCGGCTTTCGTATTGAGGGTGTCCACGCCCGACACTTTGAATGCGAGCCTGAGTTGAAGATGGTCCGCTAAATTGCGGCCGACACCTTCCATGGCGTGGCGTGTTTCGATCCCATGCTTCCCGGGTTCAGCGTGCGGCCCGATACTCGACAACATAAGGATTTTCGGCGTGTTCAAAGCGCCAGCAGACAGAATGACTTGTCCGCCACGGGCCACAAAAGGCGCGCCGCCTTGAGTTCCTGTGATCCCCGTGACGCGTCTTCCCTCCAGTGTGAGCTCAGATACGAGCGCCTCTGTCACGATCCGCAGGTTCGGCCGATGTGAGATCGGCTTCAGAAAAGCGAAATTGGTCGACATCCGCCAGCCGCGCCGTTGATTGACCTGAAAGTAGCTTACGCCTTCATTGTCGCCGCCATTGAAGTCATCGGTTTTGGGGATGCCGGAGGAAACGCAGGCATCGGCGAAGGCATCGAGGATTTCCCAGCGCACGCGAGGTTTTTCGACACGCCATTCGCCGCCCGCGCCATGGCTCTCGGACGGTCCGTCGACGTGGTCTTCTGCGCGTTTGAAGTAGGGGAGCACATCGTCCCACCCCCATCCTGCAAGGCCCATTTGCCGCCAGCCATCGTAGTCAGCAGCCTGGCCACGCATATAGACCATGCCGTTGATGTTTGAGCAGCCGCCGAGCCCTTTGCCTCTTGGGTAAAGGATGTCGCGACCGTTGAGGCCGGGCTCTGATGCCGTCCGAAACATCCAATCTGTGGCAGGATTACCGATGCAATACAGGTACCCAACGGGGATGCGGATCCAGGGGTGGGAGCCCTTGCCACCGGCCTCGAGGAGAAGGATGCGCAGGCGCGGATTAGCGCTAAGCCGGTTTGCGAGCACGGCGCCGGCGGAGCCAGCCCCGACGATTATGATGTCATATGTGCCTAAATCGTTCACGCCAGCCAAGCTGCGCGAGGGGGGATTGCGCGTCAACAGGCACCGGGCCATGCTTGCGGCTATGCATGACCACGCCCATGACAACGAGCTGAGTGAGCAGGAGGCGCGTGTCCGCGCTCTCGAGACGATTTTGGTTCAGAAAGGTCTCGTCGATCCCGCCGCGATCGACGCGATCATCGAAACGTACTCGGAGAAAGTCGGGCCGCAGAACGGCGCGCGCGTTGTTGCCCGGGCGTGGAGCAATGAAAGT
>JBCCYG010000271.1:0-3237 GCA_039190145.1 Pseudomonadota bacterium | reverse complement strand
GTTTACCGGGGCGGTTGCTCCTTCGGCGGCAGCCTGTGCTGCGCTCTCCCGACCAAGGGAAGATGCAGCTTAGATACGCTCAATCGACCCGCACACAAAGCAACTTCGCGTCATGATGATCATTACTTTTGGTGATGAAGGTAAATCTGCAGCCGTTGCTTAAAATATGGGATCGCCTTGGGATGCGCCATGAATTTGGGCACATCCCAGAGCTCCCACCTCTGTCCTTCCTGCCCGAAGGAGACCTCATCCTCCGCCGTGGCCGGCAGGTTCGCCACGAAGAGAAACGTTGGCTCGTCCGTCGACGTCCGGAATTCCCGCTTCCAGACAAAGCTCGCGAGACGAAGCCCCACTTCCTCAAACGTCTCGCGGATCGCGACCTCTTCGGGCGTTTCATCCCCCTCGCGTCCGCCTCCCGGAAAATCCCACCAGCCCGGCCAGGGGATATCGCGATCCTCATCGCGCAAAATCACCAACAGCCTCTCGCCAACGAAGAGCGCCACTTTCGCCCCAGTGAAATCCACCATCTTCTTTGTTCCAAAAATACTCGCGCCGCAGGCATTCCCGGCACCCCCGCAAGCGCGTATCTTACCAACCATGCCCGCACTCTGCCGAGATTGCCT
Organism: Pseudomonadota bacterium; assembly: GCA_039190145.1. GTDB lineage: Bacteria > Pseudomonadota > Alphaproteobacteria > Rhodobacterales > Rhodobacteraceae > Shimia_B. The sequence continues at coordinate 2,614 of JBCCYG010000271.1, read as the reverse complement.
GACGACCTTTGACGAAGGCAAGCGCTGCCCCACCTGCCGGAGCCCGCGCGTTGTCTCGCATCCCGAGCTTTTCGATCTCTCCATCGCCCATATGGATTGCGATGCATTTTACGCCTCGGTCGAAAAGCGCGATAACCCGGAACTGGCCGCCAAGCCCGTCATCATCGGCGGCGGGCGGCGCGGCGTCGTCTCCACCGCCTGTTATGTGGCGCGGGTGCGCGGCGTGAAATCCGCCATGCCCATGTTTCAGGCGCTCAAGCTCTGTCCCGAGGCCGTCATCGTCCGCCCCCGCTTTGAGGCCTATGTCGAAGCCTCCAAGGCCATCCGCCAGATGATGGAAGAAATGACGCCCTCCATAGAGCCCCTGTCACTCGACGAGGCGTTCATGGACCTCTCCGGCACGACCAAACTCCACGGCGCGCCGCCCGCCGTCATGCTCGCGCGCCTCGTCAAACGCATGCGCGAAGAGCTCGGACTCACCGGCTCCATCGGGCTTTCTCACAACAAGTTCCTCGCCAAGGTCGCCAGTGACCTCGAAAAGCCGCGCGGCTATTCCATCATCGGCAAGGGGGAGACCGCAGCCTTCCTCAAAGACAAACCCGTGCGCTTGATTTGGGGCGTGGGCGCCGCAGCCCAAGCCTCGCTCGACAAGGCAGGCATCCGGACCTTCTCCGATCTCCTTAGGTGGGAGCGCGCGGATCTGCATGCGCGTTTCGGCTCCATGGGCGACCGGCTCTATTCCCTGGCCCGGGGTGAAGACCACCGCCGCGTCGCCCGCGACCCCAAGATGAAATCGATCTCAAACGAGACAACGTTTGGGGAGGACACGTCCGACCCCGACATCCTCGACGGCCATATCTGGCGCATGGCCGAAAAAGTCTCCGACCGCGCCAAGGCCAAAGGGCTCGCCGGTCGCGTGGTCGTGCTCAAACTCAAACGCGCCGATCACTCATTGATCACCCGCCGCGTCACACTCACTGAGCCCAGCAATATCGCCGACAAACTCTATCGCACCGCGCGGGGTCTCTTTGACGCTGTTGATCACCAAACCCCTTACAGGCTTCTGGGCGTGGGCCTCTCAGATATCGCCCGCGCCGATAGCGGGCTCGCGGGCGACCTCCTGGACCCTGACGGCGAGAAGCGGGCCAAGGCAGAGCTCGCCGCCGACAAGATCAGAGAAAAATTCGGCACCGACGCCATCCTCAAGGGCCGCGCGCTTAGATGATCATCCGACGCGCCACGCCAAAAGACGCACCAGCCTGCGTCGAAATCCTCATAGGCTGGATCGAGGAAACGCCTTGGATGCCGATGATCCATAGTCGCGCATCTCAGCTGGAATTTTGGAGCGGGCGGTTAGAAACCGGCGGCTGGCTCGCAGAAGAAAGCGGCACCGTGTTAGGCTTCGCTCGAAAAGAACACGGCCACCTAAATGCCCTCTATCTCGCGCCAGATGCGCGCGGCAAAGGCATAGCCCAACAGCTCCTCAACGCAGCCTGCGCCGACGAAGCAAAAGTCACGCTCCATGTTTTTGAAGCAAACAAACGCGCGTTACGCTTCTATGAAAAACAGGGCTTTGTTGAAGTCAGCCGTACAGACGGCGACAACGAAGAAGGCCTGCCCGACATACTAATGGCGCGTCACGGCTGACTACTCGGCGGCCACCTGTGCCAGAGGACGACCCAGGTCGCAGACCTCCTGCACCACCTGCGTGATCAAGGCGCGGAAGGCAGAGAAATTGGCATTGGGCACGATGGCCACTTCATCCATGTAGAGCGACCGGTCGATCTCCACCTGCACCACGTGCTGACCCCGCGACGGGCGCCCGTATTGCTGAGCAATGAAGGCCCCGGCAAAGGGCGCATTCCGCGCCACGCGAAACCCCGCCGCCGTAAAGGCCGCCTCAATGCAATCCACCACGTCCGACGATGCCGCAGCGCCAAAGCGATCGCCAAGTACGACATCGGCCCGCCGCGCGCCGCCCCGCGAGTTTTCAATCGCTTCATGGGGCATGGAGTGACAATCCACGAGCAACGCGCGCCCAAATTGCCCACGGGCATCGTCGAGAAGCTCTTGGAGCTTATCATGGTAGGGGCGCCAATAGCCGCTGATCCGGTTGTGGGCCTCCTCCAGCGTGATCTTCCCGCGATAGATTGGCCGTCCGTTGGACACCACCCGCGGGACAACGCCGAGGCCGGAGGCCACGCGGGGATTATGCGCGACCTTCTTGAGGTCGGAAATCAGCGCGGGGTCTAGCTCGTCAGGTGAACGGTTCAGGTCCACAAAGGCGCGCGGCGCACCCGCTAGGAGGAGAGGCGCCCCAAAGCTGGGCGCCCGCTCGAAAAGCCGGTCCACAAAAGCATCCTCAGATGACCGAATCGCGCGCTCATCGAGCACGCTCTTTTGCAGAAACCAGTGTGGGTATTCGCGCCCGGAATGCGGTGACGCAAAGACAACGCCCGTCGTCTGCGCATTAGGCCGCATCAATGTATAAGCGCTCTTCGGCAAAGCTCTCTCCCGTACCTCGCGTGAAGACATAGCACGCGAAAGCCACTCCAAAAGCCCTTGATCCACAGATCACGCCGATTTATACGCCGCATCCTGACGCAGGTCCGCC
>JBCCYG010000270.1:0-3244 GCA_039190145.1 Pseudomonadota bacterium | reverse complement strand
TCAGGCCGATTTGAGGGCCAAGAGCCCACCTGATTGGCGTTCGATGCGTCCTTCCATCTCCAGATCAACAAGCGCGGAGGAAACTTGCGCGGCGGGCGCGTTGAAGTCTCGGATGAGCTGGTCTTCGGCCATGGGAGAGGGACCGAGCCGGTCGAGCACCTGACGGTGGAGCGCGGCCACTTCTTTGAGCGACTTTTTCGGCGCTTCTGGCGGCTGCGACGGCTCGGGACGAGGGACCACCGGGGCCTCGACCACCTCGAGAATATCGTCAACAGAGCGCACGAGCGTCGCGCCGTCGCGGATGAGTTTCAGGCATCCGGATGCCCGCGCATCGAACGGGTGGCCAGGGACCGCGAGCACATCGCGGCCCTGGTCCGCGGCGATCTCTGCGGTGATGAGGGAGCCTGATTTGGCGGCGGCCTCGACGACTACAACGGCCTTGGACGCGCCGGAGATGATCCGGTTGCGACGCGGGAAGTGGCGCGCTTGCGGGTGCGTGCCCATGGGCATTTCGCTGAGCAGGAGGCCTTTTTCGGCGATCTCGGCCATGAGGCTCGCATTCTCGGCCGGGTAGGGGACGTCGACGCCGCCGCCAAGAACGGCGATTGTCCCGGTGTCCAGGCTTGTCAGGTGGGCGACCGTGTCGATGCCACGAGCGAGGCCGGAGACGGTGTGGAGCCCTGCCTCACCCATCTCTGAGGCGAGACGGCGTGTCATCCGCGTGCCGAGCGAGGAGGCGTTGCGCGCTCCGATAAGCGCGATGGGCGGCTTGGCATCCGCGTGCAGGGGGCCGCGGGCCCAGAGCAACGGTGGCGCATCGCTTATTTCCGCAAGCTGCGCAGGGTATTCCGCGCTCCCGCGCCAGACCGGCCGCGCCCGCGCGCGCTTTGCCGCGCGAATTTCAGCCTGCGCAACGCCTTCGGGGCAGACCTCGTAGGAGCTTTCGCCCGCCGCACTTGCCACGGCGGGGAGAGCGTCAAGCGCGGCCGCCGCTGAGCCGTGTTCTTCTAGAAGTCGGTAAAACGTCACGATCCCCACGCGTCGTGATCGCAAGAGGCGGAGAAGAGATAGATGATCTTCTTCCGAGATGGGTGGGAGTGGGGGGTGAGAGGAAGAATAACCGTCCTGTTTCATCCCTGTCTCCGCCGTCCTGCCTTTTTGGAAGTAAGGTAAAGGGGTTAACGGCGGGTGAATCGATTAACAGAAGCGGCCCAAAAGATAACGGTTCCCGCTAAAAGCTATGAAAATAAGAGGCATTCCGGGCTCCGAATTGATGTGCTGGCTCGGTCTGCCCGAGCCTATGCACGCCTGCTCATGGCGTCGCGCGAGCGAGTCACTCGCGCATTAAGGCCGACAAGTCAGACTTGGGAGCCACCCACGGTCAGGCCACCGATCATCAGGGAAGGCTGGCCCACGCCCACCGGGACCCATTGGCCCGCCTTGCCGCAGTTTCCGATACCGGGGTCCAGGGCGAAGTCATTGCCGATGGCGCGGATATGTTTGAGTGCCGTGGCTCCGTCGCCGATGAGGGTCGCGCCCTTTACCGGCGCGCCCACTTTGCCGTCCTTCACGCGGTAGGCCTCGGTGCAGCTAAAGACGAACTTGCCATTCGTGATGTCGACCTGTCCGCCGCCGAAGCCCACGGCGTAGATGCCATCCTTGAGATCAGCGACCATGCTGGCGGGGTCCGCGTCGCCTGCGAGCATATAGGTGTTGGTCATCCGCGGCATGGGGATGTGGGCGTAGCTTTCGCGCCGCCCATTACCGGTGGGCGCCACGCCCATGAGGCGCGCATTTTGGCGGTCTTGCATGTATCCCACGAGCACACCGTCCTCGATCAGCACGTTTTTGGCACTGGGCGTGCCCTCGTCGTCAAAGGTGATGGAGCCGCGCCTGTCGGGGATCGTGCCGTCGTCGAGCACGGTGACGCCTTTGGCGGCGACTTCTTGGCCCAAGAGCCCCGCAAAGGCGGATGTTCCCTTGCGGTTAAAGTCACCCTCAAGCCCGTGGCCCACCGCCTCATGGAGCAGGATGCCTGGCCAGCCAGACCCCAGCACGACGTCCATGACGCCTGCCGGGGCGGCCTCCGCCTCTAGATTGACGACGGCGATGCGAAGCGCTTCGCGCACGGCACCTTGCCAATGCTCCGCCTCCATCAAGCCGGTCAGGCCATGACGGCCGCCCGCGCCCGAGGTGCCGCTTTCCCGGCGGCCGTTTTCATCGACGATGATCGACACGTTGAGCCGGGCCATGGGGCGGACATCGATGTATCGGGCGCCATCGGGGCGCATTATCTCGACCTCTTGGAGAGATGCCGCAAGCGAGGCAGAGACTTGGACGACGCGCGGGTCGAGACCGCGCGCGAAGGCGTCGATTTCACGGAGGAGGTCGACTTTCACCGGGAATTCCGCGTCCGTCATTGGGTCGGTATCGGCGTAAAGCTTGCGGTTGGTGTGCTGCGGTGCCTCGGCAAGCGTGCCGCCACCTTCGCCCACGGCCAAACGCGCAGTGGCGGAGGCGCGGGAGATCGCGCCCTCGGAAATCTCGGAGGCATGGGCATAGCCTGCCGTCTCTCCCCGAACGGCACGAAGCCCGAACCCTTCGGAGGCATTGTAGGTCGATGTCCGCAACCGACCGTCATCGAAAACGAGCATCTCAGAACGGCGCCTTTCGAGGAAAAGCTCGCCGTCATCGGCGCCCTGTGTCGCAGCTTTCAGAAGCTGCAGTGTTGCGGCCTCATCAAGATGAGAGTCGAAGGGGCGAAAGGGCGCGTGCGTCATGCATTCTCCTGCGGGCGGTGAGCCCAAGTTTTTAAGGCAATTCGCGTCCCTAGCGCCGTTTTGACGCGCCTGCGCGGATTGCTCGGTACCCCCACATATGGTTTGCCCTATCGCGCAAGCAACGAAAGACCACCGCGCTCGGACGCGTTGTGCGATCACGCAGCGCGCGGATGGAGAGAATTACATGGGAATAAAGTGGCTCTTAGCAGCGGTGTTGGCCTTCTTGGCCGCGCCCATGGCTGTCGCGCAATCTGCGCTTGATGGCCTAGAATCCATCGGTAAGCCGGTGGATCGCGGAACAGGTTTTCAGCCGTCGGCCACAGAACTCGCGCGCGACATTGTGTGGCTCGATACGATGATCCTAATCATCATCACCGCGATTGTTGTCTTTGTGACGGCGCTGCTGATCATTGTGATGGTTAAGTATAACGCCAAGGCCAATGACGACCCCGCCACGTTTACCC
>JBCCYG010000269.1:0-3246 GCA_039190145.1 Pseudomonadota bacterium | reverse complement strand
GCCTTGGAAACGGACATCATCTCCCGTTTTACCTTCGGCAACTGCGATGCCTCCGCGAGCTCTCCCTGCGACAGGCGTCCAATGATTGTTTCAACTTCCGCGACATAGCGGTTGAGCATCGCGGCAAGGTGCGCGCGACGCACTTCCGGTAATCCCTCCACGACGAGAGGGTCCCCATCTTTCATGCAGCCTCTCCCCTCATGCAGCCCGCACGAGAGGAAATAAAAAAGCGGCCCCGGGTCACCCCTGGCCGCTTGCCCACTTCCTCTAGCTTGACTGATGTATACTTAAGAGCGTTCGCCGAGTCAAGTTTTCAATCTAGACGTGTGAGCTCACCACCGCGCGGCGGGCTTAACAAAACGTAAACAATCCAGAGACTTACTCGGATTCCGCTTCGCGCTCCGCCTCGATCGCCCGCCACCGCGCGACGTTTTCGTTGTGCTCTGCAAGGGTTACGGCAAAGGCGTGCCCGCCGGTCCCGTCAGCCACGAAAAAGATGTAGGGTGTATCATCGGGGTCAAGCGCCGCCTCAATGCTCTCAAGTCCCGGGTTCGCAATCGGCGTCGGCGGTAATCCTTCGATCACATACGTATTCCAAGGCGTAGCTCGTCTTAGCTCACTTTGCCTCAGACCGCGCCCAAGCACGCCCTCGCCCCGCGTAATCCCATAGATAACCGTCGGGTCCGTTTGGAGGCGCATCCCCTGGTTCAAACGGTTCACAAAGACCGACGCCACCTGACGTCGCTCCTCGGCGACACTCGTCTCTTTCTCGATGATGGAGGCCATGATCAATGCCTCAGCCGGGGTGTCATAGGGCAGATCATCTACGCGGTTCTGCCAGGCGGTCGCCAGCCGCGCCTCCTGTGCCGCCGCCATCTGCGCCACGAGTTCCTCCCGCGACGACCCCGGCCGCACTTCATAGGAGTCAGGCGCCAACGCCCCCTCCGGCGGGATCTCAGAAACGGCGCCGGACAAAACGTCGATATCGCGCAGCGACGTCACGATCTGCCAGCTTGTGGCCCCCTCTGCGACAGCAATTCGATAGCGGGTATCCGTATCCGCCTTGGCGCCTTCATAGGCTTCTGGCGCAGCCTCCTCTGCGGGTGTGAAAACGGCCCGCTCAACAAATCGATTGAGTTCAGGATCGAGCTCGCGCACCTGCGCGCTAAGCCGGTTAACCCCGACGCGATAGATCACTTCCGTGCCGCACGTGCTTTGCCCGCTGGCTGTTACGAGGTCGAGGATCTCCGCCATGGAGGATTGCTCGGGGATGAGAAACGATCCCGCCTTCAGATCGCTCGCCCGCTCCGTGTAATCCGCCGCAATTCGAAAGATGCCCCGGCTATCGATGGCCCCTTCGGCGACGAGGTCATCGGCCACGCGCGTCATGGTCGAGCCCGGCAAAACCTGCAGGCAGATCGCGCGCGCCAAGGGCCCTTCTGCCTCGTATCGGCTAATCCCCCAGAGGATCAGCCCGCCCAGCAGAAAGAGCCCCACGACAAAGAGTGACAAAGCGTTAGAGGCTATGTGCCGCCACATGACCTATACCTTTCCGAAGATCACGCTGGCATTGGTACCGCCAAATCCGAAGGAATTTGACAGCGCGTAATTGATCTCTCGCTCCCGCTTCGCCAGCGGCGCAAGGTCGACCGCCGTCTCCACTGCAGGGTTTTCCAGGTTGAGTGTCGGCGGTGCGACCTGATCGCGGATCGCGAGGATCGAAAAGATCGCCTCAATTGCCCCAGCCGCGCCGAGCAAGTGCCCCGTGGCGGATTTGGTAGACGACATGGTCACCGTCCCAGCGGCATCGCCCATCATTCGCTCTACCGCGCCGAGCTCGATCGTGTCCGCCATGGTCGATGTGCCATGGGCATTGATGTAATCGAGGTCTGAGGGTGCGATCCCGGCCCGCTTTAGAGCTGCCGCCATAGATCGCCCACCGCCCTCACCGTCCTCGGAAGGCGCGGTGATATGGTAAGCGTCGCCCGACAGCCCGTAGCCACAGACCTCCGCGTAAATCTTCGCCCCGCGCGCCTTGGCGTGCTCGTATTCCTCGAGCACCACGATCCCTGCGCCTTCGCCCATAACAAACCCGTCACGGTCCGCATCATAGGGGCGCGAGGCCGCCTTTGGGTCATTGCCGCGCTTGGTAGAGAGCGCCTTACACGCGTTAAAGCCGGCGATACCGATCTCACTGATCGGGCTCTCCGCCCCGCCCGCGACCATCACATCCGCATCATCAAGCGCAATCAGACGCGCCGCATCTCCAATCGCATGGGCACCAGTGGAGCATGCTGTCACCGGCGCATGGTTAGGCCCTTTAAATCCAAACCGGATGCTCACCTGCCCGGAAGCAAGGTTGATCAGGGCAGACGGAATAAAGAAGGGAGACACGCGCCTCGGCCCACGCTCCTTGAGCAAAACCGCGGTATCGGCAATGGCGGATAAGCCCCCAATGCCGGAGCCAATCATGACGCCAGTGCGCTCCTGCTTCTCGGTCGTATCCGCGACCCAGCCGCTGTCATCGACCGCCTGCTGGGCCGCGGCCATGCCATAGAGGATAAAGTCGTCTACCTTCCGCTGCTCTTTCGGCTCCATATAGGTGTCGGGATCGAAAGCTCCCTCGCCCCCGCGTGGGATCTCACAGGCATAGGTGGTGGCAAGGTGAGACGCATCAAAGCGCGTGATCGTGCCCGCACCGCTTTCCCCCGAAAGGATGTGCTTCCAAGAAGCCTCCACGCCATCGGCCAGCGGCGTCACCATTCCCAAGCCTGTCACGACGACCCGACGCATGCTCATACCCCCGTTTGGTTTTCGCCTACATACGCGGGCCACGCCCGCCCCTCAAGGCCACGAGCAAACGCCCGCCACCTGCCCACCACACGTACCCAAAACGAAAAACGGCGCCCAAGGGCGCCGCTTCTCAAAAGCGTCAACTGCGATCAAGCAGCGTCGGAGATGAATTTAACCGCGTCACCAAAAGTCTGGATCGTCTCAGCCGCATCATCCGGGATCTCGATACCGAATTCCTCTTCAAAGGCCATCACGAGCTCAACCGTATCGAGGCTGTCTGCACCCAGATCGTCGATAAAGGAAGCGTTGTCTGCCACCTTGCTCTCATCGACACCGAGGTGCTCTACCACAATCTTTTTCACGCGATCGGAGACGTCGCTCATAGTCTGTTCCTCATCATTCCTTGGCCAACGAGGCCGTTATTATCTTTCGCGCCTGCAACCGCGCGAGAGG
>JBCCYG010000268.1:0-3281 GCA_039190145.1 Pseudomonadota bacterium | reverse complement strand
GGGCGGTTGTGGGCATGGGCGGGCTTTGGAATGGTCGCGGCCAAAGGAGTGCTGCCCATGGCTTACGCGTATGACCCATAGAACATCTTTGCCAAGATCCTGCGCGGGGAGATCCCGAATTCGACGGTGCTGGAAACCGAGCACTGCCTTGCCTTTCGGGATATTGCACCGCAAGCGCCAGAGCATGTTCTGGTCATCCCTAAAGGCGCTTACGTGAATTTCGATCACTTCGCAGCGGAGGCGAGCGAGGCTGAGATTGTGGATTTCACGCGGGCGATCCGTGCGGTGTCAGAGGCGCTGGGGCTTGAGCCCGGTGCCGGTGGGAATGGGTACCGGCTCCTGTCCAATGCGGGTGAGGATGCGATCCAGGAAGTGCCGCATCTTCACGTGCATGTGGTAGGTGGGCATCGCTTGGGTCGGATGCTCCAGCCGCAGGGCTAGGCCGAGCGGGTCAGCTCCAGGAACACTTCTTCCAGGTGAGGCTCTTCGGTTGTGACGTCGGCTATTCGCATGCCCGCTGCGCGCACGGCGTCGAGGATAGCGTCGGGGCCGGTTTCTGATCTGCGATAGGTGAAGACGAGCGCGCCGTCGGCGCGCGTCTCCAGCCGGACGCCTTTGGGCGCTTGAGCCGATCCCGGAGAGGACGGCGTGATCACCAGTGATTTCGTATCGAGGCGCGCAAGAAGGTTTTCGGTCGTATCCTGGGCGATGACCTCGCCATGGTTGATGATGGCGATCTCGTCGCACATCTCCTCGGCCTCCTCGAGGTAGTGGGTGGTGAGGATGATTGTTGTGCCCTCTTCCTCATTGAGCTTGCGGATATTGGCCCAGAGCATTTGGCGCAGCTCGATATCCACGCCCGCCGTGGGCTCATCGAGGACGAGTATATGCGGGCGGTGGACGAGGGCCTTGCCCAGGAGCAGGCGGCGGCGCATCCCGCCCGAGAGCGAGCGGGCATAAGCGTCGGCTTTGTCCGCGAGGCCGATTATGTCGAGAATCTCGTCGGTGCGCCGCTCGCTTTTCGGCACGCCGTAGAGGCCCGCCTGGGTGTCGAGCGAACCACGGGGTGTGAAGAAAGGGTCAAGATTTGTCTCTTGCGGCATCACCCCGATGGAGGCGCGGGACTGGCGCGGATTGCGGTCCTGATCAAAGCCCCAGATGCGGACATGCCCCGCGCTTTTGATCACGAGGCCTGCAAGGATGTTGATGAGCGTGGACTTACCGGCGCCATTCGGGCCGAGGAGGCCAAAGATGGCGCCGGCCGGGATTTGCAGATCGATGCCTTTCAGTGCCTCTTTCGCGGGCGCGTTGCCTGCGGCGGCATAGGTCTTTTTCAGGTCTTGGATTTTGATCGCGTGGGGCGGAGCAGTTTCAGGCATTGGCGCGCAATAGGCCCGACTGTTGCCAGGAGCAAGCTTTGCAAACGGCGATTGTACCCGCATGATGCATCTCGGGCCTGGAGGTGTAGGTGCGGAAATTTCTGGTTTGTTGCGGCGGCCTCTTGGCTTTGTGGGTTTGTGTTGTTGTTGGGGGAGCCCTCCTCCCGCGCAATGGCGCGGCGGAGATTGAGGGCGGGGAGGCGCGTGACGTCTGGCTGATCCGCGGGCCGATCCACACGGATTTTGTGTTGAAGGTCGATGAGCGACTGCGAGAGCGGTTTGAGTTTGCGGAGCTCGGTGTCAACACGGGGTGGGTGATCCTCGGTTGGGGTAGCGAAGCATTTTATACGTCAACGGGGACGTATCTCGATCTGTCATTGCCCGTGATCTGGCGCGCGGCGACGGGGGATGTGGCTGTTCTACGCGTGGTGCAGGTGCCTTTCGGTGTCCCGGAGCCATCAGATTGGGCTCATCAGCGGCTTCGCCTTTCGGAGGATCAGTACGACGCGCTTTTGGCGGGCATCGCGGAGGATGCGCGCGGCTCGGTGATCCCGGGAGCGAGCCTTGCCCAAGGCGATGCGTTTTACCCGGCAGCCGGTCGTTTCAACATCTTTCGGACATGCAACGTTTGGGTTGCAGGCAAGCTCGCATCTGCGGGGCTGAGAACAGGTGCGTTTACCCCAACGACCGGAGGGCTGCGCCTGTCGCTTTGGTGGTTCGGACATGCTGACTTTGGGACGTAAACGCTTCTGCGGGCTTACCCTTTCGAAAGCGCGCTGCGTGTCTTTGAAAGAAGTTCGCGAAGCTTGGCCATTTCCGTCTCATTGAGCACCTGCCCGACTTGGGCGTGGAGCCCTTCTTTGATGCTCACAAACGCCTGGGCCATGGCGCGGCCTTTGGCGGATAGGGTGACGCGTTTGGCGCGGCGGTCTTCGGGGTCGGGGGTGACGTCGAGATAGCCGCGTTTGACGAGGCGGGCGATCTGCTCCTGCACGGCCTGTTTGGTGATTGCGCGGCCCTTGGCGATGTCGGAGGCGCGGGTGCCGTTCGGGCCAACGAAAACGAGAACATCACTATCGGCGAGGGTGAGATCGTCAAAACCCGCCTCGGCAATGGCAGCATACATCGCTGCCTCATAGGCGCGGCTCGTTTGCCAGAGGTCGACGCCGACATGGTCGATGAGGGCAGGGTGGTCTTCCATGCTGAGTGTGTAGTCTCCGGGCCGTCGCTCCACAATGGTAAGGTTGCTTGACTAAATCAGTAACTGCATTTAGTCAGGCCGCATGACTAAATGGAGAGTCGCATGAGAGGTCTGACAATGGTGACTATGGTGACGGGGGTGACGGCGGCGGCTGCGGCTGCGGAGACGCCGATGGGTGAGGCGCAGCTCGATGCGCTGCTCACAGGAAACACGGTTTACATCGAGGTGCCTCCGGGTGGCCCTGGCGGCCCGGAGGGCGGTCTCGCGCCGTTCCTTTACGGCGCAGATGGTCGCGCGGTGGCGGTGCTGCCCGCCGGGCTCACGCTCGTTGGGACCTGGCGGCTGGAGGGTGATCGGTACTGCGTCGACTGGGATAACGGCCCCAAGGATAGCTGCACGCGGCTTGTGAAGTCGGCAGAGGCGCTCTTGATGGTCGACCCGAAGACCGGCGAGACGCGCGGCGCGGTGGAAAGTATCCGCCCCGGAAATCCTGAGGCGCTCTAGCGCTCACGGCTGGCCCCCCTACCTCGCCTGTGCGATAGACGGGCGAGGTAGAAAAGGGGGCTCCATGGAATTCGGAAAAGGACATCACCTGCACCTGATCGACGGGTCGGCGTTCATCTTTCGCGCCTTCCATGCTCTGCCGCCGCTCACGCGGAAATCGGACGGGCTCCCGGTTGGTGCGGTGCAGGGCTTTTGCG
>JBCCYG010000267.1:0-3292 GCA_039190145.1 Pseudomonadota bacterium | reverse complement strand
GTAGGAGGGTGAACATTCTTCGAAGAATGTTCTGGCTCCCGGGTCGACCGACAGCGCGGCAGTCAGATCCTCGGGCTGAATGAGCGCGTCCACATCGGCATAAAAATCCCACATGCCGTTCTTGATCGACGCCTCGATCTCTGCCTCGCCGGCCGGATGCATACGCCCCTCTTCGCGAAGCTTTTCCGCGCGGTCCTTGTAACTCTGCGCCCAGGCCTGCATCTTCCGGGGCGCGATGAGCTGCATCGTACGCTCCAGCTGCTCATGTTTACGCCTGATTCCGTCGATCCAGCCATGGGCGATGAGCGCGTCGAGCACCTCGCCGGTGGAAAGGTATTTCGGCGACGGCTTCTTCCAGGTCACAAGCCACACGCTTTCGCCCTGCCCGTGATGCGCACCTAACCACGCCCAAAGCGCCTCGGCAGACGCAGCCTCAACCCGCTCAAAGTTTTCGGTTTTTGTCATGGACCGGCAGATAGAGCCTCGCGCGCGTCTTGACAGAGGCCTTCGCACGCCGTCACTTCGCGCCATGCGACTACCTGTTCTTACCCTCACCGCCGCCCTCTCACTCCTTGCGCTCCAAGCTCCAGCACAGTCCCCGGAATTCGGCGACGATTCAGGGAGCTATACCCGCGACGGTGAATGTGACGACCGGCGCTTCTTTGGCCCCGACACTGCGCCTGATATCGATTCAGAGAATATCGGCAGAGACGCCAGCGATTGCCGCGCGGCGTTTGAAGCCGGCACCGCCTTTATCTGGAACCAATCCGAGGCCGCCGCCGCTACCTCTTGCGAGGCTATCGATTTCGGCAATGACGGCTCCGACTATGCTGATGACGGCGAATGCGATGATCCCCGTTTCGAAGGCATCGGCGCCGCCACCACGCTCCTAAGCGGTGATCGCGGCAGAGATGCCACCGATTGCCGGAGGCTCTGCGAGCTTGAGGCGATCTTTATCCGCGAATACGGCACTTACTAAGGACCAAACGAAAAAGGCCGCGCACGGGGCGCGGCCTTTTGTGTGTATCGTTAAAGCGCGCTATTCACGGCTCTCTGGCGTGTCCACGACGAGGTTGTCGAACTCGCCACCACCGACGATATCGTCGCTGCTGAAGTCATCTGACGGCGCGGCCAGCGCGGCAGCGGCTTCCGCCTCCTCACGACGCGCCTCGATGACCACATTGTCCCGCGTTGCCGCGATACGGCGCACGCGCTGCGTGGCCCCACCGGTACCGGCCGGGATCAGGCGGCCCACGATGACGTTCTCCTTGAGACCCACCAGGGTGTCCTTCTTACCCTGGACTGAGGCTTCCGTGAGCACCCGCGTGGTCTCCTGGAACGATGCCGCCGAGATGAAGGACCGCGTCTGAAGCGAGGCCTTCGTGATCCCGAGCAGGATCGGCTCGCCCTGAGCAGGCCGCTTGCCCTTGGCAATCGCCTTCTCATTGGCCGCGTCGAACTCCGCCTTATCGACGTGCTCGCCCTTCAGCAGGGTCGTCTCACCGCTATCCTGGATCTCCCACTTCTGGAGCATCTGGCGCACGATGACCTCGATGTGCTTGTCGTTAATCTTCACACCTTGGAGACGATAAACGGCCTGCACCTCGTCGATCATGTAATCGGCAAGAGCTTCCACACCCATGATGGACAGGATGTCATGGGGGGCAGGGTTGCCGTCCATGATGTAGTCGCCCTTCTGGATGAAGTCGCCTTCCTGAACCGGGATGTGCTTGCCCTTGGGCACCATGTACTCGGCGGGCTCCATGGTCTCGTCGGCCGGAACAATCGCGATGCGGCGCTTGTTCTTGTAGTCGCGGCCGAACTTCACGTAGCCGTCGATCTCCGCGATGATGGCGTGGTCTTTGGGGCGACGCGCCTCAAAGAGTTCGGCCACACGCGGCAGACCACCGGTGATGTCCTTGGTGCCGCCGCCCTCGCGCGGGATACGCGCTAGGATGTCACCAGCCTGGACGTCGGTGCCGTCTTCAACGCTAAGGATCGCATCAACCGACATGGCGTAAGCCAGCGGGTTGCCGTCTTCCTTGAGCACAGGCTCCCCATCAGCACCGGCGATCAGGATCTTCGGTGCAAGCTCGTTGCCCTTGGGCGCGGTGCGCCAGTCGGACACGATCTTCTGGGTCATCCCGGTCGCTTCATCGGTCTCTTCGCGGATAGAGATACCCGCCGTGAGGTCCGCATAGCGCGCCGTACCCGCCTTTTCAGCGATGATCGGGAGCGTGAACGGATCCCACTCATAGAGCTTGTCGCCACGATCGACGGTGTCGCCGTCCTTCACGTGAAGCTTAGAGCCGAAGCCGACCTTGTAGGAGGCGAGCTCGGCACCCTTATCGCTCTCGATAGCCACGACCATGTTGCGCGACATCGACAGGGTGTCGCCATTGGCAGCCTCGAGCACGTTCTCATTGCGGAAGACAACCTTGCCGCCCTGAGATGCTTCCTGGAAGGATTGCTGACCGCCGCCCTGCGCAACGCCGCCGATGTGGAAGGTCCGCATCGTGAGCTGCGTGCCGGGTTCACCGATGGACTGCGCGGCGATGATGCCCACGGCCTCACCGATATTGACCTGCGTACCGCGCGCGAGATCGCGCCCGTAACACATGGCACAGATACCATCCTCGGTCTCACAGGTGAGCGGCGAGCGGATCTGCATCTGCTGCACGCCCGCTTCCTCGATGAGGTCGGCTTTGCGCTCGTCCACAAGCTCGTTGCGCTCGATCAGGATCTCGTCGGTCCCCGGGCGCAGCACGTCCTCGGCCGACGTCCGGCCCAGGATTCGCTCACCCAACGAGGCCACGACTTCACCGTCGCTGATCGCGGCTTGCGCCGTGATCGACCGCTCGGTGCCGCAATCCTTTTCGCGTACGATACAGTCCTGCGCCACGTCTACGAGGCGGCGGGTCAGGTAGCCCGAGTTCGCCGTCTTCAGAGCCGTGTCAGACAGACCCTTCCGCGCGCCGTGCGTCGAGTTGAAGTACTCAAGAACGGTCAGGCCTTCCTTGAAGTTCGAAATGATCGGCGTCTCGATGATCTCGCCATTGGGCTTGTTCATCAGGCCGCGCATTCCGCCTAGCTGCTTCATCTGCGTGACAGACCCACGGGCCTTGGAATCGGCCATCATGTAAACGCTGTTCGGCTCAAGCTCGGCACCGTTCTCATCCGTCTTCTGGGACGAGATCGTGTCCATCATGGCGTCGGTGACCTTGTCGTTACACTTCGACCAGGCATCGACCACCTTGTTGTACTTCTCGCCCTGCGTGATGAGGCCGTCCAT
>JBCCYG010000266.1:0-3319 GCA_039190145.1 Pseudomonadota bacterium | reverse complement strand
GGCATCAAAACGGCCCCTGTCGGCGAGCATGTCGCCCGCCTCAAACGTCACCTGGTCGGCGAACTGGCTGGGCAGCCGCTCCTCCGCGATGGCAACAAGCGAGGGCGAGATGTCTACGCCCACGACCTCAGCCCCCATAATCGCCAGCACCTCGGCTGCCGCCCCGGTGCCGCAGCCCGCATCGAGCACGCGCTTCCCGCGCAAGTCGCCGAGCTGCTCAATCATCGTCGCACGCATCTCATCACGGCCCGCCCGCACGGTCTGGCGGACGCGGCTAACCGGCGCGTCCGATGTCAGCTGCTCCCACACTTTGGTGGCAGAGCGGTCGAAATAGTCTTCGACCCGGTCGAGAGTGCGGGCGTAATCCATCAGTCGAAGCCCAAAAGTTCAAAGATTTCACGGTCCGGCAGCGGCTCAGGCGCGAGCGCCTCGGTCCCGTCCCAAAGCGACTGCGCAAGGCGGATATATTCGGCCCGGCACATCATGATGTCCTCATCATCAGGCATCTCGAAAAGTGTCTTTTTCTTGAGCCGCGAGCGCCGGATCGCATCGACAGCGGGCATATGCGCGATGCGCTTGAACCCCACCTTGTCGCAGAACCGGTCCACCTCCTCAGTGGTCTCCGACCGGTTCGCCACGCAGCCAGCGAGCCGCACCGAATAGTTCTTCGATTTCGCCTGAACCGCGGCAATGATCCGGTTCATGGCGTAAATGCTGTCAAAATCGTTCGCCGTGACGATCACCGCCCGGTCGGCATGCTGGAGCGGTGCCGCAAAGCCCCCGCAAACCACGTCTCCGAGAACGTCAAAGAGCACGACATCCGTGTCCTCGAGCATGTGGTGCTGCTTCAAAAGCTTCACCGTCTGCCCCACGACATAACCGCCGCAGCCCGTGCCTGCCGGCGGCCCCCCGGCCTCCACGCACATCACGCCGTTAAAGCCGGTGGTCACGAAATCCTCGGGCCGCAGCTCCTCGGCGTGGAAATCCACATCCTTCAGAATGTCGATCACCGTCGGCTGCAGATGCCCGGTGAGCGTAAAGGTCGAGTCATGCTTTGGGTCACACCCGATCTGCAAAACCCGCTTGCCAAGCATCGAAAATGCCGCGCTCAAATTCGATGACGTCGTCGATTTCCCAATCCCGCCCTTGCCGTAAACGGAAAAGACCTTCGCCCCTTCGATCACGGTCGACATGTCCTGATGAACCTGGACGGATCCTTCTCCATCCTGCCCTTTGGCCAGGATCGGCGGCGCCCCGAGCGTCGGGGCCTTCGCCGCAGGCGCCAGCGTTGGCGCAGGTGCTTTCAGCGTCGGAGCCGGCGCCTTCAAAGCCGGGGCCACCCCCCCGTTCCGCGGCGCAGGCGCTGCACCGCGCAAGGGCTTCGGCGCCTCCCGCCGCGCCTTCAATCCGGCCTGCTCCCGCATGTTCGCGCGCGCCGCCGGGGGCATTTTGGGGTCATCATAGGGGCTCAAAGCGCACCTCCCGAGGCAGTGCCGCAAAGCCCACCCTTCTTTGTTCCAAATACACTCCGGGGAGCGCGAGGGGCTGGCCCCTCGCTCCCGGACCCGCGGATCAGGGAAACGCACATCATTGCACCCCCTCCAGCCGATCCTCGAGCGCGTCCGCAGCATCCTGCAGCGCGGCAAGCGTCTCGGCATCCGGCTGCCAATATTCGCGATCAGAGGCCTCGAGCAGCCGCTGCGCCATCCGCACGGAGGCCTGGGGATTCAGCTCCGACAGCCGCTCCCGCATCTCCTCATCGAGCACGTATGTTTCCGAAATCCGCTGATAGACCCACGGGTCCACCTGGCCGGTCGTGGCGCTCCAGCCCATCGTATTGGTCACCTGCGCCTCGATCTGGCGCACGCCCTCATGCCCGTGCTTGAGCATCCCTTCGAACCATTTCGGATTGAGCGATCGCGTCCGCGTCTCAAGCGCCACCTGGTCCTTCAGCGTCCGCACCTTGGCCGCGCCTGTGGTCTGATCGCCAATGTAAACGGCCGGCTCCGCGCCGCCTTTGGCGCGCTTTACCGCGCGGGCAATGCCGCCCAACGTGTCAAAGTAGTGATCAACCGTCGTGACCCCGAGCTCCACGCTCTCCAGATTCTGATAGGCCACATCGACATCGGCCAACGCATCATCGAGCAGCGCGCGCTGCGCCTGCGCTTTGCCGTCCCGCCCATACGCAAAGGACTTCCGCGCCTGATACGCATCCGCCAGCTCATCCTCGTCATCAAATCCGCTCTGATCGACGAGGATATTGACGTTCGAACCATAGGCCCCTTCAGCGTTGGAAAAGACCCTGAGCGACGCCTCCTCGAGCGAACACCCCGTCTTGTCAGCAAAGGCCAGCGCATGGGCCCGGATGTAATTGAGCGGCAGCGGCTCATCGGCAGTGGCCGCCTTGTAAGCCGCCTCCGCCAGCATCCTCGTCTGCAGCGGCAGGAGATCGCGGAAGATCCCCGAAAGCGTCATCACCACGTCGATCCGAGGCCGCCCAAGCTCCTTCACTGGGATGAGGTCCGCACCAGACAGACGCCCAAAATTGTCAAAACGCGGTTTCGCCCCTATGAGCGCGAGCGCCTGGGCAATCGGCCCGCCATCGCTCTTGATATTGTCCGAGCCCCAGAGCACGAGCGCCACCGAATGCGGTATCTCCTCCTGCTGCGCGAGCAAGAGCTCTGCCTGATCCCAACCGTCTTTCAGCGCATAAGCCGTAGGCATCCGGAACGGGTCAAAGGCGTGAATGTTGCGTCCGGCAGGGAGCACTTCCGGCGACCGTATGAGGTCCCCGCCGGGCACCGGCGCGATATAGCGGCCAGACAGAGCGCGCATGAGCCCGGTCATCTCGGCATCACTCTTCAGAAGCCGGAATGCCCGCTCCTGCGCCTCAGGCGATGGGTCCGCCATGTGCCGGATATGTTCGGCAATCTCGGCATCGCTGGGCTCTCGGCCGACGACGTGGAGCCCATCCGGGATGAGCGCATCCTCGGTCTCCAAAAGCTTGAGCCAAAGCGCGTCCGGCGCGCCATCGAGATCAACCGCCGCCGCCTGGTCGGCGATAAGCGCGGCCATATCGTCCCGCGCGGGGCCATCCACCATGGACCGCCACCGCGTGAGCGAGTCCTTCAGCTCGGAAAGGCCCTTATAGAGCCCGGAAGCTGCCAAAGGCGGCGTCACATGGGTGACCGTCACTGCATTCGTCCGCCTTTTGGCCAAAGTCGCCTCAGACGGATTATTTGACGCGTAAAGGTAAACGTTGGGCACCTCGCCCACGAGCCGGTCCGGCCAGTCCCAGCGCCCCAGCCCGGCCTGCTTG
>JBCCYG010000265.1:0-3321 GCA_039190145.1 Pseudomonadota bacterium | reverse complement strand
TGAAGGACGAATTCACATGGGCAACGCCCGATGCGATATTCTTAGAGACCTTCTTTTTCGGAGCGCGACGATCACGTGCCATAAATCAGACCTCCCTTACTTCTTTTTGCCGGCGATGGGCTTTGCGGGGCCCTTGCGCGTACGTGCGTTGGTGTGAGTGCGCTGACCGCGAACCGGGAGGTTCCGGCGATGGCGCAGGCCACGGTAGCAGCCGAGGTCCATCAGACGCTTAATGTTCATCTGAACGTCGCGGCGCAGGTCGCCTTCCACGGTCAGGTTCGCGTCGATGTGCTCGCGGATTGCGAGAACTTCAGCATCGCTGAGCTCGTTCACACGGCGGCTTTGATCAATCTTCACGGCGTCGCAGATGCTCTTGGCCGTTGTGTGGCCAATACCGTGGATATAAGTGAGCGCGATGGGGACGCGCTTGGCGGTGGGGATGTTCACGCCGGCAATACGAGCCAAGGCGGTATTCCTTTCAGTGCTGCGGTTCCGTAGCTCCAGAACCTTTTTTCACAGACAAAGGCCCGTGACGGTCACGGGCCTCGGTTAGAGGTGGTCAATGAGGGCAAAGAGCCCGCAAATCTCCAAGATGTGGGCAGTTAGGGTGAATCGGTCTGCGCGTCAAGTGGCTCCGAGACCATCCCGGCATCAGCCTGCGAACGGATCACGTAATCGCTGATGACAAGGCCGATGAAGGCCCCGAGCACGAGCCCCACAGCCACGCGGCCCAGGAACCAAATCCCGCGCATTAAAACCATGGCTCCCCCAAGCCGTAGGGTGGGGTTTTACCCCACCATCCGCGCCCTCAGCCGGGCACCGACACCGCTGTCGATAAGCCATAGGCGCAGCACACGCCCCATGGCCCAGGTCACCGTCATCGCAGAGGCCACACCGAATACGCAGGCCAGCCCGTGGACGTAATCGGGCGTCTGAGCGACCGTGCCGCCATGGAATGATCCCACAGCCATAATCGCGAGACCAAAAGCCATGGTCACCCCAAAGACGCGTCCCAAGACAGCGAAAGAACGTTCCTTATCCGCCCGCATCAAAAGCCCGAGGGGCAGCAAAACCCAGGCAATAAAAGAAACCGTAAGCGCGTGCCAAAACACGAGCGCGTAGATGGATACGACTTCGGCAGCAGCAGCCAGCATGATCATTCCTCCGTGGATACCCTAGAGGTATCACGAAAGGCTCAGCTGTCCAAAACTCCGGCGATGGACGCCTCGACATCATCCATACTTGCCAGACCATCGACCGCTTTCAGGTCGCCCTGCTTATAATAGTACCCGATGAGCGGCGAGGTCTTCTTGTAATACTCCATGAGGCGCACCTTCAGGCTCTCCTCATTGTCGTCAGCGCGCACCGGCTTGCCCGCATCGGCGGCTTCCTTGGCGCGGCCCACGATGCGCTCCACGAGCACCTCGTCATTGACCTTGAGCTCGATGACCGCATCCAGGGCCTCGTGCTTTGACGCAAGCAGATCGCCCAGCGCATCGGCCTGCGCAAGCGTCCGCGGGAACCCGTCAAAGATGAAACCGTTGCAGCCCACATCGCGGGAACACTGATCGAGCTTTTCTTCAATGAGCCCGATGACAATCTCATCGGTTACGAGCTCTCCGGCATCCATGATCGCCGCCACACGCTTGCCCATCTCGGTGCCAGAAGTCTTAGCTTCCCTCAGCATGTCCCCCGTGGAGAGCTGCACCATCCCGCGTTTTTCCACGAGTTTTTCGGCTTGCGTCCCCTTCCCCGCCCCTGGCGGGCCAAGCAGTATGATGTTCATCTACGTTGCGGTCCCCTGTTCGGCTTGCGCCCGCTCTTCCGGCGGAGCTGCGATTTCTCCAGGAGCCCTTCATACTGGTGCGCCAGGAGGTGTGATTGGATCTGCTGGATCGTGTCCATCCCCACCGAGACGATGATCAGCACCGCCGTGCCGCCAAAGACGAAGGGAATGTTGAGCTGCGTGCGCACGATCTCTGGCAAGAGCGCCACCAGCGCTAGGTAGCCGGAGCCGAGCACGAGCACCCGCGTGACGACGTAATCGAGATATTCGGCAGTCTTCGTGCCCGGCCGGATACCGGGGATAAAGCCGTTCTGGTTCTTCAGGTTGTCGGCCACGTCATCGACCTTGAACGACACTTCTTTGGTGTAGAAGTATGTAAAGAAGATGATCATGCCCCCGAAGAAAAGCAGATAAAGCGGCTGCCCAGGGCCGAAATAGGCCAGGATCGTCGACATCACCGGGCCCGACTGACCGCCTGAAAACGTGCTGATCGTGGTGGGCAAAAGCAGGAGTGCGGAGGCAAAGATCGCCGGGATAACACCCGCCGGATTTACCTTGATCGGCAGGTGGCTGGTGCCGCCTTCGTAAACCTTCATCCCCTGCTGACGGCGCGGATACTGGATGTGGATCTTGCGCAGCGCCCGCTCCATGAAGACCACAAAGGTAAGCACCACAGCCACCATCAAGAGAACGCCCACGATAACAGCGGGGGAGATCGCGCCAGTTCGGCCCTGGGCGAAGAAGCCTGCGAGCTGCGCCGGGATCTCGGCGATGATGCCCACGAAGATGATGAGCGAAATACCGTTCCCGATGCCCCGCGCGGTGATCTGCTCACCGAGCCACATCAGGAACATGGTGCCGCCCACGAGGGAGATCACACAGGCCGCGCGGAAAAAGAGTCCGGGCTCGGAGGCCAGACCGCCCGCCTCAAGCGATACCGCCAGACCATAAGCCTGGAACGTCGCCAAAAGCACCGTGCCATAGCGCGTATACTGATTGATCTTCTTGCGCCCCTGTTCGCCCTCTTTCTTGAGCTGCTTCAAGGGCTCCCACATCGCCGCGAGAAGCTGCACGATGATCGAGGCAGAGATATAAGGCATAATGCCTAGAGCAAAGAGACCCATCCGGCTCAGCGCACCGCCCGTAAAGGCGCTCAAAAGCCCGCCGATGCCGCCCGCCGCCTGCTCCATAAAGCGCTGCAGCTCTTGGGCATCGATGCCAGGGACGGGGATATACGTGCCGACCCGGTAGACGCAGAGCAGCGCGATGGCAAAGAAGATGCGCTGACGAAGCTCGGTGGCCTTACCCAACGCCCCCCAGGACGTGTTGGCCGCCATGTGCTCGAGGTGCGATGCCATAAATCTCTCCCATGACAACGCCGCCCCCGGGGTCCCGTGGCGGCGTTAGGAACTTGTCTAGGAGTTAGGCGGGCGTGCCCCCGCCCACAACCTTAGTCCGCCGCCGCTGCCGCGCTCGTGACTGTCAGCGAGCCACCGGCCGCTTCCACAGCCTTGACCGCGGACGCCGATGCGCCG
>JBCCYG010000264.1:0-3325 GCA_039190145.1 Pseudomonadota bacterium | reverse complement strand
GCATCCTCCGCAAAGATGCGGATGGACATACGCGCAAAGTCTTTGACACGATCTCCGACAATGCTGCCAATGGCGGTTTTGTCCTGGGGCATCAGAGGCATAGGGTCGACGCGCACGATCTTCGTTGGGTCGGCGCCATCTGCGCAAATAATGGCGAAGTCGAAGAAACCGGGCTCGGCGCGGGCGTGCTGAATGACCCTGTTGAGAGCGTCGTTTGGTTGGCTCGGCGGATGGCTCACTACGGGCAAGCGATTGAATCCGGTCACATTATCCTCTCGGGCAGCTTCATCCGCCCAATCGAGTGCCCTCCTGGGACGGAAATACAGGCTGATTACGGGCCTTTTGGCGCTGTCTCAGTGTCCTTCTGAGCGGCCGCAATCGCGTCTTTAAGCGTCGCCAGATCACCCACCTGGTTAGCTAGCACCAAGATCAGACGCGCGTTCAGCGCGTGACTTTCAGCCTCTGTGAGCCCCTCATGGGCGGCAATAAGAGCTTCATAGAAGTCATCGGGAGCTGCGATGTTTGGATCGAGTTTCAGCACCCAAGCGCCCTCGCCCGCGCGTCCTCGATCTCCGCCGAGGTGACGCTTTCCCACCGCGCCGCCACGTGCTGGTCTGGCCGCAAGAGATAGACCGCTGAGGGCGCTGATCCCATGTATCGCTCTCTGAGCTCTGAGCTAATTTCGGCATCGCTCAAGGTCACAACCGGCAACGACGTCTCGACTTGGGCGTTAAGCGCCAGGACACAAAACTCTCCTGGTAGACGATCCAGGAGAAACTGGTTTCCGACAGGCGCATCTGGGCATGGCGCTCCAGGCCGCGTCCGCTCCGGCCCCGCAAAGCTCGCGCCATTCAAAGGCGATACATCGTAGACTGAGGGGACGCTCAGACGACCGGAGTTGATGATCGGTCGTGCAAAGGCATGCCGCTCGGCGAGGTCCAAGACGGCGTCCCTAAACATCTGGGAAACCGGCGTTTTCGGCGTGAGAAAGTCGGTGGCCCGTGCGGAATTGAGGATGTTCTCATCTGCCGCTATCCGTCGCTCCTCATCGTAGCTGTCCAAAAGCCCGTCACCAGCGTCGCCTCGCAAAACGGCATCCAGCTTCCACCCGAGATTGTCGGCGTCCTGAACCCCGGAATTGGCCCCTCTCGCCCCAAAGGGTGAGACCTGATGCGCGCTGTCGCCGGCAAAAATCACCCGCCCGTGGCGGAACTTCTCCATGCGGCGGCATTGGAACGTGTAGATTGAGCACCAGTCGAGCTCGTAGTCGACGTCCCCCAGCATCGCATCGACGCGGGCGCGGATGTTGTCTTCCTTCATCTCCTCATCGCGGTCGATATCCCAGCCGAGCTGAAAGTCGATGCGCCAGATATCATCGGGCTGCTTGTGGAGGAGCGCGGAAGAGCCGGATTTAAACCATGGCTCAAACCAAAACCACCGCTCAGTGGGGAAGTCCGCCTTCATCTTCACATCCGCGATGAGGAAATTGTCCTCAAAAACGCGGCCCTCAAAGCCGAGACCCATCATATCCCTGATTGGCGAGCGCGCGCCGTCGCAGGCAATAAGGTAATCGGCGATGACAGAGTACGGCCCGTCCGGGGTCATGATTTCCAGCGACACGCCGTCCTTGCCAACCTCGACGGCATCCACCCGGTTCTTCCCCCGAATGTCGATCTGGGCGCCGTTGGCATTCGCCCGCTCCACGGCCTCATGGAGAAACTTTTCAAAGTGAATTTGGCTGAGATTGATGAAGGCCGGGCAGCGATGTCCGCTTTCGGGAAGCAGATCAAAACTAAAAACCTCGTCGCGGTCGCGGAACACACGCCCCTTTTGCCAAACGACACCTTTCTCGAGCATCTCAGCACCCGCCCCGAGGCGATGACAGATTTCCAGCGTGCGCTTGGCAAAGCAGATCGCGCGAGAGCCGAGGCCGACACCCTCATGATCGTCGAGGACGACAACCGGCTGCCCCTTGAGACCAAGATCAAGCGCCAGGGCGAGCCCGATGGGCCCGCCACCAGCAATCACAACGGGGTGTCGAACTGCCTCCTTAGCCGCCTGATCGGCGGATTTCGCATAGGGGTAGAGTTTGAAAGCGAGCGGGTAGCGGTCACGGATCGGCGCGTTCATCCCTGCAATGCCTCCCACATGTCCTTGTCGCGCTCGGCTGTCCAGATGCGGGGCGTGTCGATGTCGAGCGCCTCGTCATAGGCGCGCGCCACGTTAAACGGTAGGCAATGTTCGTAGATCGCGTAGTCGCTAAACTTCGGGTCGCACTCCGCCCGTACGGCATCCCAGGCTTCTTTCAGCGTGCCACCACGGAGCGCGACGCGCGCGGCCGGCCGGTAGGTTGAGCGGACAAAATCAGCGGTGCTGTCGAGCGCTGCATTCACCATGTCACGGCCCACGAGTGCGTCGCCTCGACCGGGCGCAATGGCATCGAGGTCGAACCGCCGGATCGCCTCCAAGGTGCCGGGCCAGTCGTGGAAATGACCATCACCGCAGTAACAAGCGGAGTGATACTCGACGATGTCGCCGGTAAACATGACGTTCGCATCGGGCACATAGATCACCGCGTCCCCCGCCGTGTGGGCGCGACCCAATTGCATCAGGTCCACCCGGCGTTTGCCGAGATACACGCTCATCCGCCCGTTGAAGGTGGTCGTGGGCCACGTCAGGCCCGGGATGCTTTCATGGCCCTCAAAGAGCCGCGGGAAGCGTTCAAACTCGGACGCCCAGTCCTCTGCACCCCGCTCGGCCACCATGGCGCGGGCTTTTTCGGACATGATCACCTGGCCCGCCCCATAGGCCGAGGCTCCAAGCACACGAACAGCGTGATAGTGCGTGAGCACGAGGTGTGAGATGGGATTGTCAGTTACGCTCCGCTCCTTCTCGATGTCCTTGGCAGCGAGCCGCGGCGTCGCTTGCGCCTCGACGATCATGACGCTGTCATCGAAAAGGTGCGGAGCGTCACCGACAAACCCATCTCTCACCTCGTGCTCACTCACTATCACGCGGTTCGCGTGCTTGGCGCCTCGGCCTATGGTGCGGGACAGGTGATCATGTCCGAAAAAGCCCGCGCCATGGTGGCAGAGCGCGGGGCAGAGGACTGGGCGTCCGAGTTTGAACGCTTCCCGAGGCTCTTTGAGGGCCATGAAAGCATCCCGGGCCTGACGTGGCCCACGACGACGTTCAACGGGCGGGCGATCAGTGACAACAACCATGCGGCAAACATTCCCACCGACGTCGTCACCACCGAGGTCATCAACACCCTGGAGGCCTTTCTCGAAAGAAGCTCCGAGCCTCACATGGACTTTACTGACAT
>JBCCYG010000263.1:0-3332 GCA_039190145.1 Pseudomonadota bacterium | reverse complement strand
TTCCTCAGAAGCGTAGAGGCAGCAAGCCGCCGCATCCTGGCGCGTCACTTCCCCCCGGTCGCAGGCCTTCGCCACTTCATAGACATAAGCGCGCGCAGAGTTCATCGCGGCATACATATCGGCGATCTTGCCCTGCATGAGTTGGAAGTTTCCGATGGCCTTTCCGAACTGCTTGCGCTCGCTGACATAGGGCATGACCTCATCAAGACAGGCCGACATGATGCCAAGGCCGATACCAGCGAGAACGACGCGCTCATAGTCGAGGCCGGACATCAGCACTTGGACGCCCTTCCCTTCCTCGCCGATGACGTTTTCAAACGGCACCTCGACGTCCTCAAAGATGAGCTCGCCAGTATTTGAGCCGCGCATCCCCAACTTGTCGAAATGCGGGCTCACCGAGAAACCCTTCATGACCTTTTCGATGAGAAAGGCCGTGATCCCCTTCGATCCGCCATCCGGATCGGTCTTGGCATAGACAACGAGCGTGTCCGCCTCCGGTCCATTCGTGATCCAATACTTATTGCCGTTAAGACGATAGTGATCGTTCCGCTTCTCGGCGCGGAGCTTCATGGAGACGACGTCAGAGCCCGCCCCCGCCTCACTCATCGCCAATGCGCCGACATGATCGCCGCTGACAAGGCCAGGGAGGTACCGCTGCTTTTGCTCGGCGTTCCCGTTGAGCTTGATCTGATTGACGCAGAGATTTGAATGCGCGCCATAGCTGAGCGAAACCGACGCTGACGCGCGCGCAATCTCTTCGACAGCCACCGTATGAGCAAGGTAGCCCATGTCAGCCCCGCCGTACTCCTCCTCCACGGTAAGACCCAGAAGGCCCATCTCACCCAGCTCTTTCCAGAGCTCGGAGGGGAAGTTGTTATCCCGGTCGATATCTGCCGCCATCGGCTTGATCCGTTCCTGGGCAAAACGATGAACGGCATCTCGCAACGCACCAACGTCTTCGCCCAAGTCGAAATTCATGGAGTGATGAAACATCTTAGCGGCCTTTAATTGAACGATCGTTCATAAAATAGCACGCGGCTCTTAACCTGTCTACAGCCTCGCATGCCGCACCTGCATGTCGAGCGACAAGAAAGCGCCGAATTGCAGCAAACGAGAGCGCCCCGCGACAAGCTGGGGGCGACATGCATGCTTAGTGAAAGGCACGAAATTCGTTTGTGCCCAGGGCTTGCAGCCAGCCTATCCCCGAACGATGTTACGGTAGCGAGGTCTCAGTCCAGCTCACTTGCCAGATCCACCGCGTCGTTACACTCGGCGCACCTACTCGCTGACCACGTTAGGTAAGTCAGGCGGCACGTGCCGCCCTGAAAGGAGCACAAAAGATGGCAATACTAGCAAGCGTCAGAAAGGGTCTTCAAAAGGCGACCGGGCGCCCTGCACCACGGCTTCTTACGGTGAAAGAGGCATACTACCTCACGCCCAATATGATCCGCGTGATCTTTGCCGGGCCCGAGCTTGATGGCTTTCCGGAGGGTCGTGAGGGCGGCAACTGCAAACTTATGATACCAGAGCCTGACGAGACAAAGGAAGCCTTCGCCGCACGTCTCGCAGATGGCCCCCCGCCCGTGCGACGAACCTACACCGTCCGCAGCTACGACGCCAAAAAACAAGAACTCGCCATCGACTTTGTCGCCCATGGCGATAACGGCCCGGCGTCGCGCTGGGCGGGCCAGGCGGTGGCGGGCAGCTTCCTTGGTTTCGCAGGTCCGAGCGGACCAAAGGTCACTGAGTTCGACGCAGATTGGTACCTGGTCGCCGCAGACCCCTCAGCCCTCCCGGTCGCTGCGGCCACGCTTGAGGCCATGCCCCGAGACGCAAAAGGCATCGCGATATTTGAGGTTACAGCTGCGGAGGACAAACAGGAGATCGACATCCCAGAAGGCATTAAGACCCACTGGCTCGTCCACCCCAATCCGCAGACATCGTCGCAGGCTCAAGAAGATATGATCCGCGCCATCGATTGGCCCGAAGGCCGCGTGCGCACCTGTATCGCCGGGGAATCCGGCGTCATTCGCGCGCTTAGGGATTTCCTACACAACGAGATGCAGATCCCGCGCCCCGACACCTACATTTCCGGCTATTGGAAGATCGGCCTTGTCGAGGATGAGCACCAAAAGATGAAGCGTGCGGAGGCGTAATCTCTCGGCTATTCGGCGGCGCTGCGCCCGTCCTGAAAGACCGCGCTGACCTCTGCGCGGATGATCCGTGCAATCTGCGCGCAGTCTTCGAGGCTGAAGGTGAGCGGCAGACGCATATCCATCACCGCGCGCAGAACGCGGTCGCTGGCGGGAAGCGGGGTCGGATTGGCATAGTGCCAGGAGCGATAGGTTGAGGTGAACGCCACCGGCTCCGGTGCGCCAAACCACTTGAGCTCGACCCCCCGCTCACCGCAGCGCCGCACGACCTCGCGGATCGCATCATCAGCCCAGTCGAGCAGAAGGAACTGATGCGAGGAAGCGACGAACTGCTCCTGGCTCGGCCTGTGGATGAGAGTGAGGCCCGGCGTGCCCGCAAGACCCTCTTCCACAACGGCATAGCGCTCATTCCACCGTTGGCATTGGGTCTCTAGCGCCCGCAATTGCGGGCGCAGGATCGCGGCGCGCAAATTGTCCATCCGGCCTGAGATATTAGGCATGTCATAGCGGATAGCCCTAAAAGCTTCCGGCGGCGGTGCGGCGCGGTGCTTGCCGTAGAGCATGTAGCTCCCCGACAGCATCACAGCCCGGGCCATGGCCTCCGGGTCATCAGAGACCAAGAGCCCGCCTTCGCCTGAATTGACGTGCTTATAGGTCTGGCAGGAATAGCAACCGATATGGCCATGACGGCCGCTATACGTGCCATTCCACTTCGCCCCCATCGTATGGGCGCAGTCTTCGATCACGATGAGCCCGCGCGCCTCAGCCAACGCCATGAGCGCGTCCATGTCACAGATATGCCCGCGCATGTGGGAGAGCATCAGCACCGATGCCTGATCTGCCTTCGCCGCCAAATCCTCAAGGTCGATCACGAGCCCCTCGGTCACACCGACAAACACTGGCTCCGCGCCCACGCTGGCAATCGCCCCGGGCACCGGTGCGAGGGTGAAGGCGTTTGAAAGCACCTTTTCACCCGGCTTGACCCCCACAGCGCGGAGTGCCGTCGATAGTCCGTAGCCGCCAGACGCCACAGCGAGGCAGTATTTCGCGCCCATCTGCGCCGCGAATTCCTCTTCGAGCGCCGCGGTCTCCGCGACCTCACCGTCCGCCTCATTGTAGCGGTGCAGCCGCCCGTGGCGCAGGACCTCAAGCGCCGCCGCGATCCCGTCCTCCGGGATC
>JBCCYG010000262.1:0-3335 GCA_039190145.1 Pseudomonadota bacterium | reverse complement strand
GTGCTGGAGCATGATCAGGCCGTCATACAATTCCGAAAAAACAGGCTCACCCTGGTTCGCGATCCCGAGGATTCCGCACATATGGGGCTGGCTCCGATACCGTGGCGCAGACAGGCGCAGATACCCGTCGTCAGACGCATAGCGCGGATGGTTTTGAAAATACAGGGGTCAGGGCGTGCCTCTGCCACATTCCTGCTACTCTAGGTTAGACCAGCGTAAATCGCCTGCCGTTTGGTCACTCTGCTGCCCCCTCTTGCAACTGCAGCATCGGCACTTCATCTAGCCGCCAAAATACCAAACAGGCATCTCCCATGACTGACGAACTAGGCCGCGCAGCGCAGGCTGCGACCACTCCCGATGTGCTGCCGCCCCAAGGACTCAGGCTCCTTGGGACGATGGGCACAAAGGACGCACCCGAAGCACTCCTCCTCCTAGGGCAGGACATACTGCGCGTGCAGCCGGGTGATCGCGCCGGCAAATCCACAATTCTCGACATCGAACCAGGGCGTATCGTGCTCAAGCGCGGCGCAGAGAGTGAAAGCCTCGCCGTCGCGGGATAGCTTCGCAAGCCTTGACGCCGACTGCGCCAAAGGTCATGGCCCACGCCGATGACTGACACGAGCAAACCTGTAGCCCTTATTACTGGCGCCTCCCGCGGCTTAGGTGCCGCCCTGGCGGAGGCGTTGGTACCGTTGCATCACGTGATCGCCGTTGCGCGCACTATTGGCGGTCTCGAAGAGCTGGACGATCAAATTAAAGCGAAAGGCGGGGAGGCAACGCTTGCGCCCATGGACATTGCCAAGCCCGAAGCCATGCAGCAGCTCTGCCGTTCAATTTTTGATCGCTGGGGCGGTATTGCGCTTTGGGCGCACACAGCCATCCACGCCGCCCCGTTGGCCCCGGCTTTCATGGTGAATGACAAAGATTGGGCGAAGAGTGTCGAGATTAACCAGACTGCGGCACAGCGCCTTATCGCCTATGTGACCCCGCTACTGGGCGACAAGGGAACGGCGATCTTCTTCGATGACCCCATCATCAAAGAGAAGTTCTCTGCGAGCTACGGTGCGACGAAGGCGGCGCAAATCACCCTCGCCCACGCTTGGGCCGCTGAAACGGCGCGTACAGGTCCCCGCGTACTCATCCACACGCCGCCGCCCATGCCAACCGCTCTCCGCGCGCGTTTCTTCCCCGGTGAAAGCCGCGACAAGGCAACAGAGCCCTCCGAGGTTGCGCAGGATGTTCTCAAGTTGATTGAAAGCTGACTAAACTTCTTGCGCCGCTGTCTCGCGGATGCGCTCCATCATGGCCTTCAGACCATTTGATCGCTGCGAGCTCAAATGATCTGTGAGATCGAGCCGTGCAAGCTCGGCCTTTGCATCCACGGCCTGCGCTTCTTGCGGCGTTAGCCCGTTGTATAGCGCTAAGAGCACGGCAATCAGCCCCTTGACGATCATCGCATCGCTATCGCCCTGAAAGTGCAACCGCCCCTCATCCTGGTTGGCATGCAGCCAGACCTGGCTCGCGCAGCCTTCAACCTTGGTTGCAGGCACTTTGAGCGCCTCGGGCATCTCCGCCATGGACTTCCCCATATCGATGACATGGCGATAGCGGTCCTCCCAGTCCTCAAGGAACTGAAACGTCTCCACAATCTCTTCGAAATCCGGTTGCGCCATCCTGCTCCCTCGCGGAATTATCCAGCCTTTTCAGGCCGGGGCCTTTCGGCTACGGACATAAGCGGAAGACGGGGGGAGGCCAACACGATGCGTCTCAATTCTATCATGTTGATCGCAGTGATGGCGACAAGCGGCTGCGCAAGCGTTAGCGAGAGCCGACTGAACCCGTTCAATTGGTTCGGTGGCGAAGATCCTGCGTCCGCCGAGGCCGCACAACCGGCAGACCTGGAGCCTCTGGTGCCCCCAAGCCGGGTGGTACAACAAGTCGAAGGGCGACCATTGGTGGCCCAAATCAATGAGCTCGAGGTTACTCCGACGCTTGGGGGCGTCATCGTACGCGCAACCGGCATAGCCACGGCCGCCGGAGCCTACAGTGCACAGCTCACCACCGCCGCCGTTACAGAAAGTGAAATCAGCCTCGATTTCCGCGCGTTTCAAGGTCGAGGACCTGGAGGCGGCCAAATCGCCGTCGCTCGCTTTGTCTCAGATGATGAACTTGGCAGCGCGCGTTCAATTAGCGTCCGCTCCGCAGGCAATGTGCTCGCCCGTCGGCGTTAGAGCGAGACCAGCTTTACCCTCTGGCCTTTCACAGCAAGCCCCACCGCGCCGTCGCAAAGACGCAGCGCATCCTCGCCGAACACCTCTTTGCGCCACCCTTTGAGCGCCGCGACATCCCGTTCGCCGGCTGCAATCGCATCGAGATCAGCGACCGTAGCAATGAGCTTTTGCGCCACGTTCTTTTCGTCCGCTTTCGCCTTCAAAAGAACCCGCAGCAGGTCAGCGAGCGCCGGGTTAACCTGCAGCTTTTCGCGCGACCGGTCCACCTTTGGGTATTCATCGGGGCCGTACGCGCCAGCACGCGCAATCGCCGCCAGAATTCCATCTGCAATCTCACCCTTCCGCGCCTCACGTAATAGAAGACGAGAGCGCCCCAGCTCTTTGATATTCTTGGGCTTAGTTGACGCCAGCTCAACGAGCGCATCATCCTTATAGACCCGCGAGCGAGGCACGTTACGGGATTGAGCGTAGCCCTCCCGAAACTCGGCGAGCTCCTTAACAAACGCCATAAACTTCCCGGAATTCGTCCGCGTCTTTACCCGCTTCCAAGCCTCTTCTGGCGTTACCTCGTACGTTGCGGGGTCCGTTAGGATGGCAAGCTCCTCCTGTACCCAACGTGCACGATCGGTGCGCTCAAGCTCAGCCGCGAGAAACTCGTAGATCACCCGGAGATGGGTCACGTCAGCGAGCGCGTAAGTCTTTTGCGCATCAGTCAGCGGACGACGCGACCAGTCAGTGAAGCGAGAGGACTTATCAAGCCCTTCCTTGGCAATCTTGCGGACAAGCGTTTCGTAGCCGACCTGCTCGCCAAACCCGCACACCATCGCCGCCACTTGAGTGTCAAATAGCGGCTGAGGAAAGACGCCGTGCTCCAGAAAGAAAATCTCCAGATCCTGCCGTGCCGCATGGAAGACTTTGACAACGGATGTATCCCGAAAGAGCTCGAGAAGGGGCTCCAGCGAGAGGCCTTCAACGAGCGGGTCCACGAGCACGGCCGCGTCTTCCGCGCCCGGATGCGCCACCTGCACAAGACAAAGCTTGGAATAGTAGGTACGCTCTCTGAGAAACTCGGTATCGACGGTGACATAGGGCTGCTGTCGCGCC
>JBCCYG010000261.1:0-3338 GCA_039190145.1 Pseudomonadota bacterium | reverse complement strand
GTGAGAACCTGGCCCATGACGTTATGTTCGCCTTTGCCTACCACGCGTTTTGGCCGGACGGCGAATGGATGCTCGGCGGGTAGGGTATTGCCATCACCGTGGGGCTCGTTAGCTGTTAGCGCCAACGAAAAGGAGCCCCGCCATGACACCCAAAGCCACCTATCCGAGCCTCGTGGGGCAGACCGTTCTCATGACTGGCGGTGCCTCGGGCATAGGCGCTGAAATCGTGCGGCACTTCGCGGCGCAGGATGCACGGGTCGGCTTTGTGGACCTAGACGCTGACGGTGCGGCGGCGGTGGCCGAAGAAACCGGCGCGACGTATGAGATCGCGGACCTGCGCGACATACCCGCGCTAAAGGCTGCATTTGCCAACCTGATCGCGGCTCTCGGCGCGCCAAAGGTGCTCGTTAACAACGCAGCTAGAGACGACCGGCACGGTTGGGAGACCGTCACCGAGGAGTACTATGACGAGCGGATCGCGACGAACCTGCGCCACATGTTTTTCGCCACCCAGGCCTGCGCGCCCGCGATGATCGATGCGGGGCGGGGCGGCTCGATCGTCAATATGGGTTCAAATTCCTGGTGGGAGGCGTCAGGCGGAATGCCGGTCTATACCACCGCCAAATCCGCCGTTCACGGAATGACGCGCAGCTTTGCGCGGGACCTCGGGGCGCATAGGATCCGCGTGAACACTGTCGTACCCGGCTGGATCATGACCGACCGCCAGAAAGAGCTTTGGGTGACTGAGGAGGCGCTTTCGCGTCATCTGCAGAACCAGTGCACGCCAGACCCGATCCAGCCCTCCGAGGTCGCGGAGATGGTGCTTTTCCTGGCGTCTGACGCCGCGAGCGCCTGCACCGCCAACAATTTCTTCGTCGAAGCGGGGAGCGTCTGACGCTACGGCGCGCTAGCGTCGTTGCACTCTCCCGTTTAGTTGACGTGAAGGTTAACTTCGGGAGGAACCCATGGCAGGCAAGGCCGCATTCGATTTCACTGGCAAGAACGTGTTCGTCGTTGGGGGAACCTCCGGCATCAATCTGGGGATCGCGGAAGCATATGCTGCCGCAGGCGCGCGCGTGGCGGTCGCCTCTCGCAAGCAGGAAAAGGTGGACGCAGCAGTGGCCAAGCTCGGCGAGGGCGCGCTGGGTTACGCCTACGACGTGCGCAACTATGACGACGTTGCTGCCGGGTTTGCCGCCTTTGAAGAGACCGCCGGCAAGATCGACGTGCTCGTCTCCGGCGCGGCCGGTAACTTTCCGGCGCCGGCGGTGGGGCTGTCGCCGAACGGGTTTAAGTCGGTCGTGGATATCGACCTGATTGGAACGTTTCACGTGATGCGTGCCGTCCATAAGCACATGGCGCGGCCGGGCTCGATCATTAACATCTCTGCGCCGCAGGCCATGCAGGCGATGCCGTTCCAAATCCATGTTTGCGCGGCCAAGGCGGGCGTTGACATGATCACTAAGTGCCTCGCCATCGAGTGGGGGCCGGAAGGGCTTCGTGTGAACTCTGTCATTCCGGGTCCGATCGACGGGACCGAAGGCATGGAGCGCCTTGCGCCTAGCGAAAAGATGCGCGCGGCAGTTGTAAAGTCAGTGCCGATGCAGCGGATGGGCACGCCCGATGATGTGGCTGAGGTTTGCCTCTTTCTCGGGTCTGAGGCTGGACGCTATGTTTCCGGCTCCATCATCGGTGCTGATGGTGGTTGGTCCATAGCGGGCTCGCGTATCGACCAGCTCATGGGTTAAGCCAAACTCCCGCCGGCGGCGGAAAGCAGCCGGGACCTACTTTACGGATTTCCATACTTTGCCCCTTTGCTGGGGCAAGGTATCACTACAACCGCGGCGTGCATTTTTTGCCGCAGACTTTTTTGAACGAACACATTTTTGGAGAAGCATTATGCCTAAGGATCGGATTGAATCCGCCTACCGAACACGCGTGGAAGCTGCCGAACAGGCGCGGAACCGCGCGCACCCTGAGCACCTCGCGAACCCCGATGAGACGCGCTACGCGTCAGCTCATTACCCGATGTCTTTCACCAAGGGGCTCGCCCATGACAGCGGTACCGGCCTTGTGGCTGACCCCGCCCATTTTGAGGCGTTTCGGACGGCGATCGACGAGGGATATGTCGAGTATTTCACCTCGCGCGTGCCGGTTCCCACGGACCACCCGCGTCGTAAGTGGGAAGCGCCAACGGCTGGCGTCGTGTATGATCTGCAGGGGCCTGACGCCCAAGCGGTAACCATGCCTCCAGCGCCTGCGCTAGGTAGCGATGAGCTCGCCTATGAGATGGCGGAGGTGTACGAGCTTGCGTTGCTGCGGGATGTGCCGCTGACCAGCTTTTCTGAAGCTGGCGGTGCCGATGAGGCCAAGGTCGATCAGGCGATCGGAAATCTCAATGGCATGTCTTACAACATTGACGGCTCGAAAGGACGTGCCCGTAAGAATGTGGGTGGAGCACTGACACGGCAAACGGCGTTTCGGGGCTCCACGCCCGGCGTAGACGTCGGGCCTTATCTCTCTCAGTTCATGATGATGGGGAATGCCACGCTTGCCGGAAATGCGCCGGATCAGGGATACATCGCTTTCGGCGCGCAAGAGATCGACCAGCGCGTTCCAGTTGCGAAGCCGCATGAAGATCACATGCAGCTTTGGGACGATTGGCTTGATGTGCAGCGGGGTTTTGACGTCAACACGCTAGGAAAGGGCAAGAACAACGGGAAATGCTCGGCTGGACAGCTCTTTGCCGGGGGGACGCGGTTCATCAAAACGCCGCGCGATCTGGCGACTTATGTGCATTACGACGCGCTCTACCAGGCATACCTCAATGCGACGCTGATCCTGCTGGGTCACGGTGCGCCGTTTGACCCGAGCTTTGCCAAGCTTTCGGGGATGCGGAACATGTTCAACCCGATCAACAAGTCGAAGGTGCCGCAAAATGCGGGGGGCTTTGCGCTGTACGGCGGGCCGCACATCCTGACGCTTGTCACCGAGGTCGCCACCCGTGCACTGAAGGCCGTGCGGTACCAAAAATTCAACAATCACTTGCGGTTGCGGCCTGAAGCTCTCGCCGGGCGTATCGAGAAAGCCCATGAGATCGACGACACCTTCAAGTCGACCTGCAAGGCCTTTAGCGACCTCAAGGGCGCGATGCCGGGCACGCTGGCCGACGTGAAGGAGCACAATGCGAAGTGCGGTGCGGATACCTTGCTCTTGCCGATGGCGTTTGCAGAAGGCTCACCGCAATGATGGTCACCCGGCAAGGTCAGAAGGCCTGAACACACCAACGGCGGAGCGCAGCGGAGAAGGGCAGGGGGCCTGAATTTTGTCCCGCGAGG
>JBCCYG010000260.1:0-3391 GCA_039190145.1 Pseudomonadota bacterium | reverse complement strand
CGCACTCGCACCGTGGAACGCCCCGAGCTCGACGAATGGATCGGCAAGCGGGCCGGCAGCGGACGGATGGCACCTCGCGGCTTCCCACGAGACAACAAGTTCACCTGACGACGCCGAGCTCTACAGCCACTGGCGCGGCAAACGCTGGCCGCTCTTCAAGCTGACACTCTGGACGGGTATCCTGACGATCCTGACGCTTGGCCTCTACCGCTTCTGGGCGCGCACCCGCATCCGCCGCTGGTATTGGAGCGCCATCCGCCCGGGCGGCTTCCCCCTCGAATATACCGGCACGCCCTATGAAAAGCTTCTGGGCTTTCTCTTCGCGGTTGTCATCCTCGCCTTCTACATCGGGGTCGTGAACCTGATCCTGCTCTTTCTGAGCTTCTCTCTCCTGGCCGCCCCCGGAGCGGCCTACACCCTCACCGTGCTTGGCGTTGTGCCGATCTGGTTCTTCGCCGCCTACCGCGCGCAGCGATACCTCCTCGCGCGCACCCGTTGGATGAGCATCCGCTTCGGGCTTGAGCCCGGCGCCTGGGGCTACGCGCTGCGCGCCTGCTTGCACTGGGGGCTGACGCTCCTGACCCTCGGCCTCTGGCACCCCCGCCTGCGCTACACGCTAGCGAAATACCGCCATGACCGCACCTATTACGGCACGCAGAGAATGAACCAGGGCGGCGACGCGGGTATGCTCTACCCTGCCTTCGTGCACGTGATGATCGGCGGCGCGCTCACGGCGGGAACGATCGCCCTGATCGTGAGCGGCGTGAGCGACGTTGCGGGCGGGGAGTTCGACCCCGACGCTGTCTCAGAGGGAACCGTGCCCCTCCCCCCGGTGGCCAACCTGCTCATCTTCTCGGTCCCCTGGCTCATCTACGGCCTCATCCATTACGGCGTCGAAGGCCGCCGCCTGCTCATCAGCCAACTCACAGTGGGCGATGTCGTGCTCGACCCGCGCCCGCAGGTTGCAAAGGTCCTCTGGATCGCCATCACCGGCAACCTTGCGCGCTACGTCGGCACCTTTGGGATCATCCTACTGGCCGTGATCGCCTTCCTCGCCGCGGCGGTGGCAAGCGGAATGGCGCTGCAAGCGTTTGAGAGCGAAGATCCAGTTGAGATACTCCAGGCCGCAACGACCAACCTGCCCGACTGGGTGCCCTTTGCCATCACAGCGCTCTTCTACTTCAGCGTCTTTTTGATCTGGAACGTGCTCACCCACATCTTCCTCACTCTGCCCGAATGGCGCCACTACGCCGAAACGCTCCGCTTCCGCGGCGCAGGCCATCTGAGGGAGATCGGGCAAAGAGATCGCGATGAGAGCCGCGAGGCGGGCGGCTTTGCCGAGGCGCTCGATGTGGGGGCCGCGATATGACGACAACGATCCGCATCGGTGCGACGCCCGACGCCTTCACCGGGAAAGGCCTCTATTTCAATGGCGAAAGCGGCATACCCCAGCGCGCGACCCTCGCGATCGATGAGGCCGAAAGCGCCCTCGTCATCAAGGTGGATGAAGCAGAGCGCGCCCGCTGGGCTCTCAGCGCTATCCGCAAGCTCAAAGACACCTCAGACCCCGACATGACCGTGCTCAGGCTCAGCCAAGGGAGCACCGCTCGCCTCGTGCTCACCGCCGAGGAAGACAAACAAATCGCAGAGGTCCGCGCAACACGGCTCAATTGGTCCCCCCCGGTCGACGGCAAGGGGCGCCTCGCGCTCTGGGGGGCGGGGGCGGTCGGCGCGGTCGTCGCCATGATCTTCGTCCTCATTCCGTTTCTCGCCGACAACCTCGCCGGGCTCCTGCCCGCCTCCGGCAAACGCGCCCTGGGTGAAACGGTATTCGAAGACATCCGCGGCGCGCTCGATCGCACCGGGCTCAACCCGACACCGATCTGCGAAAACCCCGAGGGCATCGCAGCACTTGAGGCCATGGGCACCCGCCTCTTCCCCGGCGAGGTCACAGAGGACGGGCTCGACGTCTACGTCCTCGACCACGACATGGTGAATGCCTTCGCGCTGCCCGGCAACATCGTCGTCTTCATGCGCGGCCTTATCGAAGAGGCCGAAAGCGCCGAGGAGGTCGCCGCCGTCTACGCCCACGAGGTCGGCCACGTCGTCGCTCGCGACCCGTCTCGTATCGCGCTCCGCTCGGCGGGGTCTGTGGGCGTCCTCGGGCTCCTCCTCGGGGATTTCGCGGGCGGGGCCGTCGTGCTCTTTCTCACCAACCGGATGATCCAGGCCGATTACAGCCAGGAGGCCGAAGCCGCCGCCGATGCTTTCTCCCACGAGGTGCTGCTTGCCGCAGGCATCCGCCCGGATGCCATGGCGCGCTTCTTCAAGCGCCTGCGCAAGGAATATGGCGATGTCGACGGCATCGTGCAGCACTTCCTCTCGCATCCTTCCATGGCGGACCGGATCGCAGCCGCTCAAAAAGCGACGCCCGAAGACGGCAATTACAAACCCATTCTCACAGACGCTGAGTGGTCAAATCTCCAAAGCGTCTGTGAGAGTTGATGGACGCCGTTTCCCAGCTTGGTTAACGTCTTTGGACCTCAAGAAAGGGCCCCCATGCTCCGCCTCGTCCCTCTGCTCACAGCCGCGCTCACCCTTGCCGCCTGCGCCACGACCTCGCTCGAAGAAGCACCCGAGCCCATCGGCGATTTTGAGCTCGGCTTTCTTGTGCCCGTGGCCTCACCGAACCTGACCAAAGGCCCCGTCTCGCGCGATGCCACCGGCGAAGAATGGGTCGCAGCCATGGAAGCCGCCTTTCGGCCACGCTTGGATCGCTATGACGGGGGCAAGTTCTACCACCTAGGCGTGATCGTAGAGGGCTACGTCCTCGCCCAGCCCGGCATCCCCGTCGTGCTGTCCCCCAAATCCGCGCTGATTTTTTCGGTCACTGTGATCGAAGATTCCACCGAAGAAACCCTCACCGCGGAACCAGAACAATTCACCGTACTGGAAGATATCGACGCCACGTCCATCGTCGGTTCGGGCCTCATCAACACAAAAGAAGACCAGCTCGCGGCCCTCGCCGAAAACGCGGCAATCCGCGTCGAGCGCTGGCTGCGCGAACAACCGTGGTTTTACGACGGCGAGGTTCCGGCGTCGGCCCTTGCAGCTCCCGAAGAGGCCGAAAGCTAATAGCCGGTTGATTTTCCCATAGTGACAAAATAAATGCCCGCCCATCGGAATCCGGGCCGAGCTAAACGTGTGCATAAAGCTGCGTCAGGCCCCCTAGGAAGAGGCGCCAAAGGACATGGCAAAGGAAAAGTTCGAGCGGAATAAGCCGCATGTGAACATCGGCACGATTGGTCACGTTGACCATGGCAAGACGACGCTGACGGCGGCGATTACGAAGCAGTTTGGCGACTTCAAGGCCTATGACGAGATCGACGGT
>JBCCYG010000259.1:0-3402 GCA_039190145.1 Pseudomonadota bacterium | reverse complement strand
CCTGGGCGGCGTTTTTGATCAGGTTGAGGAGCACCTGGAGCAGCTGATCCCCGTCACCGAGCGTGGGCGGCAGCGAAGGGTCGTAGGTTTCGATGATGCGCATATGGGCCGCAAAGCCGAGCATGGCCGATTTGCGCGCACGGTCGAGGATGTCGTGGATGTTGACCGCCTTCATCTGCGGCGGGGAGACATTGCCGAATTCCTCGACCTGTTCGAGCAGTTTCACGATGCGGCGGGTCTCTGCCACGATGAGGTCGGTCATTTCCCGATCACCGTTGGACAGGTTCATGGACAGAAGCTGCGCGGCGCCGGTGATCCCGGCCAGCGGGTTTTTGATCTCGTGGGCGAGCATCTCTGCCATGCCGATGGCGGATTTTGCGGCGGTTTTAGAGTTTGAATTCCGGCCCACGCGCCCGGCCATTTCCCGCGGCTCGATGAGGAAAAGCATCTCGTTGTCGCTGCCTTGAAGGGGCGCGATCTGGATATTGCATTGCAGGGGTGGGCGCTCGCCG
Source organism: Pseudomonadota bacterium (assembly GCA_039190145.1). Classification (GTDB taxonomy): domain Bacteria; phylum Pseudomonadota; class Alphaproteobacteria; order Rhodobacterales; family Rhodobacteraceae; genus Shimia_B. Next base: position 2,890 of record JBCCYG010000259.1, on the reverse strand, counting down.
GAGCCCACGTCGACGTCATTGACGAAGAGCGGCACGCCGTTCGCCCGGGCGCGGACGAGGGCCGTGTCCATCGGGGCATCGACCATTACCTTGTCCCAAACAGGGCGGCCCTTGAGCGACCGCTTGGATTGGTTGAGGAAGGCCTCTGCCGCCGGGTTGATTTCGCCGATCGTGTCATCCGCGTTGAGCGTGAGCACGGGGATCGGCAGGGAAGACCAGAGATCGTCATAGCTCGTCATGCGGCGAGCTCCTGCGCGCCGAGGGCGTCGGGGAGCAAGCGAGAGACCTCGCGCGGATCGTGGCTTGTGAGAATGGCGCGCCTGAGAGGCGCGGGCGTCTGGGCGCTATCCATGTACCAGCCGAGATGCTTGCGCGCGACCTTGCCGCCGAGCGGCGCGCCGTAGAAGGACAGCATGGCATCGTAATGGCCGAGGACGATGTCGGTAAGCTCGGGTGGCGTTGGTTCTGCGCGGGGCGTGCGGCCGGCCAGCGCATCCCTGATCTGAGAGAGCCGCCATGGCGCCCCTTGCGCACCTCGACCCACCATGACGCCATCAGCACCGCTGGCCTCAAGCGCAGCCTGGGCGTCGCTGATTGTGCAGATATCGCCGTTGGCGATGACCGGGATGGAGACCGCCTCTTTCACGCGGCGGATGGCCCACCAATCCGCCCTGCCCTTGTAGAATTGGCAGCGCGTGCGGCCGTGGATCGTGATGTGCGAGATGCCTGCGGCTTCAGCGCGCCGTGCAAGTTCGGGGGCGTTTAGGAGGTCGTCGTCCCAGCCAAGGCGGGTTTTGAGCGAGACCGGCACGTTGACCGCCGTCACCACCGCCTCGATGAGGCCAACCGCATGGTCGAGATCCTTGAGGAGGGCCGATCCGGAATAGCCGCTCGTCACCTTTTTGGCCGGGCAGCCCATGTTGATATCGATGAGGCGCGCGCCCTGCCGTTGGAGGAGCCGCGCTGCTTCGGCCATCCAGTGCGCCTCTCGTCCCGCGATCTGGACAGCGGTTCCGTCGATATTGGCGCCGATTTCGGCCCGGTCACGCGCCGATGCCTTTGCTTCGACCATTTCTTGGGAAGCGACCATCTCGCTCACCACGAGATCAGCTCCATAGCTCGCGACGAGGTTGCGGAATGGCAGGTCTGTAATGCCCGCAAGCGGAGCTAGGATCACCGGTGGCGCCATTGCTTGGGCACCCTGAGCCGGGAATTTCAACAAATGCACATTCCTTGGGCGTTTGGTCAGAGGTAACTCCGCGCAAATGGAGCCTCAAACTGCTCGTACACTTGAACGACGCAGGATGCATCATTTGATTAATTTTTATGCAAAAGGGGTGCTGATCCGCTCGCACTTGCTCCCTAGGGATGCAAAGCGTTAACCGGACACATGGCGAACATTAAAGCTGCGCAGGTTGCGGCCACATTCTTTTTTGTCGGTCATCTCAAGCCCGCACCGGGCACGTGGGGATCGCTGGCAGGTGCCCTTCTCGCGCTCCCCATCATCGTGCATGGCGGCGTCGTGGCGCTTGGCCTTGCCGCGGTCATTGCATTCGCCGTTGGGCTTTGGGCCACGCGCTTGGTGGCGGGGCCCGCCAATCATGACCCGAGCGAGATCGTGATTGATGAAGTTGCTGGTCAATTCGTAGCGTTGGTGCCTCTGGCGTGGTTTTATCACGCGGCAGAGCGACCTGAGGCGATCCTCTATCTCGGCTTGGGAGTAGGGTTTGCGCTGTTTCGGCTCTTCGACATTTGGAAACCCTGGCCTGTGAGCTGGGCGGATCGGCGGGAGGACGCGATGGGCGTGATGCTCGACGATGTCATTGCCGGTTTTATGGCCGCGCTTGTCGTATTGCTCGCCAGCCTTGGATTGGCCGCTTTAGCCATAGGATCGGTATACGGATGAAGGCCCAGGCGCTTCTCGATGCGCTTCGACGCAAGGGGTGGACTTTCACCTGTGCCGAGAGTTGCACAGGCGGGATGGTCGCGGCTGCGGTGACCGATATTGCCGGATCATCGGACGTTTTTGAACGTGGATTTGTGACCTATTCCAATGACGCCAAGCGCGAGATGCTGGGCGTGACGTCAAAAAGCCTGGAGGCTTTTGGTGCGGTGTCCGAAGAAGTCGCCAGAGAGATGGCGGCGGGTGCATTGATTGCCGCGCGGGCAGATGTGGCGGTGGCGATTACCGGCATCGCGGGCCCCGGTAGGTCAGAGTATAAACCCGAGGGACGCGTGTGCTTTGGGCTTGCGACCGCTCAGGGCGTTGCAACCGAGACGGTGGAATTCGGCGCTTTGGGACGCGAAAATGTACGCCTGGCGGCGCGCGACCACGCTCTCGCGCTCGTTGAAAGGGCGGTTCAGGAGTAGAGATCTGCGGCCCGGCGCTCAAAGGCGCGCACGATCCTTTGCATCGCGTCGTTGAAGACGATCCCGATAAGGCCCTGGAGCACGGCGTTCTTAAACTCAAAATCCACGAAGAAACTGACGTCACAGCCGCCCTCGGCCTCGGTGAATTCCCAGGTGGATTTCATGTAGCGAAACGGACCGTCGATATACTCTGTATTTATGCGCTTGGCCTCCTCGAAGAGCTCGACGCGGGACCCGAAACGCTCGCGGAACACCTTGAACGAGATCACCAGGTCAGCCTTCATCAATTCCCCCCCCTCATAAGGTTCCGTGGAGCGGATCCGCGCGGCGGCGCACCACGGAATAAACTGCGGATAGCTCGCCACGTCGGCCACGAGCGTGAACATCTGCTCGGGGCTATAGGGCAGTCTTTTCGTCTCAGAATGCGTCGGCATATCATTCCCGGGTCGAGTGCTGGGCGTGGATGTGTTTAGAAGGAACGGGAAATCAAGGGACGGGTTATGACTGAGCGACCATATGT
>JBCCYG010000258.1:0-3405 GCA_039190145.1 Pseudomonadota bacterium | reverse complement strand
ATCGCCGCCGCCCGCGACGCAAATCCCGCATAATCGCAATGCAGCGCCTCGCCCCGCATCAACGCCGGGGCGTCGGGCCTCCGAATTGCCGTTCTGACCAACCATTCCGCTGGGTTCATGCCTGGCTCCTCCCGGGCCAAAGCTTACCGCGACGGGGCGCCGTGACCAGCCCGGTTGACGCGCCGCGCCGCGCGCCGCACCAATCGCTCAGGGAGAAACGCCATGACGAACACGGGACGCTGCCTCTGCGCTGAGACGACTTGGGCCTTTGACGGCCCGCCCATCTGGTCCTGCTACTGCCATTGCGACGATTGCCGCCGCAACTGCGCGGCGCCCGTGGTGGGCTGGCTCGGCGTCCCGCTCACGGCCTTCCGCTGGACTGGCGCTCCACCCCGCACCTATCAAAGCTCCGCGCCCTGCCGCCGCCACTTCTGCGCCAAATGCGGCTCGCCTTTAGGCTTCGAGGCCGACCACTACGCCGGCGACATGCACCTTTACGCCGCCTCGCTCGACGACCCCAGGAACTTCAAACCGGAATTCCACGTCTTTTGGGGCGAAAAGCTCCCCTGGCTCCCGCTAGAGGACGACCTGCCAAAATACCCCAAATCGCTCAATCACGCCCCGCCGGAGCTCCGCCAGCGCTAGCCGCATTTCGAAAACCCGCAAGTCGCGCAGGTCATGCAGCCCTCGACCATCCGCATCTCGAAGGACCCGCAGGTGGGGCAAGCAGGCCCCTTTGGCGCACCCATCGCCACGATCTCGGCCTTTGGGTCTGTCTTCAGCCCCATCCCCTCTCCCGCAATAAACCCGATCGAAACGAGATGCTGCTCAATGACGCCCCCGATGGCCGCGAGGATCGAGGGCACATATTTACCCCCCATCCACGCCCCGCCGCGTGGGTCAAAGACCGCCTTGAGCTCTTCGACGACAAAGGACACATCCCCGCCGCGCCGGAAAACCGCCGAGATCATCCGCGTGAGCGCCACCGTCCAGGCGAAATGCTCCATGTTCTTGGAATTGACAAAGATCTCAAACGGCCGCCGCTGCTGGCCATGCACGATGTCATTGATCGTGATGTAAAGCGCATGCTCACTGTCCGGCCATTTCAGCTTGTAAGTGTTCCCCTCCAGCGCAGCAGGCCGATCAAGCGGCTCGGCGAGGTGGACAATGTCAGCTCCACCAACTGGTAAATCATTAGCTGCGACGGTTGCAACGCTAGGAGCGTCACCAGTGGACGAAGCGCCTTCGCCAAATTGTAGCCATCCGGAAGACACTTCCAAAAGCGCAGCAACCTGTTCGATACCTGGCAGCTTTGCTTGGAGCCCATTTTCTACCTTCGAAATGACAGAAGGTAATGTGTCTGCAACCTCTGCAACTTCGGCTTGCGTCAAGCCAAGTTGTATACGACGTACTTTGAGTCTTTCGCCAATAGAGTCTCCATCTGCCTTCTCCTCCGACACACTCAACACCGACCCCGTCACATCATTGGGCCGGTACGTCGTGCACCCCTTACAGCCCTGATCCCACGCCGCCATGTAGACATCCTTGAAATCGTCAAAGGAGATGTCCGCCGGACAGTTGATCGTCTTTGAAATCGACGAATCCACCCAACGCTGGGCGGCGGCCTGCATCCGCACATGCTCGAGCGGCGGCAGCGTCTGCGCATTCACGAAGTAATCGGGCAGCTCCGCATCGCCCATCTTCTCACGCCACAACTGCACCGCGTAATCGACAACCTCTTCTTCGGTCTTCGACCCGTCCGGCTGCAGCACCTTGCGCGTATAGGCATAGGCAAACACCGGCTCGATCCCGGAGGAGACATTGCCTGCATAAAGCGAAATCGTCCCCGTCGGCGCAATCGACGTCACAAGCGCGTTGCGGATGCCATGCTCCGCCACCGCCGCGCGGACATCCTCATCCATCCCCTGCATGGTCTCCGACGCGAGATAAGCCTCCCGATCAAAGAGCGGGAACGCGCCCTTCTCTCCCGCCAACTGCGCCGAGGCCAGATAGGCGGCGCGGGCGATCTGGTGCAGCCAGCGGTCCGTTAGACGCGCCGCCTCCTCAGAGCCATAGCGCGACCCCACCATGAGGAGCGCATCCGCGAGCCCCGTGACCCCAAGCCCGATCCGCCGCTTCGCGCGGGCCTCGGCTTCCTGCTCCGGCAAGGGGAAGCGGGAGGCATCGACCACATTGTCCATCATCCGAACGGCGGTCGCGACAAGCTTTGCCAAAGCCGCCTCATCCATCTCGGCAGCTTCCTCAAACGGCGCTTTCACCAGCCGAGCGAGGTTGATCGATCCCAGAAGGCAAGCACCATAGGGTGGCAAAGGCTGCTCCCCGCAGGGGTTCGTCGCCGCGATCGTCTCGCAATAGTTGAGGTTGTTGGCCTTGTTGATCCGATCGATAAAGATCACCCCCGGCTCGGCATAGTCGAAGGTCGAGCGCATGATCTTGTTCCACAGATCGCGCGCCTTCACCGTGCGAAAGACCTTGCCCTCAAAGACGAGATCCCAGCTGCCATCCGCCTTCACCGCATCCATGAACGGGTCAGTCACCAGGACCGAAACGTTAAACATCCTGAGCCGCGCGGGGTCGGACTTCGCCTCGATGAAATCCTCGATATCCGGGTGATCGCAGCGCAAGCAGGCCATCATCGCGCCCCGGCGCGACCCGGCGGACATGATCGTCCGGCACATCGCGTCCCACACATCCATAAAGCTCAGCGGGCCAGAAGCATCCGCTGCCACACCCTTCACATCCGCGCCCTTTGGCCGGATCGTTGAAAAGTCATACCCGATGCCGCCGCCCTGCTGCATCGTCAGCGCGGCCTCCTTGAGCATGTCGAAAATGCCGCCCATGCTGTCGGGGATCGTGCCCATGACAAAGCAGTTAAAGAGCGTCACCTTCCGCCCTGTGCCGGCCCCCGCTGTGATCCGGCCCGCAGGTAGAAAGCGGAAATCGCTTAGCGCCTCGTAGAATTCGGTCTCATAGCCTTCAGCATCCGCCTCCACGCTGGCAAGATCCTTCGCCACGCGTCGCCATGTGTCTTCCACGCTGCCATCCACGGGGGTGCCATCGGCCTCCTTGAGCCGATATTTCATATCCCAGATCTGCTCAGCTATCGGCGCGGTGAAGCGTGTCATGGCGAAACCTCAATATCTAGCGTGCACGGGCGTAGGTAGTGTAAGCGATTTACCCGACCACCACATCTAGATGTAGCTTTTTCTTCGCCGGGAATCGCAATATATAGATATACGCGGTATCCGCACAACATCTGGTGGGTCATGGGACACATAAATCTAGTGAAGCTCTGCGTCGGCGCTGAAAGCATCGCCGATCTCGAAGCTTGGCAGGCCCAGCGCCTCGCCCGCGGCGAGGAACACCGCCATGTGACCCGCATGT